>CAZQYQ010000236.1:0-7480 GCA_964597625.1 uncultured bacterium
GTTGCAGCCGGAACCCCCGGAGGCGGCGAAGGAAACCTGGGAAATACATTGAGTACGATAGAATCACTGGCGGCCGGACAGGATGACAGGATATCGGCTGCAAGGGATTTCACACAATCAATCAGGGTTTGCTCGGGAGGAACTCCTCCTTGCTCCAGAAGGGATGCCAGGGCGGCCCGGTTCTTTTTCAGCGTCGCGATTTCCGCATCCATCCCGTTGATGCGATGCCAGGCGGCTTCGGTACTGGTTTCGGCAGTATTTTGGAAAAAGAACGATGCTTTGACGGTTTCGCCTTTCTTCCGCTCTGTCTCCTGAATCTGATAATCCATCCGTGCGATATCCGATCGAACATCCTCGATGCTGCGCACCTCGCTTGGAGTGCCCCGGAATCGACCGGTCCCGGCATCGAACCGTCTCATCAGAGGATGATTGCGTACCAGACGCTCGAAGTCGATCCGCCTGAACTCGATGGCCTGAATCGAAGAGGGATACAGCATGTAAAAATAGATGAACAGATGTAAAAAAAATGACCTGCGCTTCATTCGGGAATCTCCGGAATTTCCTTCGAGAGAGGGGTATAGGCGGATGTCGGGCGAAGTTTCAGCCGTTTTCCGGCAACCAGGGCCTCGACGAGTTCCGGATCGGTGAAGAGTTCAACCGGCTGGCCGCCAATCGGGGACGCTGAGATGGAAAGAATGTTTCCCGGGACAGGATACTCGAAAAATGTGATCGAAAGCCAGGACCGGCCGTCCACTTCCCGCGCCCACGGCTGCTGAGGCTGATAATGAATGGCCCGGATGCGCCTGGATTCATACAGGATCAGCTGGTGACATCGAAACTGCGAGTTCTGATCCGAGAAAAGGGCTATGCGCAGGGAATGGTGATCCGAACCGAGAATGACCGGAGCCGGATCCGTGGCGGGGGCATTCAGAATCGCCTGGACGACCGACGAACTCGAGGGCTCGGCCTTCCAGGGAGTATGGCTGTTTCCCCCGGAAAACAAAAACATAAACTGAGTGATATAATACGACAGCGGATCGTGGCGGGTCACCCAATAGACGCAGCTGACGGAGCCGCCGGCAATGGGATCACGCGCAACATCCAGTTCGCTCAGCGGCAGAACCGTCGTCTGTGGCGAAAGACGAACCTGGAACTGAAGCTGCCATTCGTGAACAGCCAGGCTGCAGCCTGAAACGGCGCGTGCGAAAGAACAGACGGCAATCAGCAGAATGACTCTTTTCATGACCTTCTCCGTCTCAGCGACTGCTGGTTTCCGAAGCAAGTTGCATTCCACCCGGTATCGCCATGCTGAAAAAACGACACGGATGTAACCATAATGGTATAAAGAGCATACTACTGATAGAGGCGGCAAAATGTGAGTCGCGGCAGGGATATCCGAAAAGAAGATCTCAACGGGCAGGCTCCGTTTCATACAAGAGACATGCGGCGACAGGCTGCCCTGTTCGTGGCTTCATTCGGTTTTTGGCTGTTCACGTTCGTCGGAGTGTGTATTCCTCTGCCGGTTCTGGCATCGGCAAGTGCCTGGGAGGCCATTGAACAGGGGACTCCTGTTTTTTTCCCGGGGACTCCTGCGCCGGATACCGGCACCAGTCCTCTCGAACTGAAGCCCAATACGGGTGTTTCCACATCAGCCAGAACGTGGGGCGTCATCGAACTGCCGGGTGCTCTGATCTCGGTTTTCCCCGGCTCAAAGCTGCAGCGGAACCTCGATGGATTGCGTCTCGAATCAGGGATGCTCAGAGTGATCGCGAAACGCAGGATTCATCCGGTTGTCCTGCAGACCGCCCGGGCGGTGGTTCGTGTTCGGGAAGGGATCTGCCTGGTCTCCTGTGATGGTGGAAGGGTCGAGTCGGGCCGTGTGGAGTTTGGCATGGAAAAAGGCGCGCGCGCCATTTCTTCCGGAAGAGGCGGAGCCTGGGGAACGCAGATTGCCCCGGGAACCGCGGCAATCCCTGCGCTCCAGGCCGTCGAACACGTCTGGCGCTGTATGAGTCGCAGAGCCTGGCTGGATGCGGCAGACGCGGGAGCCGCCGCGGAACGGGCCTTAACTCTGGCGAGCGCACCGGAAGCCCTGAGAAGCCTTGTGATCCAGGAGGCCATGATGTCTCTGGCGCGCCAGGGGGGAAGTTCGGATGGCCGGGTTGCGGCGAAACTATCGGAGACTTCCGGACCATACCCGGAGGCCTGGTATGACGCATTTGAGACGTGCCTCCGGTATGATGAAACCGTGATTGCCAGGGAAATGTATCGGATATTCGCGCCTCTCAGACGTTCTGCGCCGACGCCGGACCTTCGCGAACTGATTCTCAGGCGGCTGGTTATCGGAAATCATGCGGAGCCGCTTCCTGAAGACCCTGCCGTCGCTTCTGCCGCCGCTTCTTTGACGAACTTCTGGCGCGACTCCTGGACGTATCTTGCCCTGGTTTCCTGTTCCATTCCCGTCTCGCGGGAAAACGTGACCGCGTATCTGGCACCCGAACGGTTTGACACGCTCGGACCACGCATTTCCAGACAAAGACTCGAAGCCGTTGCGAGACGTCCGATCGACACTCTCGAACCTCAGGGCCTGTATAACCTCATTCGCGTTCTCTTGAAGAACGGGCAGGCCGGGCGGGCCCGGAGCGTCTGCACGTGGTTCGCAACGCGGTATCCCGATTCGCCATGGCTCAATCGTGCTCAGCGGTTTCTCGCCGGCAGCCCGTCCGGGGCTGAATCCCTCCCGAGAGGCCGCTGAACATGGGACACGGAAAAGGGGATCTCGACCGGGATCTGATACTCCAGGTCAGGGAAGGCCATACGGATTCATTCAGACCTCTTGTGGAGCGATACTGGGTTCGGGTGAAAGGGCTTGCCCGCAAGATGGTTCGTGACGATTCGACCGTCGAGGATATCTGCCAGGAAACGTTTCTGAAAGCCTTTGAAAAGCTGGGCCAGTTCGATGCGAACCGGGAATTCGCGCCATGGCTGCTCCGGATTGCGGTGAATCTGATAGGCGAACATTACAGGCGGCTGGGCCGAAGTCTGAAGCTGGTGCCTCTCGATGATGCGGCGGTTCCGTCGGGAGCGCCGGGGCCGGGTGACGAAGTGATGAGCCGGTTGCTGTTCGACCAGTGCCTGGAAGGATTGCCGCCGGGGTATCGGATGCTTTTCGCTCTGCGCCACGGCCTGATGCTCAGTTATGAAGAGATCTCGCAGTTGCTTGACGAACCGCTTGGAACGGTGAAAGTCGGGCTTTTCAGAGCCCGTGAGCTGCTCAAGAAGCTGATGGTGGTTTCAGATCGCGCCGGTGGCGGCGCTGAAGGGGGAGACATATGAAGCCGAACCTGAAGACCTGCGATGAAAAAATCGATTTCCAGGCATACTTTGACCAGCAGGCAACCCTGCCGGAACGGACGCGCATAGATCGGCATCTGCGCCAGTGCGCCGCGTGCCGCGTCGAGTTCGCCGTCTGGCGAAACCTGTTTGAAGTTCTCCGGAATACCTATGCGCAGACTCCCTCGGACCGCCCGACTGCCGCTGAAATCACGGCGTTCGTCGCAAAACTTGCCGGACACGGGGGAAAAGCCGCGGCACCGGCTGTTGCTGAGCCTTCGGTTTCGGCTCCTGCTGGCTCGCTGTTCGGCATGATCGCGGAGCTCATACGGCTTCAACGCTGGCTTGCCGCCGGCCTGGCCACGTGTTTTGCTCTCGTCGTTCTGATGGCGTTCCATGACCGCGGGCTTCCTCACGCCCCCGCATCGGCACCGGCATCAAATGCCGATCCGCACAGACCTGCCGCGGAATCGGCCTCAAAACCGTTCTACACCTATCGCCTTTCGGCCCCCCCTGGCCAGGGACTGCGGCTGCCGGGAGCTCAAGGCTCACCGGCGCTGCCCGTCGAAGGAAGCCCCGAGCTTGGCGTGACGTACCGCGTTCCGCCGCTGGGAATTCTGTTCGTCAGTTTCCACGGCGAAAATCGCATCATGTTTACCTCGCAGGCTCAGTTTATGCTGACAGCGACCGGGACGCAGCTCTTGACCGGCCAGGTCACCTGTGACCTGCATTCAAGCGGAAGCGGCTTCAGTGTCATGACATCGGCCGGAAGCGTAACCGGCCTTGGCGGCCAGTTCCTTGTCGAAGCGCGTCCGGCGGCCAGTCGGATTACTCTCGACACCGGTTCCGTCATGATCCGGACCGGCAGACTCTCCGCCACGATGGATTCGCCCGGCTCCCGGTTCATGATGGCCGATGGCTCGGTCAGGCTCGATGCCGGGGATACGACGCCGCGACCGCTGGCCGCCGCCGCCGGACTCACGGTAAACCGCTAAAAACACAGGGGCGGGCCTGATGGCCCGCCCCTGCGGATGGTTCCTGCAAACTTCAGGCGGTTTTTTCTTCGCCCATTTTGTAGACGATCTGGTAGGGGTCTTTCCGTTCGACCGTCCGCTCGGTAATGATGACTTTTTCAACATCACTGCTCGACGGAATGTCGTACATCAGATCCAGCATCATTTCTTCGCAAATCCTCCGCAGACCGCGTGCACCGGTGTTTTGTCGGATCGCCTTGCGGGCAATCGCCTGCAGGGCAGGCGGGGTGATCTCCAAATCGACGCCTTCCATGCGGAGCAGGCGTTGGAACTGCTTGGTCAGCGCATTCTTCGGCTCGGTGAGAATCTTGACGAGATCCTCTTCCGCGAGCTGGTCGAAGGTTGCGATGATGGGCACGCGACCGATGAACTCGGGAATCATGCCGAACCTGAGGAGATCCTCCGGCATGATCTGCGAGAGCAGAGTGCTGATGCGCTTATCGCGCCGTGCCATCGGCGTGCTGCCGAATCCGAGCGATTTGGTGCGGGTGCGGGACTCAACGATTTTTTCGATGCCTTCGAACGAGCCGCCCATCAGGAAAAGGATATCCTTGGTGTTGATCTGAATGAACTCCGAGTGCGGATGCTTGCGGCCGCCCTGCGGCGGAACGTGAGCGATCTTGCCCTCGAGCATCTTCAGAAGCGCCTGCTGGACGCCTTCGCCCGAAACATCTCGCGTGATCGACAGGTTCTCGCTCTTGCGGGCGATCTTGTCGACCTCATCGATGTAGATGATGCCCTTCTCAGCCTTCTGCACATCGTAATCAGCGGCGCGCAGCAGATTGAGAAGAATGCTCTCGACATCCTCGCCCACGTACCCGGCCTCGGTGAGAGTGGTGGCGTCGGCGATGCAGAATGGCACGTTCAGGAGCTGGGCCAGAGTCTGCGCGATGTGCGTCTTTCCCGAGCCGGTGGGGCCGAGAAACAGGATGTTCGATTTCTGGACTTCGACGTCGTCCTTGCGGCTGGGCGCCTTGGCCAGACTGATACGCTTGTAGTGGTTGTAGACCGCAACGGCGACGATCTTCTTCGCGCGTTGCTGACCGACGACATACTGGTCGAGAACGTCAACGATCTCCTTGGGTTTGATGATGCCCTTCAGCTCGTGGGTCTGGTCGTCATCGACTTCCTCCACGATAATGTCATTGCAAAGCCCGATACATTCATCACAAATGTAGACCTCGGGTCCTGCAATCAGCTTGCGAACCTGGTCCTGGCTCTTCCCGCAGAAAGAACACCGGAACTGTGGGCTCTTAGACAGCATGCTTACTCTCCGGCCGATTTGGCGGTTATTGGCTTGCGTTGAACGACTTCGTCGATGAGGCCGTATTCTTTGGCTTCAAGGGACGACATGAAGAAATCTCGATCTGTGTCTTTCTTGATACGCTTGAGAGGCTGACCGGAATGATGCGCCAGGATGTCGTTGAGCTTTTCCTTGATGCGCAGAATCTCGCCGGCCTGGATCTCGATGTCGCTGGCCTGACCCTGAGCACCGCCCAGCGGCTGGTGAATCATGATGCGCGAATTGGGGAGCGCATACCGCTTGCCCGCCGTGCCGGCCGCGAGCAGAACCGCGCCCATGCTGGCCGCCTGGCCGATGCAGATCGTGCTTACATCTGGTTTGATGTACTGCATCGTGTCGTAGATCGCGAGCCCCGCAGTGACGACGCCGCCCGGGCTGTTGATATAGATTGAAATGTCTTTCTCGGGATCCTCGGATTCGAGGAAGAGAAGTTCTGCGATGATCAGGTTGGCCATGTGGTCCTCGATCTCGCCGCCGATGAAGATGATGCGGTCCTTGAGAAGACGGGAGTAGATGTCGTAAGCGCGTTCGCCCCGACTGCTCTGCTCAATGACGATTGGTACCAGCGTCACTGTGGGTTATCCCCCTTGTTGAATTCAGCTTCCTTGACCATATCGTAATGAACGGCGTTGTTCTTTAGCAAAAACTCACGAATCTGTCGATCGCGGATCGTATGACGAAGATTTTCTTCGCCGTCGCCCTTGGAAAGATGCTCCAGGAGCTTGTCTACCGTCATGTTGTATTCTGAAGCCCGTTTTTCGACTTCCGCGCGGAAATCGGCATCGGAGACTTCGATCTTCTCACGCTCGCCGATCTCGTCGACAATGAGCATGACTTTCGTCTCAAACTCGGCTTTCTCGCGGAACTCTTCGCGGAATGCCTTGTAATCTTTGTTCGAGCGCTTCAGAAACTCGGTCAGGCTGCTGTTGAACTGGCGCCACCGGCGATCGATGTTCGACACGAAGTAGTCGATGGTGCGTTCGACCATCGCGTTCGGAATCTCGACCGGGGTCTTGTTCACGATCTCACGCAGAATCGCATCGACCGCGCGCTCTTCGCCGTCCTTGATGGAGTGCTCGTCGAGATCCGTGCGGATCTTTGCTTTCAGCTCGTCGAGCGTCGAGAACTCGCCGACTTCCTTGGCGAACTCATCGTTCAGAGGCGGCAGGGTCGGGCGGGAAATGCGTTCGAGCGTCACGGTGACATCGAGGGTCTTTCCAAAATACTTGGAATCTTTCTCGGCATCGGTGTTGACTTCATGCTTGAAAGTGCGGGTTTCAGCGGGCTTCATGCCCTTCATCGGAAGATACATGCGGCCGTCTTCGGTGAATTTGTGATAGCCCTTCTCTTCGGACATCTCGGCGTCTTCGACCCCTTCACAGGTGACGGAAATCTTGCCAATGAAATAGTCGCCGAACTGGAGCTCGCCGTCTTCGACCGGAACGGTCTTGCCGAACTGCTCGCGGCGCTGGTCGAGAACCTTGCCGATCAGCTCATCATCGACTTCGAGGCGTTTCACGGTGACGGTATGACCGTTGTAGCCGATCTCGCCGAGCTTCGGGCGTACGTCGAAAATGGCCTTGAAGGTGAATGACTCGCCCTCTTTGAGGCTCGACTCCTCAACGGAAAAATCGCTGACCGGGTGAAGCTTGGTCTGGCGGATGGCATCCGGATATACCTGGTTGACAAGCTCTTCCTCGACCTGCTCGCGAATCGCGTCGTGGCCGATGAACTTGGCCAGGACCGGGCGCGGAACCTTGCCGGGGCGGAACCCTGGAATTTTAACGGTGCGCGCGGCGCGCTGATAGAA
>CAZQYQ010000237.1:0-7467 GCA_964597625.1 uncultured bacterium
TCATAATTCACTTTCTGCACCGATTTCTGGTTTTTCTGGCTTTTCGCGGTATCGAGGGATGCGATGACCAGGTCGGACTGTTCCCAGTCACTGATTTCATTATGATTCTTGAAGCTGAGATCGAACTTGGTCTTGAGTTCCTGCTGCCACTGAGTGATAAGCGAGGCCGGCGTCAGGATCAATACCTTTCGGACCATGCCGCGAAGCAGGTATTCCTTGAGAATCAGACCGGCCTCGATGGTTTTTCCAAGACCGACTTCGTCCGCCAGAAGTGCACGGCCGTTGTATCGCCCCAGGACGCTGTAGACGGTCTGCAGCTGGTGCTGATACGCGGAAACGCCGAAGCAGGTCTGCAGGGAGAGAAGCTCCTGATCATCACTCCGGGTGTTCATCTCCTCACCCTGAAGAATGAGGCCCGTTTCGGCATACGGGGAGTAATCACCCGTAATGAGCTTGCGCAGCACTTCGAGGTTGCCGGGAGTATACAGAATCGGAAGATCGGCACCCGGGTGCATGGTCACGCTTATATCGTCAATGGCAGAGGCTGCCTTGGCGGCATCCGGCACGACACGGAACAACCGATACCGGCGCTCGGCCAGACTGATCAGATCGATACCGATCTGGTCGCCCTCGCGCATCTGGTTCTTTTCCCACCATTCGCCGAACGTCAGGCAGACCATGTAGCCGCGGGACTTGTGATATATCGCCGAGTGTACCACTTCGGCATCATCGACGAACAGAATGGAACTCAGATCTTCCTTGAATGGAAACAATCTCAGCATCTCGGCGGTCAGGAACAAATACCCTTCCTGGAAAGCCTTTCCCTTGACCTGAAACGCCACGCCGGCGTCGCCGACACTGTTGATCTGAACAAGTGGTGATTTCACGCCGGTCCCCCGTTTTACTGGTGTTGTGTTCGTCATCATGCCTGCTCTCCGTTCTCGGCGGGCACAACGAGTTCAGTGCCGATCTTGAGGTTTTTGGGATTCAGGCCGGGATTGGCCTTGATAATCAAGCCTGCCTTGGTGGCTTTGCCGTAGAACCGCTTTGCGATGATCGCAAGAGTATCGCCGTTCTGAACGGTGTATTTCCGAATTCCCTGCTGCTTCTCGGCCCCTGCCACGGAAACCGCCGCGGCAGATGGTGCCACGGTCTTGTGAGCTGATAGTGCCTTCGCGGTTTCCTTCTTTCCGACAGACGGCTTCGATCCGGAAAGGGGCCGCACATCGACGATAATCTCTTCACCAGGCTTCACAGCAGCTTTGGCTTCGATGAAATTGAGATCGGCGATCGTTCTGACATGCTCTGCATTGCCATAATACCGTTCGGCAACCGTCTGAAGGGTATCGCCCGCCTTTACGACATAGATGACAAGCTCTTCGTCGATCGTGCGAAGAGTCCGGAACTCGCTGGGATTGATGACCCTGGGCTTCGAAGTCGCCGCGGGAGCCGAAACGGCCGCCACGCTCGTCTGTTTTCCCGATTTCGGGGTGATGGCCGGAGTCTGGCTCGGAACGGTCTTTCCGGCAGTTCTTGGAGCACGGGAAGCGCCGATTTCATTTTCAAACGGCACTTCCTTGGGCGGCGTGCCCGCTGCCGGTTCGGGGGGGACTTCCGTATAAAGAGTCGTTACGGCACCGGCCGATGTTTTTCTGGTGGCGGTGCTGTTTCCAGCAAGCGCTTCAGACCAGATTTTGCGCCCGTCCATGCGGGCGAAAACCCGTACCATTCCGGTTTTCCCATCCGCATTCAGCGGCACTTTCACGCGATACGTCCGCAATGCGCCGCTGCCAAGATCGCTGTTGGGCTTCAGAACAAAGGTCTTGACGCCTTTCGCACCCTGCACTTCGACGCCAATGTCGTAGCTCCCGGCCTTCAACGACGCCGGGTCGGGATTGAAAATGTGCGCAAGAACGATGTTTTTGCCGTCAACGACCACCGTTTTCCCGCCGGGAAGGCGTTCAAGGACGTAGCCGCCAACAACGGGTTCAGCTGCCAGAGGGGCGCCGATCGCCAGAAAGCCGGCCAACAGGCCAAGGTTCAGAATGGTTTGCCTCATGTTCGTCTGTCTCCTGAAAGCGAGGTCATGTATGCTCTGAGAAGCTTATCGGCATGAGGCGGCTCATAGCTTAGAACGAGAATGATGGATCGAAAAAAAAGAGTGCGGCGATCAGAAAGAAACAGCTGCAATACTGAGATCGGAGTTCATGAATTTTGCGCGAACCGATTCCCGCAGGAGTCCGACCCGACCACCTCCGAAGTTGCGGCTCATCACGATGGTCACTTCGACGGAACCGGGCGAGACAGCGCTGAATCCGATGCTCTGAACATCTTCAAGCTCGATGCTGACACGCCTGGAAGCCGGCTCGGCATCGAAATTCCCCCCCGCAAGCGTCTGCGTATAAGGAGGACCGCATCTGATATGGTCCGTATCGGTTCCGGAACGCGTGAGAACGAGCTTATATCCCTGGCCGTCATTGTTTCTGACCGCCGAAAGCGATACGCCGGCCCAGGTTCCTCTGACTTCCGAGGTTCGTATGATGGGAGTGGCGGCACTATAGGCGGTCGTCACGGAAAAATACAACAGGCCGGTCGCACCGGAGAGGGCCGTGACGGAGTTTAAAAAGCCCGTCTTCACATTGATCGGCAGCGGGCTCACCATCGGAGAAGAGGTTGAAGAGTAAGACTCGGCATTGTTGGCCTTTTCAAGCAGCTCCCTGAGTTGATTCAGGAACAACTGGGCCTTCTTCTGGGACTGAATCTGCCACTGGCCGGATTTGAACCCCGACGTTCCACCTCTGAAAACCGCGAACAGAGCGGCAAACAGCAGGCTCATCACCCCACAGGCGATGAGCACTTCCGTGAGGGTGAAGCCGTTTTTGGAGCCATTCCGGACTGCCGGGCGTTCATTCATTTCGTCACAGGAGCCTTGTCCGGCTTGCATCGACGGTGAAGACATAATTCTGCTGAATGTCCTTGATTCTGACCGAAATAGTGATTTCCAGAGCATCGCGGTTGTAGCCTTTATAGCTGATCATGTTAAATCTTGTAGAATATGTAGCAATCGGAACAGGGTCTCCAATACTCGTTCCACCGGGACGGTAATCCTGAAGCGGGGTATTGGCGGCGCCCTGAAATCTCGCGAACGGCGTGGGTATGATATTCGTGAGACCGGCCTGCTGATGGATATAGGCGTGGTAGAAATCAGCCGGAAACCGTTTGAATTTCAGAATGGCGATCTGGGCAATGCCCTGGGCGAAAAAATCAGCCTGCATCCGATCGAGCATTTTCGGATTCACGGGCTTGGTCGTGGAAAATGTCTTCAGATACGCACTTCCGAGGACCAGAAGGGCAAAGGAGAATACCAGCACGATGACAATGGCCATCCCGCATCTGGAACCCGGACAACGGATGTCTGTCATCGTCAGAAGGCTCCCTGAAGGTTGGCGATAAAGCTCACAGCCTGAATATTCCGCGACACCCCGTTCGGCTCGCCCCATTTCACCGTCGTCAGAAATTTGATGACCTCAAACGGCCGCGTCGCATCGACACCGGTATACTCCCGGTATGTCGCATCGAAAGAATCAAAGGCGAAGGTGCTTGGCGTGGTGGACGCATACCCGACCGAAGTCACGATATTAAACGGCTGCACGCCGAACGTTACCGGCTGATGCCTCAGCGTGATGTCGACATTGAAAGAGCCGGCCCGCGTATTCGTCGCCAGGCCGTACGGAACTCCCCAGAGGAACCGGCCCGCGACGCCATCGGACGAGAATACGACCGGCTCAGCCGTAATGCTTGTCGTCAGGCTTGCATACGGAACCAGCGCCAGGCGGTTCATCCGGTCGGAAAGGATCTCTTGCGCGGCAACCATGCGGAAATCTTTCTGTGTTCCGCGATGGCCGAAGCTGAGCAGCCCCGAAGCCCCGAGCGTAGCAATCATGAAGATCAGGAAGGCACAGATGATCTCAATGAGGGTTACGCCCGGACTGCGGCCCCGGGGCCGATCGTAGTTCATGTGCTATTTTCCCTGGTTGGTCCGGTCGATGACCCGGATGTCGAGACGCGACGAATACACGTCGAGCAGCAGTTCGACATCCCGCTTGTTTATCGTCGAGTTGTCCATCGTCGCCGTCACATAGGGCCTCCGTGGATCCGATGGCCAGCCGCGGGCATTATCACAGACCTGGAGTTTCACGCGATACTTGCCTGTTGCCGTGCTCGGCTGACGGAACAGATACCGGATGTCACCGCCGCTCGTTCTGTTGTCCAGGACCGTTGTCCCGTTCAGGTCATACAGGGAGAAGTTGGTCACCGTCACCTGGCCCAGGTTGTCATAGAAGATCGGGTGGAAGAAGGCAGGGACATCCACCTCGAACTCTGCCTTGGGTGATGCGAGAACGGTCGAAACCGGAAGACCGGAATTCACTTTCATACTGGGATCTATACTTCCGATATTCGTTCCGGACCATGTCTGAAGGCCGTTTGCGATCGAGTCGGAAGTCGGCGGGTTGGCAATCCGTTTCCACTCGCTCAGCACACCCGAAACAAGATTCGACGGGATGACATGAACGACGCCCTCATGCTTGAGTTCCTGGGCCTGAATAAACGCATTGGGCCTGTCGTTGTCACGAATAACGATCTCCCCGCGACCAAGGTAGTTGAGTGGATTCGTGGAACTCAGCAAGATTTCCGAAGCATCCTTCGCGGCAAGGCCGTAGACGGGATTCTGGTAGGTGCTTACATTGTTCGCCAGATACAGTTGCAGCGGCGCCCCCTGATCGGAGAAGTGAACCATATCCAGGAGGGGGATCTTATACATGCGATAGGAGAATGCCCGATTATAGTTGACTCGCGGCAGCCAGCTCAGGTCTCCGGTTCCGAAGTTCGCTTCGACAAGGTCCTGCTGCTGAAGTTTGTAACTCACATCGGAGTTGTTGTTTTGAATGGAATTCGATCGGTAATAATGCGGATAACGCGCGACAAGGGTGACCCTCTCTGGAACCGTGGGATAGAAGAACTCCGCATATCTGGCATTATAATTGTGATTCACCCGAAGATCATTCAAGTTGGGATCATTATGATAGGGATCAACATAGTTGCTGGTCGTCGGGTCATTTCCCATCGGATTGTTGTCTGCCACGACAAAAATCAGTTGTCCCGGGGGGGCGGCAGGCGGGCTGTCGGGGGCTGCAATCGTCTCGCCTGTCGTGCCGTACAGAATTTCACGGTTGACAAAGGCACCAGGCACAAAGCCACCACTGACGAACGGATCAGAGAATCTCGTCTGAGGCCCGGTCTGATCTTTCACGATGACGTCACACACGGCCGTCATCTGCATATTGATCGGAAAATCCGTAGGAATTCCCCAGTCAGTGCCGATGGTTCCGTCAGGATAGATGATCGGTGTCGGGAAGTACACCAGCACCGTGCCGACCCGCCGGGCCGTAACGGTAAGCGTATACGACTGCGGTTGTGAAGGAACCGGGAAAAGTCTCTTCGTTTCAGCCGTCGTGAGATCGGGGCTGTCCGTGGTGATGGATACGTCGATGATGGTATCGGTTCCACGTTTCAGCAGCGAACGCCAGGTGAACTGGGTAGGCTGATTGGCGGGAGTCCAGACATTGCTGTTCGGAACCATCCGCGCGATTCCTGCCGGAATCGGAGGCCGGGCGTTGCTCATCAGAGTCAACCGGCCATCCGGCGAATTGATCGCACAGTTCGACAACAGATCGCGAAGTTTGAAACTCCAGTTCCGGGTGTTCTGATCGGGAATGACGAACTTCGGACGCGTGAGAGGAGCCGGAAAGGTGTCTGTATTGGACGGCATGTAAACGAACGAACTGCCCTGAGGTTTTCCGCTCATCACGATCCCGCCGCCGGTGCCCGTGGGAGGCGGATCGATGCCCTTGATGGTGAATGTGATCCAGGAATACCCGTTCGCATCCTCGCCGACCGCGGTCCGCACGCCGGACAGGACGCTTTCTTTATCCTGCGCAAGGGAGCCCGGGGCAAGCCGGTCATAGTCATAAAACTGAAATCTGGTTTTCACTCCTACCTGATAGGTGCCGGCGCTGAGTGCCGCAGAATACCGATAACTGCCCGGCGCGCCCGCCGTTTCCTGATCGAGAATCGTATTGTTCACCGTCGCTCCGGCACTGTCCTTTGTCTGGATGACCTTCCAGTAATACTTCATTGCCGTCTTTTTCACCGTCGAGACAAACTGGCCCCGGCGGCCGTCGAGATCGATGTCGCCGCCGGACCAGGTATTGACATCGTTCGTATCGAATCGCGGATAATTCTCCACTTCGAAGAAGTAGACATTATCATCGCGATATCTGCCATCGCCCTCAGGTGCCGCCGGACTGAAATCACCGGTTGCGGCGTTGAACAGGAGCGGCCCGCGGGCATCATTGAGGCCGGCTCTGTCGCCTTCGACCTGCGGCGGTGTCGCGCTGTTTATGACGGCGATCTCAACCCGATAGTCCGTCTGGACGGGAGCCCCCACCTGGCTGTAGCCGCTGATCCATGTCCAGGTGGAACGATCATTGATGTTTTGTCCGGCCCTGACGATGCAGTCGCGGAAAAAGGTATTCGTTCCAAGGGTGATGTCTCCGGATATCGGAGCCGTGACCCGGGTATAGTAGTTTCTCTTCGATACCGTCTTGTAGACTCCCTGGCGGAAGTAAGCCCGCAGATAGCGGTTTCCGGAAACGTCGACAAAATACTGGCTGTAGGTATAAGCGTTCGTCGCGCTCCAGGTATTGACGTTGGCCGGGGCAAACCGTGTCTTCATGAGATACAGGTGGCCGAACCCATCGGCTCCGATGGAGTCGGGAAGAACGCCGTCAAGGCCGACATTGATCTGCTCGGGAACAGGTGTCGTCCCTAGCAGGTCATTTCTCACGAATTTGTAGACGGTTCGCTGGGTTTTGTCATACACGTAGGCGATACCGCCCGTCTGCCACCACTGGTCGGAAACAGCAAAATCGGTCAGGGTCGCGATGGTGTAAGGCGCACCGGCTGCTGAAAGCCAGGAGTTTATGACATCCTTGCCGACGGCATACACAAAGTCGCCCGTCGTATTCTTTGAGCTGACGCCGATGGACGTGGTCGTCAGGTTTGCAGGGTCTCCCACGATGCTCGTATTGCCGTCTTTTCCGAGCATGCTGTAGGTCGTCTGCCGGATATCGCGGCGATACAGATAGGCCTTGCCGATACTCGAGTAGGCGCAATCGAGGTAGGGAACATCTCCGGCCGGGCCGGTCAAGCCGTCGACGGCGCGGATACAGCCGTCAACGCATTCCCCGCGCTGGTCAATCGTCGATTTCTCGCCGGTTTTCACATTCGCAACGCTGGTCGGATAGGGAGCGGGATCGATCCCGAGAGTGTTGCGGTTCAGCATGTGCAGCTTGATATCGCGGAACTGCGCCTGGACGTTCTCACGGCAGACATAGTGAACCCAGC
>CAZQYQ010000238.1:0-7414 GCA_964597625.1 uncultured bacterium
GGGGAGATCGATGCGCTCATTTCCTCGACCTCCTGAATTCGAAAGGGCGTTTGAGCCCGCACCTCATCCGCAAAAGTTCGTTTTCCATGGTTAATTCGCCGACGCGCTTCAGCGCTTCGTCACGCTCAATCGTGAGGGGATCGTCACCGCGTGTTTTCAAATTTGCGTCTATCCCCGCCAATGCCTTGTCAAGCCAGTCCTCAAGGATGAACATCTCGATTCCCAGTTCACGTGACAGTGCGTCCTCACCTTACTGTTCTTCATTGGTCCTCCTTGGACACGTTCAGTATCTCAAATCCGTGTCCAGAAAAACCGGGGGCAGTTCAAATTTAAATGCATTGTCTGATGTGAATGTAAATGTTTATGGTAATATAAAGCATTGTTTATTAATATATATCAAGTTATATGTACTGTATGGCTCTGCAGGAATATTGTGGTCGATTACTCCGGCTGCCGGAAAACGGGGTTGTATCCTTTCTGAAAGGTGAAGCTCTTGTGCCGGGCCCGGTAAAACTCCATGCCAAGCAGGCCGATTTTCGTGTCGATCCGGATCGGCGCACCCTCGTTCAGTTTCAGCGATGTCTCGCGATCTATTTTGAGAGAGAGGGTGGCGCCCTTTTCGATCCACGAGGGAACATCGACCGTGTAGGATTCCGTCGTGCCCCTGCTCCTGGTGGATTTCGTCCGGTGAACCGCAAGAGGCCCGACAATCGTATCGTGTCCGACACTCCGGAGCGGGACCAGGCCGTTCACAAACTTCCCGGCCGCATACGCGAACAGCATGAAGATCAGAATATGAAACAGCAGGTCGCCGGGAGAAATATTCTTCAACCTATAAAAGTCTTTCCGTGTGATCGATGAAAGGCTGTACTGCATGTCGCAGGTCACGGCATTCGTCAGGGCACGAAATATCGTATAGGTGATCCCGAGAAGGGCGGCGAGGGAGAGCGTGAATTTCGAAAAAGGCAGGATGAGCTGAAACCCGAACCACAGCTCATCCAGGGCGAACATGATCACGCCTGGTATGACCAGCCATCTGATGAGAACTGTGTCTGTTTTTTTCACATGGACCCCGGGGTGGAACGTTGGATGGAATGAAGAAGAACGAATACTCGTCAATCTTTCCAGGAGTCGACGATCTCGTGAAGCAGGTCGGGGCGGTTCGTCATGATTCCGTTCACACCGAGCCCGATGATTTCCTGCATCTCGGCGGGTTTATCGAGCGTCCAGGCGATGACCCCTTCAATGGGCGGTTCGATCTTTTTGAAGTTGTGGATGCGGGCCAGCTTGAGATCATATTTCAGGATCTTCTTGTAGATCGAGTAGCCACTCAGCGTTGCAACGGGCCGTCCAATGGCCCCCCAGCTCAGTTTCAGGTCGATCGCTCCGGCAACGGTTGAAAATTTCTTCGGGTTGAGGATGAGGATGGCGGGAAGCTCCTGGTCGTGCAGCAGCGTCAGATTTGCCTCGGCCGCGAGAGGGGCCATCTCGGAGAGAATCTTGTGGTATGGCGACATGAGAATGATGCGTTGCTCGAGGCCCCGCTCACGCACGGCTTTCGCAACGCGTGCGATCAACGGCTTCACGAAGCCCGTTTGCCCATCAGGAATCTTGATGTCGAAGAAAACACGTTTCAGCCGTTCTTCTCCGGCGGCCCAGTCGCAGAACTCCTCGATTGTCGGAATGCGTGCGGAAAGCTTGTTCCCGGTTCCGAGATTCGAGGTTCGCATCGTGTAGCCGTAATTCTGTCGCAGCTGAGCCAAGGTCAGCTCGGGAACCGGTTTTCTCATCGAGTTGCCGATATTCGGATTGAACGGGCGTGCGAGAAGTCCCTGCTTCCCGGCCTGCCGGAACAGGGCGACGGTGGAGTTCGGGCTCCAGTCATGCCAGATGACGACTTCGCCGTCTCTCGTCAGGGAAAGGTCGGTTTCGATGGCGTTGGCACCAATATCGACTGCCTTCCTGAAGCTTTCGATCGTATTTTCGACCTGATGAAGCGGTGCTCCCATGTGGCCGATGATCAGGAAATCTTCACCGGGAGAACAGAGGCGGAGGTCTTCCCCGGCTGAAAGTGGGACGAGGCAGGTGACGACAAACACCAGAACGGCAATGAACGGTCTGCTGATGCGCTGACAGCTTTTCATGACGAACTCCTCTGAACGCCCGAGTGCACGGCCCTTATTCCCCATAGTATAGCCGAGATTCTGGGACCCCGGGAGATCTTGTACCGCTCTTCAGGGCCGCATTGTTTCTCCGTCTCATCCGGGCATTATACCCTGAGCATTCGATCTGAAACCTTTCGTGCCTGCTCCAAGAGGTGGACGGAGTGAGGAAAAGCTGGTATTATCCACCTCTCGATATGGATACGTCTTCATGGATCGTGGTTCTCGGGATCTCTTTTGCGCTGGGTTGCGACGCGTTCGCGGTCGGCCTGGCGGTAGGAACACGGCTTCCGGAACGACGGGCGAGATTCCGGCTCTGGTTCCATTTCGGGCTTTTTCAGTTTGTCATGACGATGGGCGGCTGGCTGGCCGGAAGGTACATTATTCCCTTCATCGAAGCCTGGGATCACTGGATTGCATTCGGGCTCCTGGCGTTTATTGCCGCCAGGATGCTCCGGGAGAGCCTTCAGATGGAAGAACCGGAGGCGAATGGCGATGACGGCTCTGGCGGGATGAACGGCGCTGAAAGCGGCGGAAATGGCAGCGGGCCGGAAACGGCCGCTCAGACCCGGCGAAAGGACATGACGCGCGGCTGGTCGCTGGTTGCGCTGTCGTTCGCGACAAGCTTTGATGCGCTCGGCGTCGGATTCAGCCTCAGTATGACGGCCCGGTCGCTTGTATGGCAGTCGGTCTGTATCGGGCTGATCGCAGCCGCCATGACCTGGACGGGGTTGCGCCTGGGAAGGGTTCTTTCGGTGCAGTTCGGGAAACGTGTTGAAACAATCGGTGCTGTTATCCTGTTTATTATCGCTTTCAAACTGCTGTCGATCTGACTTCTACGCGGCGGACAGGGAAAGGAATGAAACCATGGCGAACAAACTCCTCATTATCGGTTCCGGTCCGGCCGGTCTGACGGCGGCAATTTATGCGGCCCGTGCCGGGCTCGCGCCTCTCGTGATCGAAGGGTTCATGTCCGGCGGCATGCCGGGTGGACAGTTGATGATAACCACCGACGTCGAAAATTTCCCCGGCTTTCCCGAGGGCATCCAGGGGCCGGAGCTCATGTCGAGGATGCGTAATCAGGCTGCTCATTTCGGAACGGAGTTTCTCATGGAGGATGTCTCGGAGGTCGATCTTTCGAGGCGGCCGTTCACGGTCAAAACGTCCTCCAGGACGATTGAAGCCCATTCCCTGATTGTTGCGACGGGAGCGAGTGCAAGAAAACTCGACCTCCCATCTGTACAAACTTTCTGGGGAAAGGGCGTCTCTGCCTGCGCCACGTGTGACGGAGCATTGCCGATGTTCCGCAACCAGATCATTGCGGTTATCGGCGGCGGAGATACGGCAATCGAAGAAGCGACCTTCCTGACCCGGTTTGCATCGAAAGTCGCGCTGATTCACCGACGGAACGAGTTCCGCGCGAGCAGAGTCATGCAGGAGCGGGTTCTGTCGCATCCGAAAATCGAGCTGATTCTCGACTCCGTCGTGTCCGAAGTGGTCGGCGACGCGGTGATGAACGGCCTTCGCATTCAAAACGTTAAAACAGGTGCCATGTCGGAATATGCCTGTAAGGGCCTGTTCGTGGCGATAGGGCATACGCCGAATACGGCGTTCCTGTCAGGCCAGCTGAAGGCGAACGAAGCCGGCTACATCGAAGTGCGGCATCCCTCATGCGTGACTTCGGTCGAAGGTGTTTTCGCCTGCGGCGACGTCGTAGACCCGCATTACAGGCAGGCCATCGTCGCCGCCGGTTCCGGGTGTGTCGCCGCGCTCGATGCGGAGCGGTATCTCACCTCATCCGGCTTGGGCTGAGACAGGAGTATTGAAATTTTTGTCTCATAGTTCGACGGAGGATCTCTGCTGTTCGTTGTCCGTTTCGTCTGTGTGAAGGGCGAGAAGAAGGGCGATGAAGATCAGGCAGATGCCGCCGATTCCTTTCAAGCCGGTGCTTTCGCCGAACATCAGCATCGAGAGAACGACGCCTGATATCGGCTGCATGTAAAGCACGAAACTTGCTGCCGAGACCGGAATCAGGGTCAAGGCACTGTTCCAGAGTCCATAGGTGACGACCGAGTTCAAAACACTCAGAAACAGCAGAGTCAGACAGACTTTCAAATCCCAGGTTCCGAAACCTGAAATCACCGTCTCGATGAGAGCTACGGGAGCCAGCATCAGGGCTCCGAGCGCAAACGTGTCCCGGCAGGCATACTGCCAAGGATGGCTGCTCATGATGCGTTTGCCGATGAGACTGTAGACCGCCCATGCGAACTGGGGAATCGTGACAAGAACGATGCCGATGACCGCTTTCGTGCCGGTCGTCGTCATTCCGTGCATGTCGCCGCATAACAACACGAGGCCGGTCAGGGCCAGAGCGGCTGCGAACAGATGCCGCATGCGAAGCGGCTCCATTCCCCAGGCAGCGGCAAGAAATACCGTGAACAACGGCGAAATGCCTGAAATGACCGATGAAACGACTCCGGGTGCCCATCCCAGCCCGAGATTCATGAAGATGACCAGAACGAACGTTCCCCAGAAGGCCATCAGCCACATCTGTCGCCTGTCGGCCGGCGCAATTCCCTGCAGCGGAGCGGTTCGCGACCATCCCATGAGGAGAAGGCCGGCTAACGTGAAACGGGCGAAGCCGAAGGTGATCGGCGGGACCTGGGCCAGGACATCCTTGGTAAGAGGGTAGGCGGCGCCCCAGATCGAGGCGGCAAGCACCACCTGCGCGATTCCGCGAAATCTTGTGCCGGGTGACATGGGTGACAATCTACCCTATGAAGCCTTTGCAGACAAACGACTTCACCTGTCTATCCTGAGAGGGTGCCGGCAGTCGTGAGGTTGCCGAATTTCGATTCTGCCCAGGTGAAGAAAACCGGACGACGATGGCGAGCGGCTCGTGACTCAAGCGCATCATTGCGGTTTCTCACGGGTCAGGGATTGGTCTGAGGCGTGGTCTGGAAGCGGCGCATGAGAATATGCGTGTAGGCGATGCTGATCGCGTCGGCTTCGTTGTCGTCTTTCGGTTTGACCCCGAACTCGGCGGAAACCATGCGTATCACGTCTTCCTTCGCGGCCCGGCCGGAGCCTGTGATCGCAAGCTTGACGCGCGCCGGGGGGTAGAACGAAACCGGGATGTCAGCCTCGGCGGCACAAAGCCGCGCAACGCCGCGCAACTCGCCCAGGGCAATGGGCGTTTTTCGCGACGTGCGCTCAGGCAGAAAGATGTCTTCGATGGCAGCCTCGACCGGCTTGAACCGCTTTATCAACTCGACAAGCAGCTCGCGAAGCCTCAGCAGGCGCCCCGCAGGATCGCGGTGCGCAAGGGCGATACTGGCGCTCCAGACCACCCGTGGACCGCGATCATCGAGAATGCAGACGCCGAGCCGCTCAGCAAGATCGAGACCGAGAATCAGGGCCACTCAGCTCTTCTCGTCGTCGTCGCGCGGGTAGACAACGACGGATGTGCCGCTGACGATACCCGCGAGGACAGCGGTGACATAAATCGAGTCGTATCCGAGATACTGCATGCCCATCAGCAGGCAGAACAGAATGCCACCAACGAACATCATTCTCTTTTTTTCATACGGCTTCATAGGGGTGAGACCCTTTTATTGAGGCATTCTGGGCATCGGCCGCTGGCCGCCGACCCGCTGATGGCGGCGTTTTCCGCGCCTGCGGCGATTGGGATCATTCGGATTCTGGCTCTGCATGCCGGGGTTGGGATTCCGTCTCGGCTCGCGTGGCATGCCTTGATTCTGATAGGAGCGCACCGGCTGCCTGCCGTTTTTCGGCGGCGGCTCATCATCGTAGGTGTTCTCGAGTTCGGGCTCAGGCTGCTTCATGGGGATCTTCGCAGCTTCCGTGACCACGCGGTCCATGTCGAGCATAAAGCGCACCGCTTCGAGATCCTCCTCGGTGTGGCCACCGAAATCCTCGAAATAACGGTGCCTGGCCTCATCAAGCTCGGGCTGACGATTGAACGGCTGGCTCGGTCCCCGCTGCGGTTGGGGGGGACGCGGCTGGTAGCCCTGTCCAACCGGCCGCTGATTCTGATACGGCATTGGAGACCGCTGTTGAGGCGGTGTCTGTGGCGTTCTCAGAGGCGGCGCAGGCGGGGTTGCCGGCGAACTGCTCTCTTCGGCAACGGGAGCCGTGACCGGCTGCTCCGGTGCCGGACTGATCGATGTCGGAACCGGCAGGTCGGCCGTTTCCCGATGCGATGCTCTCATCGGCCGCGGAGGACGGGATTGAAATCTCGAAGGCTCGGCTGCCGGAGGCGGAGCGGCCGGAGCTTCGAATGGAAGCGGCGGTTGTTCGGCTTCGGCTTCCGTTGCGGATACAGGCTCGCTGATGGGCGCCGCCGGCGGTCGAACAGGCTGGCGCATGTTGCTCTGATAACTCCGTTCGCGCTGCGGGCGCGCCTGTTGCTGCTGATACGGAACAGGGCTTTCCGCTGCCTGTGGTGGCTGGGGCATGATGTTATCGCGCAGAAACGCCTGCGGCAGAAATGCATTCAGATTGAACTCGGGAGCGGGAAGGCCCAGGGTTCGGGCAAGTTCTTCGCGAAGTTTGTAGATCTCTTCGGGGCTCCAGGTGTGCTCGGGAACAAGCTTCTGGAGCTTTTTCGCCGCATTCTCGACACGCAGCTGAGCGTAGTTTCCCATGATGAAGCCGGGAAAAATCGAAAGCTCGTCAAGAATTTCGAGAGGATACTGAACTTCCTTCTCCCCTTCGAACCCGCACCTGATCAGCAGTTCTTTGAGCGTGTCGAAAACGGCGATGCGTGCCCGGTTGCTGTCCCGTGACGTGCGGAACTCTTTCAGGAAAAGAGTGCGCAGATACTCGAACGGCGGTGTCTGATCGAAGCATGCCAGGAACTTGCGCAGGCCGATTTTATGACGCTCGGCACTTTTGAGGATTTCGGGTGCCAGACCGGTTTCGTTGGAGAACAAAGCCTCAATGACCTTTTCCGCGCTCCCGGTGAACTCTTCGACCGTTTTAAACTGACGGCTCAACACCTCGCTCGTCTTTCCCTGATAAATACTTGAAAGGATAATCAGGAAAAAATGAACATTCGGGTCCATGATTTCGCGCTCGATCCACCGCCAGAGGCCCTTGCGAATGTATTTGTTGCGCCGTTTGTACATCGTGCCCAGGCACTCGTGTACGATCGTGCGCTTCAGGGCTTCGAGCAGTTCCGGCGTGAAAACCGGGGCCACGGGCTTTTCAGCCTCGACGGGGGCCTCAAC
>CAZQYQ010000239.1:0-7315 GCA_964597625.1 uncultured bacterium
ATTTTCAGATTATGCCCGATGACTGCCCGATCCTGCTGCCAACCCCAGCCGGTGTCTGGCGACCAGTCGTCCATGAACCGTTCGCACACGAACGGGCTGCCGGAAACATCGGGAAAATGCGTGACAATGAGGCGCCCGAGCTCCGCCAGGAGATCGACATAGCGCTGCTCTCCGGTCGCCAGGGCCATGTTGATCAGATACGCCGGAATGTGGTCTCCAATGGAATTCCAGTTCTTCCGGCCGCGGTTGCCCACCAGGGTCGCTGCCCGGGGATTGAAATGCACCGGGTCGACATGAGAGAAAAAACCGCCATGCCTTGGGTCGTGGAAACGGCGTTCCATGAAGGTAATGGTCCGGTCGGCATCGTTTCTGATCGCCGGGTCTCCGGTGATGCGGAACGTCTGGACAGGGCCCAGAATCGCGTACAGCTGCTCATACAGCGGAATGGCGCCGAGATCGTCCGTGAAGCGGGACGACAGGATCCGGCGCGGGGTGCCGCTTGCCAGGTCGAGCGAGTGATACCACAGGACGCCGCCGCTCTCCCGGTCTTCCTTGCGGAAATTCAGGTGAAGATACCGGGTTCCCCGCTCAGCGGCCTGCAGATAGCGGTCGTCGCCGGTGAGCAGATACGCCGAAGCAAAGCCGTAAATCAGCCGCGAGATCGTGTCGGCCTCCTGAATGCCATCTCCGCGGGGACGACCTTCCAGGGTGAGGTTGGTCCGGTACGTGCGATAATCGATCTGTCCGTCCGGAAACTGCGCCTTGAGATAGAAATCGGCAAGGGCGCGTATCTGTTCGACCCACCAATCGGGCTCCTCGAATCGGTACTGGCCCGGGGTCTCCCCGAAGAAGAAGAGCTTCTGGGCTTCGAACACGAAGCTGCCCCTCTCGGGGTAAAAGGTTCCGTAGACCGAAACGTAACGGCCTGGGAGGAGAAAGGGCTGCACCTGAACGGTCGGATCTTCGGACGGCTCTCCGAGATTCTTGATCACCTGGGCATTGGTTTCGCGGGTCAGAATGATTGTGAAAGTCGCGCCGTCCGCGGATCTCACCTCAAACCGGCCGGCTCCCCGGTCGATCTGGGTGATGACGCCGCTCATCAGATCCGATGCCGACCACCCTGCCGGATACGTATTCGTGGCGGAGGGAAGGGGTGTCGGGCCGGCGGTTTCGGCTGCCGGACCCGTACATAGCAGAAACATCAGGAAAAGCAGGGCAGTGCCCGTTGAAAACCGTATCTTCAACCGGGACATTCCCCCGGCTCGATGGAGTCGGCAAGCCATGAATCGTGATCCTCCCCGATGGCATCTTTTGAAGCGCAGTATACCGGAACCCGCGCCGCTCTTCCACACTCCCGGTCGGTCGGGGAGGTGGAAGCTGCGCGACGGTTTCCTGGCGAAGACTTCGCAGATTCAACGGAGGAAAACGAAATTATATGATATATTATAATTCCGGGGTGTTGTATCCCTTTTCGCCGTAGGGGTGAAGTTCGGATTTCCATTTTTTTTCGAGGGACCGGACCGTTGAAGGCCAGTCGGCCATCTCGATTTTTTCGGCATCGATCGTTTCGAGGATCTCGAACTTGAACGCAGCCGGGCCGCAATTCACCAGGTCGGCCTTCAGCAGGGTGTTGTGGTTGCTGAAAAACGAGAGTTTCATCTGGAAACTGTTGCTGCTGCTCTTGAGATTCATGCTGCTTCCTATCAGAAGCCTGCCGTTCGCGGTGTTCCTGATCTGGAAGACTCCCATTGCGGGAATCGCCTCTTTTGCCGCTTTCTTTAACTCTTTTCGTCTGGTCGTGTCCATTGTATAATCTCCTGTATAATACTCTGATCTATCGGGCTCCGCTCTTCCGGTTCCTCGGCATTCACGAGAGTTTGATCCAGTAAGAGGCGCCGTCCGGCGTGCGGTCCATGAACCCGTATTCGATCAGATTGCGGCGCAGCATGACGTAGTCATGATAGAACCGCTTGAGAATCTCATTGACCTGCTTTTCGGTGTATTGCCGGTCGGCTTCGAAGAAGGTGATCAGATGTCTGAGGATCACGATTCGCCTCTTCTCCTTGATCGGAAGAGTGCTGAGCGGGCCATGTGGCCCGTTCTTGAAATACGTTGCCAGGATGGCATCGTTTTCCTGCTTCGTGATCGCAAACCGTTCGTCAACCTGGCGGGCGGCTCTGGGAATCTCGATGAAACCGCTTTTCTCGTTGGCTTTTCCTTCGAGAAGCTCCATGATTCCAAGGAAGACTTTCGCCTGTTTCTGCTTCTCGCGCAGATTGAACCGGTGATTGCGGATTGTCGACGTGCTTCTGGTCCCGAGTTCTCTGGCCGATTCGGCGTCTGTTTTCCCGGCATGGAACAGTTCGATCAGGCTTTTCTGGTGATCGGTCAGCCCGGTGAGTTTCTTGTCGAGCCCGAGCAGAAACCCGAAAACCGAACCATGCGCCTCGGCGATATGCCGTTCGATCGCTTTTCTGGCTTCATACAGAGTGTCTGCGCAGGATGTCCCGCTCATGCGGTAGATCACGCCGCCTGCGAAACTTTTGCCGCAGATCAGGCAGAGGTATTCATCAGAAGCAGACTGATGGGTGAACCCCTTTTTCATTTCTTCGAGGGAGGCCTTCCAGAACAAATCGGACAGGTCGTGCATGGTGCTCTGCTCCGTAAACGCGTTTTATGTTTTCATAGACAATATAATCAAATGTCTAGTAAAAATCAAACAGATTCAGCGACAGGAAAGCGCTCCTGATTTCACGGACCCCACGCGTTTGATTTCATGATGGACCTGTTTCAGGGGGCAATCAGAGAACGCCTGCAATCGAGGAGGTCGGGGCTCTGGCAGTCCGTCCCCGCTCGTGATATCCTGAATGGGAAGTGGGTTCTTTCAATGCGATCGGCGAGAGGCTTTCAGTGAAGCGAGTCCGGGGCATGTTCGTATGAAACGCATGAATCGGCGGGCTTTTACGCTGCCCGAGGTGCTCATCACGATTCTGCTTATCTCGATTCTTTTTTCGCTCGGAATTGTCTTTTCGATGGGGATGCGCCACACCCGCAAGGCCCGGGATTATGAAACGGCGATCGGGCTGGCCCAGCAGGCGGTTGATGCGCTTCGCTCGGTTCCGTTCAACACGCTCGACGATGAGGATGCCGGCGAATTCAGTGCCGAAACCGACTTCAACACCTCCAGCGGCGCGGCCAGCGACTCGGCCGACTTGTTCGAACCGGTCTTCAAGGCCGGCGGCAGCATCTACGAGCGAAAGGTCGAAGTCACCGGGGTGCCTTCCCCGGGCGGATCGACCGGGACTCCTCTCAAGATCAAGTTCGTGAAAGTCACCATCAAATGGAAAACGCCCGAGGGTGAAGAGCCTGATCCCTACGTTATATCGACAACAATAGCTGATCTGAACTGAAACAGACGTGAAAATGAACAGACGAAAATATACCTGTAACGATATATGCGGCTTCACCTTCGTGGAGATGCTTATCGTGCTGTTCATCACCATGATGATCGTCTTCGCGGCATACAAGGTGTTTTTCCAGCAGACCCGCATGGTGCGCCAGTCTCTCGAAGAGATCAAAGTGAATGATGATTTCAGGAAAATTCTCGCCTTCATGGGAAACGATGTGCGGGAATCGACCCGCATCGATGAGCCTGCCCCGGTGAACCTCGAAGATGCGCGTGGCCTGAGCACGAAACCCGGGATGCTGATGCGCATTGCCAAAGAAGAACAGAACCCGACGCTCGAACGCGAAGGCGGCCTGGGCCAGATTGCCGTCAAGCGGACGATCGTCTACGAGCTGGAAAACAACCCCAACCCGCTGGAACCGTCGATCCCGAGATATCGGCTCATCAGAAACGAATCCGTCGAAGAGCACGGCCGCTCCGACGACTCCTTGACCCAGCGCCATGTCATCTGCGATGACGTGCGCGACCTGGTTGTTTTCAGAACCATCAGAAAACCGCTTCCGCCGCACAACGTCGATGCGATCGGCGATCGGCTGCTCCAGCCCCAGCCGGCTTCGATCTCGGGTACGGGCAATGACGTGGTCCATCTCCGCGTCACGCTCGAACGCACCCGGATAGGCGAAGTCAACGGAGTCTACAGGTTTCCGATGCAGACCTGCTTTTACAAGCGCGGCAAGGAGATTTGGAAACACCCATGAAATGCAGACTGCGCAAGGGTTCCGGACTTTTGATCGTCATCATCCTGGTGATGCTCATGGCGCTGTTTTTCGTGGCGATCGGCCGGCTGCGCTCGGGTGCCGAGACGCTGCGCTCGAAATCGGCCCGCGACTATATCGCCACGACGCTCGCCGAAGCCGGCATCAACTGCATGATTGCCGAACTCGATTACAACCGCACGTATTATACGCACTGGGGCTTCGACGGGAAGACCAAGGACGAAAAGAAAAAATGGAAATCCCCCGTGAAAACCCGTGCCAGCAGCATCGGTGATATCGGTGAAATTTCCATCGCCGGGGTTTCCGCCGGGGTGTATTCCGGGAAATCACCCATGGGCGAGTTCAAGGTAAAATGCGCTCCGTTCCAGGGCGCAAAGGGATTTCGCGATACCGACACGCTCAAGGAACAGGAAATGTATGTCGCCGTCGAAGCCGTCGGGCGTGCAGGCATCGACAGCAAGGCCGACAACAACTCCTACCGGCGCATTTCCGCGCTCATCGAGCGGCGCCTTCCGACCGCTGAGCATCTTCTGTTCGACGGCGAGATGCTCGACACGGCGCTCGGCCCTTACCAGGACAAGGCGAATGAGCTGAAACGGGGCCGCCTCTATGGATACCAGTGGATAGCCCTGAACACGACCGGCGGCAGCGAAAAAGGAAGTGTCTTAAAAGATGTGGAAAAGGTCGAGACTCCTGGAATGATCCGGGCGATCATTCCGACCGCGGTCACTTTTTCCGGCATGAAAGAGGAAGTGATCGACCGCACGAATGACTCGATGGCATTCTCGAAGTTCAAGGCCTACGACGGATTCCTGCTCGATGGCGCCCATGGAGCGCATCCGATCAAACTGACGCATCTCCAGATGGAACGCATCAAAGAAAAAGCCGCCGACCTGAAAAGCGGGGGGCTGACCGTCGATGAAAAGTCGTTCCCGGCCAGTTCCTGGAAAAATCCGTATGACAAAAACACGAAATACTTCGAAATCGATTTCGGCGGCTACCATGCAAAGGCGATCGCATCCGGAACCGACGACGCCGATGTCCCCGCGCCTACAGGCTGTGACGACCCCGGTCCCCTCGCGAAATTGCGCGGCAGGGCGTATTTGATCTACTCGAAAGTCCCTCTCCGGATCTGGGGCTGTCCTGACCGCCCGGTCACGATCTGCTGCGAGAAAGATGTCGTTGTCGCCGGCGATTTCAACCAGAACCCGGCCACGCCGCAGGACTATCCTGATTTGTATTATCAGGACTATACGACGAAGCTGATGAACGGCAAGACTTCCGCCGGCCGTGACAACCATAAGGTGAATGCCCTGATCATGTCTCGCGAACGCGTGCTGATCGACACATCGAGGCCGTCGCTGTTCGTCCGAAACGAGATGACGGCCGCGCTGCGGCTCGCGATCGGTCTCGCCCTTCATCCCGTGAATGCCGATCAGGAAAAACTCCTCAGAGAGAACTTCTGCCCGGGGGATGGAAAGACGAAAAGCATCGTCGGCGAGGGCCCCGCCGACCCGACCACGGGCTTGCCGATCGCCCTTTTCGCGGCCATCTCCTGGCTTCGTCAGAACGAGAGCGCCGACCCGTTCGGGCCTCTCGCGCAGACCCAGATGGAAGACCTGATCGCCCTGTTCACCCCATCCGGCAGTGATGACGGAAAACCGCATTTCGGCATCCGCAGCGAGGAAGCGCGCAAGACGATCATTTCGCAGATCGTCGATGACTGCCGCGACGACGGTCTGCTTGATCCGTCAGAGATCGGTCAGGCCGTCGATCTGGCGATGCTCCAGGCCCGGAAAGAGGAGTTCGAAAAGCCGTCGGTCGACTGCGGCGCCATGTCGATGATGTCCTTTTTATGCGATGAAGCGCAAAAGAGCCCGACGGATGGGTTGTGGCCGCCCGAGATCACGATCAACGCGATGCTGGTCAGCTCGACCAGGCGCGCTTCCAAATGGCATGTCGGAATGACGCTTCCAAAAGTGTTCGATGAGATCGGCAACGCGCCGGGCGGGGAGAGCGACGGCATCATTCAGTATCTGAAAAAACCCCGCTTCCTCATTCAGCGTGTCTATGGTTCTGAAATCCGGCTCGCGAGCACCGATCCCCGCTATTTCATCGACGGGAAATACACGGGCGATGCCGTTCTGCGCCGCCGGCTGTGGGATACGAGCCTGTATTCGGATGACTATCGAACACTCGAACTGCCCGAAGCGTTCAATCTTCTGACCTACTCCGAAACGACCATCACGAAAGACGTGTTCGACGGCTTCTGAAGCCGTTTTTATCTGATCGTGAACAGCCAGCTGTGCTGGGCCGTGACTCCGGTTTGAAGATCCCGGAGGTAGATGGCGATGAAACGATGACCGGGCATCAGCGGAGCCTTGGGTCTTGCCCAAACTTCGCGGGTGGCCGGGTCGAATCGGAAGTCCAGGGAGCCTCCCGTCACTTTCATGTTCAGCACGTACTTCTGCGGTGAGTAGTCCGCAAGGGCGGGCAGCCTGCAGCTGACGGATGCGAGTGATCCGAGGACTTCACCCGGCCGCGGGTGCTGGTCGGTCACTTCAATGGCGGTCATTCCGAGTCTGATGAGAAACTTTTCACGCGAGTCGCTGCGATAAACGACCTGGCGTTTGATGCGGAACGGGTCGATGCCGGGGTAGTTGGCGCCGCCGTCAACGGTCATCGCACCGGCATACCCCGCATTGCGGGCGGCCTGTTCCGCCTGCTCCGTGTAGATGCCATACGGCCAGACCATGAATCGCACGGGAGCGCCCAGCTGCTTTTCGATCAGCTGGCGCGAACCGGCGATCTCATGTTCCAGCATCTTTGCATACAGCGGCGTTCCGAAACCCTGGGCCAGGCTGGTATGGCTCATCGAATGCGACTCGACCGACCAGCCTTCATCAGACATTTCGCGAAGCTGATCCCAGGTCAGGGCGTTACTTGAACCGAGAAAGGCCGGATAAATGCAGGCGATGCCGACGAAGCCGAACTCCTTCATGAGCGGAAACGCGTAATCATACACTGCCGAGTAGCCGTCATCGAACGTTATCAGGATCGGCTTCCCTGTCGGCTGAGCCCCATCACGCAACAGCGCCAGAAGCTCCTTCGAATCGAGACTTCTGAGAAATAC
>CAZQYQ010000240.1:0-7309 GCA_964597625.1 uncultured bacterium
GTTTTTGGGGACCAGTTTGTGCCGTCGTTCAGGCATGCACATTGGAGAGGAGAATGAACATCGTGAATTCACAGCTTTCATGCACCAAACGCCGCTTCCACCCCCTGTATGCCGGATTGATGCATCTGCTCTTCCTCATCACTCTTTGCCCTGCAAGCGGGCTTCAGCTTCTCTATCAAGGTGGTCTGGAGGGCGCCATGGGGCCGCTTGCCGGAGGCAACATGGCCGTCCTGAAAGGCGAAGTCGAGGCGGCCAGGGCGAAGGAGGCGGAAACCATTCTGGTTTCGCCTGGAAGCATGCTGGGATCGACCCTTGATTGCAATCAGGACAAGGGAAGGCAGATGTTTTCCATCATGAACGATTGCGGCTTCGATGTCATGGCGCTGGGGCCGCATGATTTTGTCTATGGTCTCGAAACCCTGCTTGAGAGAAGTGCCGAGGCCAGCTTCCCGGTGGTTCTGACGAATGTGACCTTCGTACCGCAGAAGGGAATCGGGCTTCCGGATGTTTCCGCCATCAAACCCTATGTCATGCTGAACAGATTCGGGAAGAAGATCATGGTCCTCGGGGCCATCTGTCCCACCGTGGAGAAAGACTGGCCGGCGTGGGATACCAGAATCCATCTCGAGCCTCCGCTCGCATCTGTGCAGAAATATGAGGCCGAAGCGCGAAACGCCGATCTGGTCGTTGTTCTCACGAATATCTCGTTTCGCGATTCCATTCTGTTCCTGAAAAAAGTGAAATGGGTGAATCTCATCATCGGAAACCCGATGGGCCCTGATGAAGTATTTTATGGAGAATGTCTGGACTTCTCGCTGCGGGACGGCAGAAGCATCTGCTGGACCCTTCACGGTGATCCTCGCGCCGGGTCCGTAAGCCTGCGGCAGGCTGACCGAAATTGGGAGATCGGTTCCGCCAGGCCGGAAAGACTTCTGGAGGGCTCCGAGGATGCCGAAACGGCGCGGCGCATCAGAGCCTCGGAGGATGCCATCCTGGCGACGTATTCAAGGACGTTGGCCACCCTCACCGCTTCGGAAAGCGAAGATTCCATCGGCACCTTGCTGGATGCGATACGAACCCGGTTGGGAGCGGAACTCTGCATCATTCCCACCAGCGCCTTCGGTTCGATGAAGGGAAAGAAACTCTCTCCGAACCTTTCGGAAGTGGAAATACGGTCGGTGTTCCATTTCCCGGATCGAGCCGCCATGCTCCGCGTTGATGGGACGACCATCAGCAATATCTGGAAGCGGCGGAACGAACCTTTGGTGAACGAAACCGGTATTTCCATGGCTGGAATCAAGGAGGACAAAGGGCGTCTGATCGTCAACGGCCGGTTGCTGAATCCCAAGGATTCGTACAACGTGGCAACGACGGAATACCTGGCGCGTGGAGCTTTTTCTCTTCTCACGCCTGACATTTCGGCCCTGCGCCGTGAAACCATCCCGGAAGTGCTGATCGAGTTCTTCTCCAAGAATTCCAAGGAACGCCGGAAATCCGTGGAAAGGCTTGAGAACAGGCCGATCATCAAACAAGCGCTTTCCGTGCGTGGCTCCTTCAGCCAGGTGAGCTTTTCGAACGCCGCCCGGAATTACCAGTACACGGATCCGAAGGCTCTGTATCCGAACAGCGACATTCCCAACCTCGTGGGAGCCGAACACCTCGCCCGCAATGCCATGTTGCACTGGGAAGGCACGATCCTCTCCCCGGATCACGAGTATTTTGCGCGTTTCGACACGATGTACAAGGATTTCAAGGAATACAAAGCCGCCGACAATTGGAACTTCACATTGCGATATCGGCGCAACGATTCCGAACCGAAATGGCTGCCGTATGGTGAACTGGATCTGTTCGGCACGAACCTCAAACCGGATATCGCCGGTCACAAGCGTCCGCTGTTCGGGAAAGTCGTTCTCGGTATGGCTCATAAAGACGACCGTGATTTACGGCTGTTCGCTGGAATCGGGAAGATCTACCGTTTTTCGATGGACGGCCGCCCTGAAAATGCAGGCGTGAACCTTGGCTACGAATACACTGGAAAGGTCGGAAAAAACGCCACGGTGGATTCTATATTCACCCATTTTTCTTCTTTCGAGAAAGACAAGTTGAGCACCTTCGATGGGAATATCGGCCTGAAAATTCCGATTTTTGCGCGGCTCTCCGCTGAATTCCGGTATTACCTGTTTGGCTGGCGTGATTCCACCATCGGAGGAACGGCTTTGCGCACCGAAACCTTCAGCGGTTTGTCATACGATCTGACGCTCCGGCATTTTTAGGAACACGGCCTCGTTGTCATCGGTGAACACCCTTGACGATTCAGCCATACGGCTGAGATCGTCGGGATCGCCCAGATGTTCCCTTGACAGGTGGGGGTCGCTTCCCTCAATATGAGGCACCAATTTTGGAGGATCTGACATGTCTCTTCCGGATTTTCGCGCATTCTACGAAGAACACCCCGTCGTTTTCGACGGTGCCATGGGAACGATGCTGTATGCCAAGGGTATTTACATCAATCAGGTCTATGACGAGCTGAATCTCTCGAATCCGACGATCGTGCAGCAGGTGCATCACGAGTACATCGATGCCGGCGCGATGGTCATCGAAACGAATACCTTCGGCGCCAACCGGTTCAAGCTTTCTCCGCACGGCCTTGCCGACAAAATCGAAGCCATCAACTTCCAGGGCGTGAAAATCGCCCGGCAGGTGGCCGGTGACAAAGTCTTCGTCGCGGGCTCGATCGGCCCCCTCGGCATCCGTCTCGAACCCTGGGGCAAGACCTCTGTGGAAGAAGCCGAAGAGGCTTTCACCGAACAGGCGAAAGGGCTGCTTGCCGGCGGTGTCGATATTTTTATACTGGAGACTTTTTATGACCTGAACGAGATTCATCAGGCCATCAGGGCTGTCCGGAAACTCACCGACAAGCCGATCATCGCCTCGATGACGATCAACGAAGACGGAAACGCCCTCTACGGAACTTCTCCCGACGTGTTCGCTCCCAAGCTCGAGTCCTGGGGCGCCGACATCATCGGACTGAACTGCTCGGTCGGCCCCAAGGCCATGTTCGACGCGATCGAGCGCATTCACCAGATCTGCCACAAGCCTCTGATCGTCCAGCCGAATGCGGGCATGCCAAGAGCCGTCGACGGGCGCATGATCTACCTGTGCAACCCGGCCTATTTCGGGGAGTATACAAAAAGGTTCATGCAGGTCGGCGTGAGATTCATCGGCGGCTGCTGCGGAACCACGCCCGAACATATCCGCTGGGTGCGCAACGCCGTGAAGGCGCTCGAACCGCCTCAGAAGAAGATCATCACCAGGCCGGTGGCAGCGAAAGCCCAGGAAAGCGAGCTTCCCGAGATACAGGCCGTTCCGATCGCGGCAAAGTCCCACTTCGCGCGGAAAATCGCTGAAAAACAGTTCGTCGTCAGCGCCGAGCTGACCCCGCCCAAGGGCTGCGACCCCGATAAAACCATCGAACTGGCCCGCCAGCTGAAAGAGGCTGGCGTCGACGCGATCAATATTCCCGACGGCCCGCGCGCCTCGGCCCGCATGAGCCCGATGTCCCTCGCGATCCTGATCGAGCAGAAGGTCGGTATCGAGACCGTGCTTCACTACTGCTGCCGCGACCGCAACATCCTCGGCATCCAGTCCGATCTGCTCGGCGCCCACGCGCTGGGCCTCAGAAACATTCTCTGCATTACCGGCGATCCGCCGAAGATGGGCAACTACCCCGAAGCAACGGCCGTTTTCGATATCGATTCGATCGGCCTTACGAACGTCATTTTTCATCTCAATCACGGTCGCGATCTCGGCGGAAACCCGATCGGCAAGCCGTCCGGCCTGCTCATCGGCGTGGGGGCGAACCCCGGCGCCATCGATCTCGAGCAGGAGATCCGCCGCATCGAGTGGAAAGTCGACGCCGGTGCCGAGTTCGCCATCACGCAGCCCGTCTTCGATCCGTCGCTGCTCGAGCGGTTCCTTGAACGGATCTCCCATGTGCGGATCCCGGTTCTGGCCGGAATCTGGCCTCTGACAAGCCTGAAAAACGCCGAGTTCATGAACAACGAAGTGCCCGGTGCCTCCGTGCCCGAGCCGATCATGGCCCGCATGAGAGCCGCCTCGACCCCCGAGGCCCAGCGCGAGGAAGGCATCAGTATTGCCATCGAAGCTCTGCAGAAGATCAGGCCGCTCGTCCAGGGCATTCAGATCAGTGTCCCGTTCGGCCGTGTCGCGAACGTCATTCGTGTGCTCGAAACCCTCTCCCGCTGATTCCGAGCGAACCCTGAAAGGACCCGCCCGATGATGACTCCCGAACGCTTCCTCTCGCACCTCCGCGAACGCATCCTCGTGTTTGACGGCGCCATGGGCACCAATCTCCAGAAGCAGGGGCTTTCCGCAGACGATTTTGGAGGCCTCGAAGGCTGCAATGAAGCGCTGAATCTCTTCGCGCCCCATGCGGTCAGAAAAGTCCATGCCGACTTCATGGTCGCCGGCTGCAGGGCTGTCGAAACGAATACCTTCGGCGCCAACCGCCTCACGCTCGCCGAATACGGTCTTGAAAATAAAGTTGATGCTATAAATAAAGCGGCGGTCACGATCGCGCGCGAGGCGGTCGAAGCGGCCGGCGGAGGGGAAACCCGCTTCGTGGCCGCGTCGATCGGCCCGACATCGCGTCTGCCGAGCCTCGGCCACATCGGGTTTTCCGAAATGGCCGGCCTCTACGCCGAACAGGCGCAGAGCCTCTGGAACGCCGGCGCCGATATCTTCGTCATCGAAACCTGCCAGGATCTTCTCCAGGTGAAAGCCGCTCTCAATGCCCTCGCGCAGGTTTTCCGGAAAGAGGGGAAACGCCGGCCCGTCATGGTTTCCGTCACCCTCGAAGCCGCCGGAACCATGCTGATGGGAAGCGATATCGGCACCGTCCAGGCCGTTCTCGAGCCGTTCGGCATGATCGATGTCATCGGCATCAACTGCGCCACCGGCCCCCTCGAAATGATGCGCCATGTGAAATTCCTCGCCGAGTCATCCGGAAAAGCGATTTCCGTTATGCCGAACGCCGGACTGCCGGAAAATGTGAATGGCAAACCCGTGTACCGCCTGCCCCCCGAAGAGTTCGCCGCATTCCAGAAGCGGTTTGTCGAGGAATACGGCGTGAACATCGTCGGCGGCTGCTGCGGAACCACTCCCGCCCATCTTGCCGCCGCCGCCGCCGCCGTCGGCTCTTCCCGGCCCGTTATCCGCGATGTGAAGCCCGTCTCGTCAGCCGCAAGCATGTACGGCTCCGTCAGCTTCACCCAGGCTCCGCCTCCCTGCCTGGTCGCCGAACGCACCAATGCAAACGGTTCCCGTCAGTTCCGCGACCTCCTCCTGGCGGACGACTGGGAGGCCATGACCGCGATGGGCAAACTTCAGGCCCGCGGCGGAGCCCACCTGATCGACCTTTCGGCAGCCTATGTCGGACGGAGCGAAATCGTCGACATGGGCGAACTGGTCCCGCGCTTCGCGAAACAGGTCCGGCTGCCGCTCATGATCGATTCGACCGACCCTGCCGTCATCGAAGCCGCGCTGCAGCGGCACGGAGGCCGGTGTGTCATCAACTCGGTGAACCTCGAGGATGGCGGGGTGAAACTGCGGCAGGTCGCCGCTCTCGCCCGCGATTACGGCGCGGCTCTCATATGCCTGGCTATAGATGAAAAGGGAATGGCGAAAACCCTCGAACGCAAAATCGAGGTCGTCCGCCGCCTGCACGGCATTCTCACGCGCGAATTCGGTCTGCGCGACGGAGACCTGATCTTCGATACTCTGACGTTCACCGTCGGAAGCGGCGATCCGGAGCTCCGCACTGCCGCGCGCGAAACGCTCCGTGCGGTGAAAGCCGTCAATGCGGAGTTTCCCGGCTGTTGTACGATCCTCGGAGTGAGCAATGTTTCGTTCGGTCTGACTCCGGCGGCGAGAGAAGTTCTGAACAGCGTCTTTCTCGCCGAAGCCGTTGCGAACGGCCTGACGATGGCGATCGTGAATCCGGCCGGAATTCTTCCGCCCTTCAGAATTCCCCCGCACGAGCGGACCCTGGCGCTGAATCTCATCAACAACACCGGCTGTGACGGATCTGACCTCACGGATTATATGCAGGCATTCGCCGGATCGGTGAAAAAACCGGCCGGCCAGAGCCGCGACGGCAAGGACCGGAAGCCCGCGCAGATCCTTCATGACAAGGTTCTGGACGGTGACCGGACGGGGCTCGAAACCCTTCTCGACCTGCTCCGGCAGGAACTGCCGCCCGAAAAAATCATCACCGACCTGCTCATCGGGGCCATGCGCGAAGTCGGCGACCTGTTCGGCCGCGGCGAGATGCAGCTGCCGTTCGTGCTCCAGTCCGCCGAAATCGTCCGGGCCGCCGTCGACCTGCTGAAACCTCATCTCAGCCGCTCGTCCGGTGAGGAAAACCCCGTGATCATCCTGGCCACCGTCAGCGGCGACGTGCATGATATCGGAAAAAATCTTGTACGCATCCTGTTCGAGAACAACGGGTATCGTGTCATCGATCTTGGTATAAAAGTAGATATAGATACCATGATCCGGGCCGCCGCGGAACATGATGCTTCCGTGATAGGCATGAGCGGCCTGCTCGTCCGATCGACGCAGATCATGAGGGAAAACCTTGAAGAGCTTGTGCGCCGCGGCGTCCGGCCTTCCGTCATCCTCGGCGGTGCTGCTCTGACGCGCGAATACGTCGAAAAGGATCTCAGAGCGATCTATGGCGACCGCGTCCATTATGCCGCCGATGCCTTTGCCGGTCTGACGATCATGGAGCAGATCGTCACATCCCCCGCTGCGGCCGATTCCGCCGCGACCGGCACTCCGCGCGTTGAAGCGTCGGCCGGCACCGGAACACATCCCGGGGCAGGGGAGTCCGCAAAGCCGTTCCACCGCTCCGTGATCGAGTCGCCCATCGCCTGGTATCCCCCGTTCTTTGGAACGCGCCGCCTGGACATTGCTCTTGACCGGCTTCTCGACAGCTTCGACCCGAGAGTGCTGTTCCAGGCAAGATGGGGCTACAAGCAGGGCAAACGCACCGACGCGGAGTATGCCGGGTATCTCGAGCGAGAAGCATGGCCGGCGCTGGAGGCGACGGTTGAAATGGCACGCCGGGAGAGCCTTTTTCGGATCCGCGGGGTGTACGGATTTTTCCGGTGCAGATCCATCGGTAACGAACTGACGCTCACCGATGAAACGGGGCATGTGACCGCTGCCTTTGCTTTCCCGCGTCAGACAGGCGATTCCGGCCTTTGCGTCGCGGATTTCTTCTCGG
>CAZQYQ010000241.1:0-7254 GCA_964597625.1 uncultured bacterium
CCTGCTGGCCGTTTTGTCCCCATGATGGTAGACCGCGTTCTTCGACCAGGTCAGAAACTCTCTCGTCGTTCTGCCATGGGGTCTGAAAACGATTTCTTTGAAATACAGATCATTGGGCCACTTTCTTGCGCCCGGGGTGAACTCTGAAATATCGTCGACAAGGTCGATACTCGTCCATGTTCCGATGACTTCGGGATCATCGATGAACGGCAACTCGGGTGAGAATGGTAATACCCGGGGAGCAATCTCAGAAGCTGTTGGTGATGCCGTTTGAGCGATTTCATTCTTACTTTCACAGAAGGCGAAGGGCATCACGACGATTACAAGAATCAACGGAATGAGATACCTTTTCATAGGAATATCCTCTTTCATGTGATCATTGCGAAATGGATTCCTGATACTCGATAGCTCTTGGGCGGAGTTCATTCCGTCACTTCTTCAATAGATTCTGAACGCCTTCATCGAGATGAAGCCGCTGCTCAAAGATCATCTTGATATCCGGGATCAACTTTTTCATGAGAGCATTGTCGGAGGCATCGATTTTTCTGGAAAGCGCGTCCAGCTTTGTGAGGAAACCCGGAGCCGTTTGGTCCATCGCGATGGCTTCGTCCACAACCTTCAAGGTTTCTTTGCACAAAGCATCGAATTCGGGGCTGCCGACGAACTTCTCGAGTTCCACTTGCTCTTTCTTCTTTTTCTCGTCATCTGCTTTTTGTAGTGCCCGGTAGTCGGGTTCCGGATGGAGGGAACAGCGGAATGAGAGCGAACCATCGGAGCATTTGTACACTTCGTAATTGCCATGTTCGGGACAAACGGGAAGCGTCTTCAGATACCCGGACCGGACCAGATATTCTGGAATAACTGCGGGAGTCATCGAGGCGGGCATGGGATCGAAATCCAGGCACAGCATTTCGAGAGCTCCCTGCAGGACACGCTGATTTGCCTGACATTTCGATAAGGGCTTTTCGGACAATACGGGTTTATTCTGATCATCTTTTGAAGGGGGTTTGATCTGAAGGTCCTTGATCCTCTCGGGATGGCTCTTCATGAACGACAACGAGCTTGCGATATATATTCGTCCATATCCAAGAACTTTTTTGTATCCATCGGTCGATGGAGGACGAGTTCTCAGATACTCCTTGACCATGCCGAGAATGACGGGATCCGTTGTCGAGGAGAGGAGTTCTTCGAAGGGGTTCAGAACGGCTTTTCTTATCATGACGCTGATTTGCCCGGAAAGAAACGTCTCATCCTGCTCGAGATCTTCTCCCATGCGGAAAACCGACCTGAAGATATCGAACGCTTCCGAAGCATTTCCTTCTTTCAACACCTTGAGCCCCACGGCCCTGGAGATTTGTGCCAGGTCACGAAGTCGCCTGTAGGGCGGAACGGGATCATCGGGGAGATACTGTCTCTCGTAGATATACTGACAGTGGTCACAAGTGGCTCCCTGCTTCAGGAACTTGATGACGATAGTCGTCCTCCTGTCCGACAGATATTCCCAGGTTTCCGAGGCGAAACGCTTCAGCGATTCCAGGGAATCTGCCTGGTCTATCTGATCCAGAACGAGTTTTGACGGCGGTGTCATCCAGCCGATCGCCATCAGATAGCCCACTGCCGCGTTTTTGCCGGCGGGTTGCGGCGTCGCGGACCAGGTCGGAGACGTGAAACTCAGAATAATTGCGCATACGACGATTTGAATGTATCGCATGGGGTGCTCCTTTCGGGATGAAGATCGTTTTCATGAACGCCGGCCGGCGATTTCTGAACTCAGGAATCAAGCTCCATTCCTTCAGCCTGAAGCATCGTCGGCGAATCGCCGAACCGGACTTCGAAGGCTGGTTCCATTTCGAGAGCTCGCGAAGGAAAACCAGAGGGATCATCACGTTCATTCGTCTTATTGCTCGATGTTGTCGGCTGAGTCCGGGCGATGACGTGGGACATCGTCGCAGGAACTGTTTCTTCCGGATGATTCTGGCCGTCAATCGTGGTCTTTCCCACGAATTCGTATGCGGCGAGAAGCGCCACGAAAAAGCCAAGCAAGATCAGGATCGGAATGACGAACGGGCGCGGTTGTGCGACGGGAGGGCAATTCCAGGCTGCTTTGGACTGTAGACGGGCGTAGACGTCGTCCGGAATCTTTTCGAGCGGAAGGTCCCGGAGAGCCTTTTCGAGGGGATTTACGGGATTCATTCTGTCCATGCCAGTATCTCCTTGAGCTTCTGGAGCGCGTAACGATATCTGGAGGCGGCCGTCTGGAGGGAGACCTGCTGAACGGCGGCGATTTCTTCGAACGTCAGATCGCCCCAGATCTTCAACGCGACTGTCTCGCGCTGTTCCTCGGGAAGACGGGACAGGGCATCGGCGATCGCCATTCCTGTCTCGATCTTGGTGGAATCGAAGTCCGAGAGCGGACAGGGGGCATCGGCCTCCGAGACCGTCTTCCTCTTGCGGTGTTTTATTTCCATTGCAATATATTTAGCGGTGCTGAAGAGATAGGAAGCCGGGTTTTCGACGGTTTTCATCTTGTCCGGGTTTTCGACCCAGGGCAGGAACGTGTCATGGACGATATCCGAGATCTCATCCGGTTCGAGATTGAAGGACCGGCGGAGATACGTTGCCACCCTGTTTGCGAACAGACGATACAGGAGGTCGAATCCGCGGCGCGGATCTGAGGCATAGAGGGCAACGATTTGTCGGCTGTCCGGTGCGTTTGCGTTTTCCATACGTTTCACCAAGTAAGTGTGAAAACGGAGCCACCTTTATCTAACATATTTTTTCCTGGCGAAATTTCCTGTCTCGAAGCATTTCCGGAATGGTAGCCGGAACATTGGTCGAGGCATGAGTGAGAAATTCACTGTTCAGCCCGATGAACGAAAATGCATCAAACGCCATGGACGAAGCGTCAATTACGATGAGTTCTAGGACTGCTTGCTGATGGATGATGAAAGACAGTCAATCACGAATTTTCGTGTGTGAATTTCGTCGATGATCCCTGAGAAACTCGGGAGTCAGGCAGGTCCATGGAAATGGCGTATGATAGAGCGAAGGCGTGCGTCTCCGATCTTTTCGCGGAGTGCTTTTCAAATCATCGAGCCAGAAACCCGCTCTCGTATCAAAAGCAGATGGTGCAAAGGAATCTACGATGAGAGCGCTCGAGAATTCAGTAACCCCCTCTGAAATGTACATCCCACGGTCATCATCGCCATATCACATTTTACAAAGCGGCTTCAGCGGGTGATTGTATCATTCTCAAACTCTTCATTCAGCATGGGGTCCGGTGATGTACAGGCCTTTTTCGAACAGCAAGTCGATTTCCACGGAATTCCTGATTTCCTGTCCCTGGGGATCTTTCATCATCCGGACGATGGGACGAAGGATCGCCCCCGGGTTGGAATGGATTACCGCTGCGATTGCGCCGGTGTTGAGGCGCACGAGACTCCCTGGGGGATAAATCGACATCCGACGGAGAAAGACGGCAAGAATGGCAGGATCGAACTGATTCTCGGTGTTGCTGAGCAGGATCTTCGTGGAAAAATACGGTGACATGGCAGGCCGGAAAGGGCGTGCGGTGGTGAGGGCATCGTAGACATCGGCGATCGCGACGATCCGGGCCATGACCGAGATCTCGTTTCCCTTCAACCCGTCCGGATACCCACCGCCCTGGAATTTTTCGTGATGCTGAAGAACGATCAGTTTCGACCATTCCCCGATCTCCTTGGAGGAATGAAGCATTTCGTAGCCAATGCGTGGGTGCTGGCGGATCAGGCCAAGCTCATTCTGGTTCAGCGGGCCGACCTTGTTGAGAATGTCTTTGGTGATCTTCAGTTTCCCGATATCGTGAAGGAGCGCCCCGACACCGAGAGAATGCAAATCGTTCCGGGATATTCCCATGGCCTGGCCGATCACCAGGGACAGAGTGGCGACATTGACATTGTGGGCATAGGTGTAATCGTCGAAAGCCCGCACTGCCAGAAGATTGAGGAGCGCATCCGGAGTCCGGGCGATCTCGGTAACAAGCTGCGCCGCGACTTCCCGGGTTTCGCGGGTAGGAATGCGCTTCTCCGCTTCCACCGCGGAGATCATGGTGGAAACCGCCCTGATGGCGAGAAGTTGCGTGGGTTTGGAAATCATCACATTCTGCATGGGAATGGACGATTTGACCTCGGGAAATTTGTCGGTCATGATGCCGAAATAGTGGGCAGTTCCAACGATATTTTGGGGATCCGTGATATCTAGCAGGCGGAAGTCCTTCACGACGAACTCCTCACCTGCCTCGGAACACATGAAAAGATCCTTCCGGATCATCAGATTCTCGAAGGAATCCCCACAGCGCAGGTCTCTCATGATGAAACGACAGTCCGCCTCATCCGGTTGCTGGATCCAGACAAACTCCCGACAGCTGCCGATGTGGCTGAACCCGGAAAAAATCTGCGGATACGGAACCACGGTTTCGTCGTTCATCGAAACAATCCTCTCGGGTACCACTCACGCATGACACGGCCGGGACAGCATCACCATTCTGGTGATTTCCAAACACGTCACTATCTTCAGACGGAAAAGCGTTCTCACGTGAGGATATACGTCTCGATTTGGCGAGTCAACAACGGCGAAGTCGTCCAGATCGGACGACCGCCGTATTCGGAATTTGGCAGACGTTTCGAGTGGACCGTCAATGCGCTTTGCCGTTGGCGTTGCTCGAAGTGATGCTCATTATGAAAACAGGAACTGCCGCTCTTCTGATCGAAACTCTCGAAGAGCGGTAATATAGCCTGCGCTATGTGGATATCGAGACGGTTCATTCACGTGCACCGGAAGAGGGATTTTACTGAAAAAAAGGGTGCATAACCCTCCACCCGGCGAGGCAATGAGAAACCCTATGGGGCCGGAGTAAATTGCGCCAATTCGCTGATTCCAAGCGACTTTTCAATTGCCGCTACGCGATCGAGCAATATCGTGAAACGCAGGAAAAATGATTGTATCTTCACAGGCTTTGTGAGGGCGATACATACGAGCGAACACATGAATGCAATCGGCTATTTTCTTCATTTCGGCGGGACCCTGCATTTTTTCAAGCGCAACGATATCCTCAATGACTTTTTTGCCGGCCTGGTGTTGTCGCTTCAAAATCACGGTCAAATCGGCCAACTTTCCGGCTTTGTGAAACTTGGAAAAGATGTATTTCTCCTCGAGTTTCTCATGGTGTCCCTGAACGAACATTCGAACGATTTCCACCGTTTTGGAAATTGCCTCAGGAGGAAGGGATGAATTCACTGTTCGGCCCGATGAACAAAAATGCATCAAACGCCATGGTCGAAGCGTTAAATGCGATGAATTCCATGACTGCTCGCTGATGAATGATGAAAGACAGTCAATTACGAATTTTCGCGGGGGAATTTCTTCGATGATCCCTGAGAAATTCGGGAGTCAGGCAGGCCCATGGATGTGCTCTCCTGGGGGCAATCGTGGGCTCTGCCAGGACGACGGAGAGGTTCAGAAGGCCGGCGCTTTCTGATGCCGAGAGACCTGGTTGGAAAATCCAGGAATTCACGAGCTTTCCGGTCTCGGGATCATGGGCCGTTTCTTCCTCGATCTGCTTCAGAAAGTCTTGAAATTCGTAAGCATCCTTCAGGTAAAACTTATTGAGAAAATGGCGTATGATAGAGCGAAGGCGTGCGTCTCCGATCTTTTCGCGGAGTGCTTTCAAAAAAAGAGGGAATTTGTCATAGGCAAAAGCGAAGAAAACTCGTCTGTCATCATACGTTGCTGATGCCATGGAAATACTCTGAGCAGGCGGGATTCTTTTCAAATCATCGAGCCAGAAACCCGCTCTCGTATCAAAAGCAGATGGCGCAAAGGAGTCTACGATGAGAGCGCTCGAGAATTCGGTAACCCCCTCTGAAATGTACATCCCACGGTCATCGTCACCATATTCTGCGATACAACCGAAATACTGGTGGACGATTTCATGGGCAAAAAAATTCGGATACATGGACTCAAGCGGGGGAGATTTCCAGGATTCGTCTCCGAGAAGATATGAAATGGTCGGGGTGCCCCCCCACCCGCCTCCATTTGGAGCAAGAGGAAGCTGAACGACCTGCATCTCTGAAAACGGATAAAATCCGAACAAATCGATGCACCCTCGGAGGGTTTTCTTGAAATAATCCATGAATGCGTCTTGAGGAAAGGTGAGGGTTTCATTCACCAGAACGCGGATTCTGACATCGTCGAGGTTTTCGACGATTTCCCGATATTTGCCGCCGACAAGGCTGAAACTTCTTGAAAGCGGAGTCTGGGTGCGGAAATAACGTGTTCGTTTTCCTCTCTCGATCTTTTCCCCCACCATGGTTCCACAAGAGGTAGAGCGCATATCCTCTGGCGTAATGATCGTGAGTTCGCCATCGAATCTTTCACCCCGGGGAATCGGGTGCCAGCGATACAGAATCTGAAAGAAATCGTTTGTAATGACCGAACCGGACGTGGGGATCACTTTTTCCGGATACACTCCGGAATAGTTGAAATAAAGTGTGTGATTTCCTTGTGGAAGGGTTCCAAGACGTACAACACCGGAGGCGGCATCATAGGTGAATGGCAGATTCTTGCCATCGCCATCTCTCACGGTGATGCGTTCGATGTGCGGTTCCACCCAAAAGGTGTAACGAAATTCCGCTTTCTCGAACATATGCACCGTTGCTTCGACGGCAATTCTTCGGCTTTCCGGGAAAATTTCACAAAGAATTTCGGCTTTACCGAAAGAAGCCGGAGCAGAGAAAAGAGGCATGGCAAAAGCCATGGTCAGAAAAAAGAAGACCATTATTTTCAAACGGAGAAATGATTCGAAGACCCGATTCATCGATCACCTTTTCCCTTCTTGCGAAGAACTGTTGCGACATCGTATACGAGTTCCCTTTCCCGAAAGGGAATAAAGGAACCTGATTTTCGATACAACTCGAATAAGTATATAATTGGAGCCTCTATTATTTCAACACTGATTCTGTAAGAGTCCTCTGATTTCGTCAATCCACATGTTACATACCTATCAGCAGCACGAGTCACCAGAGTGCTCGATCAGATAGCGTCATGGCGCGGTTATCCAAGGCAGATCAGAATCGACAATGGCCTAGAGTTCGTTTCCTGCGCGATGGCTGAAAGGGCCGAGAATCTCCGGATTCACATGGAATTCATCAGGCCCGGGAAGCCCACACAGAACTCTTTCGTGGAGCGGTTCAACCGCACCAATCGGGAGGAGATTCG
>CAZQYQ010000242.1:0-7247 GCA_964597625.1 uncultured bacterium
GCTGGTGACCAGGGTGGCGGCGCGTTCATGACGCTCGGCAATCAGATCGTGCAGGTCTTCGTCCTGGGGCGACCTCAGCGGCTTGAGTCCCAAATCGTCGATGATCAATAGCGGAACCCTGACCAAAGCCTGGAACCGGCGTTCAAAGCCCGCCTGAAGGCCCTCATCCCCGTTCTGGGCCGTGAAATCGATGATGGTCGTCACTCCGCCGAAAGCCGCAGCGCGCGAGCCCGTCTCGAAATCATCCGCCGAGACCGATCCCGCGAACGGCAGGGACATATGAACATGAACATCGATCGCGCCGGGCAAGAGCCATTTCCCGGCTGCATCGACCTCGCGTCGACCGGCGAGACCGGTGCCGACCGCCTCGATTTTTTCGCCGCGCACCGCGAGATCGCCGTGCCACTCATGGTACCCATCCATCAGAAGGGCATTCTTGAAGACCAGATCGTACATATCGCCTCCCCGGGTTCCGGTTGCTGAGTTTCGATTGTGATACAATATCACTGAATAGCCGCGACGCAACAAGCGTTGCAGAGAAACACGGAGGGAACCCATGGAATTTCATGACCGCGTAGGCGCGCAGGAAGGCTCCTGGCCTGAAGCACAGCAGAAAAAAGCGATGTGGACGGGGATGTCCCAATCCACGTTCATGTCCCGGGTACTCCCTTATTTCGGCGGCGGTCTGATTCTGACCGCCCTCGGAACCGCCTTCGCAAAATCGGCCGGAACCGGATTCATGCTTTTCGCCGTCATCGCGAACTTCGCCGTCTATTTCGCCCTGTTGTGGAATCGCCACACTCCCGGCCTGAACGTCGCTCTGTTCTACGGGTATACGTTTCTGAATGGCCTGATGCTGGGGCCGCTGGTCGCGCTCGCCAATGCAATAAATCCGTGGCTGGTCGTCCAGGCGCTGGCCTTGACGGCAGTCGGCTTTTTCGCCATAGCAACGTATGTCATGACCACGGGAAAAGACTTTTCGGGCCTCGGGCCGTTTTTGATCGCCGGCCTTCTTGTCGTTATCGTTGCAGGCATCCTGAACTTCTTCGTCGGCGGGGCAGGCCTCGGCCTGGGAATCTCCATCGTCAGTGCATTGCTGTTCATGGGCTTTACCGCCTATGACATGAGCAATATCATGCTCAAGTTCCGGGACGAGGAGTACATTCTCGCCACGGTTGAGCTGTATCTCGATTTCATCAACCTTTTCATCGCTCTCCTCCGGATCCTGATACACATCGCCGCCTCAAACAGGGACTGATTCTTCGGACACAGACCGCAGACAAATCCCTGTTGAATGTCCAAATACCCTATCAGCAGAACTCGCATTCCTGCCGACAATACCGGCGGCACGATGGTTTGAAAGGGAGGAATGCGACCCATGCACGCGGATACATTGTTCATCGGGTTCATTTCGGGACTGGTATCGGGATTCATCCTTCTGCTGGGAGCGTGGGTTTTTCTTCTTCCACGCGTTCCGGCGCTGCTGAAGCGTGAGGCTTTGCGGGATCTCACGCATTACGGCCGTGACGCAGGGCGCCACGGGCTGGGGATGATCTCCTCCTGGCTGTGGCCCGGTAAATAGAGCCGCAGGCGGTAACGTCACCCCGGGTTGTTCCAACCCGGGGTGACGTTGCATTATCCGGGCGTTTGGAGTAGATTTTCCCCATGCCGGAATCACCTTTGCCGTCGTATCTTGAATCCTTTGTTTTCTGCGGGCTCTGTTTCACCCAGATGAAACTCGAGAATGATACGTTTGCCTGCGTCGCGGGCTGCCCGAACATCGTTCCGGTCGACGCTCTCGAAAAGCTCGTCTGGAAGGAAATGGGTTCGTTTCTTTCGATTCCCGAAGGGCGCAGGGCTGCCGCCGGGCATCTCGGAGAAAAACTGACGGTATCCGAAGTCCGGCATATTTTTCGTGATCTGAAGCAGTTTGTCGAGTTCGTGCCGGTCGCGGAGAAGCAACGGTTTGCCGAGGCACTCATCGAAAAAATCGATGTCATGTCGGCAAATTCCATTCATATCCACTTCCGTCTCTGAGACATCGACCCGCATGGAAAAGCTGCCGGCCAACATTTCCCCGCATCTGATCTTCACAAAGTTCCGTGATCGTGAAGATGAGTCGGGTCTGGAACTCTTCAAAGCGTTTTACCATTCCGACAAACCTCCGGACCCGGCATTTGTAAAAAAGTGTTTTACCGAGCTGAACCGCCACGGGTCCCATGAATGTGGCTATGAGCTTCTGACGCTTTCCACAACCATGCTTCCTCATAATTCACAGCTTGCGGAAGCGTTCGAACTTGCGAAAAAGCTCTACTACGACAGTCTGATCGCCCAGGGAAGCAATAACTTTCAGACGGCACGTCAGAAAGCCCAGATGTTCGCCGAACGGAACACGGGGATCGACACTCTCGCCAGAGCCAGACTTGATGCTGAAAACGAGCGCACCGTGCAGGAGTTGTTCGACTCGGCCGTTTCCGTTCTCGAGCGTGCGCGGTCCCTCATCCCGGAATCCATCCCGGCCTATTCCGGTCTGCTCCGATGCTACAAGCACATGGGGAACACGGCCAAGGCGGCTGAAACTCAGCGGATTCTCGACCGGCTCGTCAGCACCGGACGGCTGCCGGTCGGAAGCATCGAAAATGATGAACTTCCGCCATTATCCCAGACACCGGATTTTTCATCAGCTCCGCCCCCCCTGAATCCTGGAATTGAGCTCGAACGAATTCACAATTTTCTTCGTGAGAGAGACTTCGACGCAGCGCTTACATCGATCGAACGTCTTCTGATTCAGGATCCCAGGCTGATCGAAGCACTGCATCTCAAAGTCCGTATTTTTACCGAAAAACGGTTGTATCATCCCGCGAGCATCATTTTGAAACGGGCTTTTGAAATAGATCCTTATAACGAAACCACAAAACAGCTTCAGATAGATTTTCTGGAATCAAAGTTGAAAGCCCTTTCGCACGGCGCTGATGTTTTCCTTAAGAAGGCATTAAAACTAGGGCCATCTCTCGGTCGGGATTATTTTCGCCGTGCAGCAAAGCTTCTGCAGAAGTCGATCGTGATAGCGCCCGATGAACTGTCGCTTCTCGATCAGCTTTATACCTGTTACATGTATCTCGATGATGATCGCCAGGCGGCGCTCATCCGTCGCGAGATCGCGCTCATCAATCCGAACTACGTGACGACCATCGCCAGATTCCGCAGGTCATCCCTGTGCTTTCTGGCCGGATACGCATATGATGAAGCGCCGGAATCTCTCGAACCCTTCCGCAGAATCCGCAGAAGACTCATCAGAAAGCGTGCCGGGCGATACGTTGTAACCTGGTATTCAAGGCTTTCTCCGATCCTGATCGAAACCGCGAAAGCGCTGCGCGTTCCACGGCTTCTCTTTCGGATGTTCCTCTTTCCGCTTCTGGAAACAGCACGAAGGGCCCTGAAAACGCCATGACGCCACCTTCCACGGTTCCACCCGATGCGTTCGGCATCACCTCGTCGATTCCTCTTGAAGTGCCTCTGGCGGCCGGCCGCAGGGTGTTTGATCTCAACAACCGGTTCGTCCTCGCCCCGCAGGCTGTTCAGTATGTCCGCCGGGCGGAACAGGATGGGTATCCGCGCACCTGCTGCGCCTGGATCCGGGGCCTGTATGGGCTGATCCGGACAACCGGCATCCGCCGTGTCATTTTCGTGACCGGCGGCGACTGTTCGAATACCCACGCGATGATGGAAACGCTGGAATGCGAGCTCGATGAACTGCAGACGTTTTCCTACCCGCCGGCCCGCGATCCGGCTGATCTTTCGCGTGAAATCGACAGATTCTGCGATGCCTTCGGCGTGTCCAGGGCAGCGGCGGAGGAAACCGGCAACACCCTTGTTCCAATCAGATCCGCTCTTGCGGAGCTGGACCGCCTGACCTGGGATGACGGCACGGTAACGGGCCAGGAAAACCTTCAATGGCTCGTTTCCTCATCCGATTTCGACGGGAATCCGGCCGTGTTTGCCCAGCGCCTTGCCTCTTTTCTCGCGCAGGTGAAAACCCGCAAAGCGCAGGGAAACGGGCCACGGATAGGAATTCTCGGCGTTCCGCCGATCCAGAGCGATCTTCTGGCCATCACGGAAGCCCTTGGCGCCCGGATCGTCTATAACGAGGTTCCGCGCCAGTTCGCGATGATCGGCCATGCGACGGATCTTGTCTCGCGGTATCTGGAATTCACGTATCCCTACGGAGGACCGCCCCGCATGGACGATATTGCCGCTGAAACGGCCAGACGCCGCATCGACGGCCTCATCCATTATACGCAGGCTTTCTGTCACCGACAGATTCATGATATCCTGCTGCGGCAGAGACTCGGCGTCCCCATCCTCACTCTCGAGGGCGATTCGCCAGGTCCCTGTGATGCACGGACCCGTCTGAGGCTGGAAAGCTTCATCGAAATCCTTCAGGAACGTCAATTATGAACCACTCAGTATATAAATATACAGATATTTCTTTTTTCGCACGACTGTCCTGTGTTTTTATAGCTCTTATTATTTCTATTGTTCCCGTGGAAGCGGCGAGGAACAAATCATCATCCAGAGAGGAAGCGGCGCCGGTATCGATTCCCTCGGATGACTCGATCGTCGCGGTTTCCCTTTTTTCCGGGAAAGAGCCCACGACTCTCCGCGTCCAGGCAATGCGCGGCGAATGGACCGCACGCCTGATGCCGGTTCCCGCCGCCAGCGGTTCGGAACCGCTCATGGCCGAGGAAACGAAGGAAACCATTCCCGAAGCGGAAGATATGACGATCATGCTTACGGCGAAAGGCATCACCGCACGCACATCGCGCGGCAAAGAGCTTGACGCCGGGTATTCCCGCTGCGAGATCAGAGGGGGGGATACGCTTTTACTGGAGGCTCCAGGGAAACAACCGATGCTGCTGACAGGGAATCTGGAAATCATCCTTCAGGAAAAAGCCCTTTCCTTCGTCAATCACATCACCCTGGGACACTATCTCGTTTCCGCCGTATCCGAAATTACGCAAAGCCCTGAGCCCGAAGCCATCAAGGCGATCCTCATCGCCGCCCGTTCACGCGTGACGCGAACGATCATGGATCATCGCCATGCCACCGACTCCGTCGATCTGTGCGACACGCCACACTGCATGGCGTTCTCGGGAGATGCGGCAAACCGTGAGCTCGTCGGGCTCATGACAAAGATCTGCAGGAACGAGATCATGTCTTCCAGCGGCAAGCCGGTTTTCGCGAGATTTCAAAACACCTGCGGCGGCAAGATTTCCAGCATGAAAGACATTTACGGAATCGATGATCCGAACCACCAGGCCATCGATGACCGGCTTGACAGCAAGGGCTCAGAAAACTGTTTTCACAGTCCGTCCTTCAACTGGGTACGGGAATTCTCCCAGGAAGAGATTGCCGATTTTCTTTCCATTATCTTCGCCGGCGGCGCGGATCGGGTTTTTCTGCGCTGGGAACCGACAAAAGTAGACCCTGCCGGCCGCATTATCGAGATGGCATTGCGCGGCAAACGGGAAAAAAAGGTCACTGGCACGGTGTTTCTGGAAGCGATGCAGGAACAATTCGGGGCCAATTCCCTGCGCAGCATGCGATTTACCGTCGAGCCGATGCGCCGTTCGACCATCTATCGGGGCATCGGCACCGGAGACGGGGTCGGGATGTGCCTTTTCGGCGCTGATGGTCTGGCCAAGAAAGGCCTGGACGCCTATAGAATCCTGCTGTTCTACTATCGGAATATCGAACTGCGCAAGGGCAGTGAGCCGCTGCGCCCGCCATCGGAAACACAGACCAGAACCCCCGTCATTCCGCCGTCTCAGCGGCGCTGATCACAGCTCAATGGTAATCTCGTATGTCAGAATCATGGTAAGCACGGTTGCAAGCATCAAAGGCATGCCAGTCATGGAAAACCTCCAGCACGGTTTTTCCCTGTATCGGCACTCTTCGCGGTTTGTCTGAGATGCCGGTTTTTGTCCACAGCATCTGCGCGGGCACCGGAAAGCCCGGAAGGGAAATACATCATGGATAAGAGACTGGTGATTGTAACGGTTCCTGACCGGGAAACCGGCGGTTTGATCGCCGATGCGCTGCTTGCGGACAAGCTGGCCGCCTGCGTAAGCACGGTTCCGGGTATCGAATCGAAATACGTCTGGGAAGGCAGGATAGAGACCGGCAGCGAACTTCTGCTTCTGATCAAAACGCGCGTCGACCTGGTCGGGGCGGTCCAGGTGAAAGTGACTTCTCTTCACCCCTATAAGGTGCCTGAAATCATCTGCCTCCCGATCGAAGGCGGCTCCCTGCCCTATCTGCAATGGATCGATGATGTTCTGGGCGCGCCGCGGGGCGGGATCTGACAAGGATCGGGATCAAACAAGCGCATGGCCCGGGAATATATCCTGAAACCCATGCCGGGCGAGACTCCGGCAGGAATGGCCCGCACGCCGAAAATCGATTATCCGGCTGAGTTGAATACGGCCCAGCTCGAGGCGGTCATGACGCTCGACGGGCCTCTTCTGTGCATTGCCGGCGCCGGCTCGGGAAAGACCCGCACCCTCGTCTACCGGGTCGCACGGCTTGTTGAGACGGGCGTTTCCCCGGGATCCATTCTTCTTCTGACGTTCACGCGCAAAGCAGCGATGAGCATGCTCGATCGCGCGGCGGCGCTGGTCGGCGGCGGCACCCGCCAGATTGCGGGCGGCACGTATCACGCATTCGCAGGCCAGGTTCTCCGCAGACACGGCGGGGTGCTGGGCCTTTCGCCGTCGTTTACGATCATGGATGAGGCCGATGCGGCCGACATCATCAACCTGATGCGTGCCGAGCGCGGCCCGAGCGAAAGCGAAACACGTTTTCCGCTCAAGGCGACCATCCAGGACATGCGTTCGTCATCAATCAATAACGGCTGGAATATCACCGACACGATTGCGCGCCGGTATCCGCAGTTCGTCGAGCACACGAATGAGGTCGCCGGAATTCTCGAACGGTATCGTGCGTACAAGTTTCAGCACCAGCTCCTCGATTATGACGACCTCCTCCTTTTCCTCCTGAGGCTTCTCGAGGAGTATCCCGCCCAGCGCGAGATTCTTCAGCATCAATATCGATATATCATGGCTGACGAGTATCAGGATACGAACAGGCTCCAGGCGAACATTACGGTCCTGCTCGGATCGGGCACCAGAAACGTCATGGTTGTGGGGGACGATGCCCAGAGCATCTACTCGTTTCGCGGCGCCGAT
>CAZQYQ010000243.1:0-5508 GCA_964597625.1 uncultured bacterium
CCGGCAGCCAGTTCTATATCTGCCTTGATGCCATTCCCCATCTCGATGGCCAGTACACCGTGTTCGGCAGGGTCGTCAAGGGCAACGACCTTCCCGAGAAGGTGAAGATGGGTGACAAGATGAAAATCGAGATCATCCAGGGCGAGGCAAAAAAGTAAGATCTGTTGTATCTCCGGCACTCTTCAGCCGATAGAAGGAGTGAACTGAAGTTGCCGGAGGAACACATGGACACAGTGATGCAGGAACTCGAAAAGCGCATAAAGACCGAGGTGCCGCTGGCGCCGTTCACGACCTTCCACATCGGGGGGCCGGCACAGATGTTTCTGGAAGTATGCAGCGAATCCGAACTGACGGCTGCCGTGCGGCTTGCCCTCACGAAGCGCGTTCCGTTTTTTCTGCTGGGCGGCGGTTCGAATCTCGTTGTCTCCGACCAGGGAATCAACGGACTCGTCATTCGCAATCGAGCATGCGAAGGCCATTTCGTCGATGCAACGTCCGGGATGCTGACCGTTTCCTCCGGACACAGCCTCTGGGATATCGTCCAGCTCGCGCAGCGAAGCGGCCTGACCGGCCTCGAAACCATGTCCGGCATTCCAGGATCCATTGGCGGTGCTCTCTATGGCAATGCCGGTGCCTATGGAAAATGCATCGGCGATCTGCTGGTCGCCGCAGATATTCTCGACCCGGCAAGTGGCGATATTCTCCATGTGGATTCATCGTTTTTCGAGTTCGCGTATCGCACAAGCGGATTAAAGCGCAAGCCCGGCGTCATTCTGCGGGCAACGTTCCGGCTTTCCCAGGGAGATCCGGCGGCGATCCTCGCCCAGATGAACGATATTCTCGCGCAGCGCCATTCCAAGCACCCGCCAATCGAAGTCGGCTGCGCCGGCTCGTTTTTCAAGAACCTCGATCCGAACCCGGGCGATGTCCGGCGTCGTGCCGCAGGAGAAGTGCTCGAAAAGGCCGGCGCCAAAGAAATGGCCGTCGGCGGGGCAAGCGTGTATACGAAGCATGCCAACTTCATCGTGAATTACGGAAAGGCAACCGCAGCCGATGTGCGGAACCTGGCCCGTCAGCTCAAGCAGAAAGTTCAGGAGATGTTCGGTATCGAACTTCACGAAGAAGTGCTCTACGTGGGCCGCTGAGGCCCCAGTTCACCCAATCACCGCAGCCGTCACTTGTGTGACGGCTGTTTTTTTTTCCGGCGGTTCGGGCACACTCCTCTTCGCTGAACCATGAGCCTGTTCATCATCGGATCCTCTGCGAAGAATTCTCCGGCTCCCGTCGGTTCAGATTTCTGTAACCAGTTTCTCAAACGGCGTATCATAGGTAGTGATGAATGACGTCGAAGCGCTCACCCTCGCGCGGCAGGGGCGGCAGGAAGGCTTCAAGGCCATCTGGGAAACCTACGGCCGCTATCTGTATACGCTCGCGTTCCGCCTTCTTCGCGACCGGGCGCTGGCGGAAGACGCTTCTCAGGAGGCCTTCTCCGCAGCATTCCGCTCGATTGACGGGTTCAGAGGGGATTGCCGCCTCAAGACCTGGCTTTATCGCATTCTTTACAGGGCGGTCCTCCGCATTCAGGACCGGCACCAGCATGGGAACGGCGTCTGCGAAGTCCCGGAGAGCTTTGCAACATCTGGAAACAGACATGAGGAACTGGAATCACGACTGGATGTCAGAGACATTCTCGACCGGCTCCCCGAGCGGGATCGTGCCATTCTCATCATGGCCTACTGGGATGATCTGACCTGCGCGGAGATCGCTGAAGTGCTTTCAACGAATGCAAACCATGTCAAGATTCTCCTGTTCCGGGCACGCGAACGGTTCGCCAGACTCTGGCCGGATCGCGAGGCCGGGCAGGCCGAGGAGAGAGCGTCATGAACAACGATTGCATCGAATTCCGACAAGGACTTGCGGATTCATCCGGTATCCGCGATGACCTTCTCTGCAGGCATATCGAACAATGCGCCGACTGCGCAGCCTTCCTCGATGCACGGACCACCGGCACCCCGCGGGGGCTCGAACAAGCCTCCTGGGAGACCGTTCCCGCCGCCCTCGGAGATAATATATTATCTGACATAAGAACCGTCCCTGAGAACGGCCTCTGGCGGATGATCCTTGCCGGGCTCTCCGGTCTGGCCCTCGCGGCAGCCGTGTTCATTTTTTTCATCCGCGCCGTGCCGATTTCGGAACCGTCCGCTGTTTCACCGCTCATGGAGCGCATCTCCTTTCTGAATTCCGATGAAAAGTCCCTCTCCGACTATAGTTTCATTGATGATGCGGAAGACAGTATTTTTGTAACCGATGAAACGGACCACGCCTCATACAAGTGGACGTTTCTGGAAACAAGTTCACATTTCACGTTCATCGAGAACGACAAGGAGGCTTTATGGGAAGATCTCTCAAATGGTTGAACGGTATGGTCCTAGTCCTGGCGCTTGTTCTGGGTGGTACGGCATGGTCACAGGAACCCCCCACCCCTCCGCAGCCCGGAGATGCCAGTCCTGAGATCATGGGCCCCGGTGGTCCCGGCATGGGGCCCGGCGGACAGGAAATGGGTCCTGGTCAGCGCGGACCGCGCGGCGAGCGCGGCAATCGCGGCAAAATGGATCCCGAAACCTTCAAGAAAATGGCAGCCCTGCGCACCACGGCCGAGGCATATAAAAACCTTGCCGATCTGTATCGGGAGCAGGGCAAAACAGATGAAGCCATTGCGCAACTGAGGAAAATTCTCGAACTTTCCAACTCCGTCACGGATGCGGATGCAAAGCGGAAAGTCGCAGATCAGATCGGACACGTGTATATCGTGATCGCGCAGATCTATCTCGAAAAATCGAAATTCGCCGAAGCCGAAGCGATTCTGAACGAGGGTGTGGAAAAAACGAAGACGGATACCCCGGAGATCGCATCGCGCATGATCTTGACCCTTGGCGACATGTTCCGCAAGGCCGGCAAGACCGCGGAAGCCGAGAAGGCTTTCCAGCGCGTCATCGAACTCAATTCGACGTCCATCAACACCAAGAAGTAAGTCGAACCTCCCGCAACGGCCGGCTCCGGAAGCCCTTTTCCGGAGCCGTTTTTGCCTTCGGGAGCACATATTCTCTGCCGTATGGTATGATCAGTCAGGATCTGTTTTGCATTTTCCAGATGGGGGCACGCATGTCGAATATCCAGGCACACAAGGCTTCCGCCAGCTCGAAAAAACCCGGTTACTCGGCAGAAAATCTCTGCAGGCAGCTGCATGCCCTGTATGAAATTCTCGATAAGCGGCGCGAGGAAATTCTTGCCGATCCGGATTACAATCCTGACAACGATGACCTGATCAAGGAAATGGACCGGATTGTCCGGCGGATCGCTCTGATTCGTGAGTGTTTCGAGGAATTCTGTCCGAGCTGACACATCATATACGGCATGAATTAGAACGCACGCCTGAACGGTTTTTCTTTTTTCTGAGAAGGCCTTCCCGGCGTTCAGAATTTTTCTGGAGAGTATCATGACACACCATTCGATTCTCGTAACCGGCGGGGCCGGTTTCATCGGCTCGCATGTGGCACGGCATCTTCTGGCTGCAGGGCATGAAGTTGTCGTTGTTGATGACCTTTCCGGCGGATTCACCGACAACGTGCCGGACGGCGCCCGTTTCGTCACCGGCGATGCCGGTGATCCAGGCCTGATCGAGAGGCTGTTTGATGATCACCATTTCACGCATATTTTTCACCTCGCGGCGTATGCGGCAGAGGGCTTGTCTCACTTCATCCGCGGCTTTAATTACACGAACAACCTTCTGTCCAGCGTCACGCTGATCAACGCGGCCATCCGGCACGAGGTGAGTTGTTTCGTCTTCACGAGTTCCATTGCCGTTTACGGGCGCAATCAGCTTCCCATGGTTGAAGATCTCACGCCTCAGCCGGAAGACCCGTACGGCATCTCAAAATATGCGGTCGAACTTGATCTTCGTGCGGCGCATGAAATGTTCGGCCTCGACTGGATCGTTTTCCGGCCGCATAATGTCTACGGGGTGAATCAGAATCTCGGCGATCCTTATCGCAATGTCATCGGCATTTTCATGAACCAGATCATGCAGGGAAAGCCGCTCACGATCTTCGGAGACGGTTCCCAGACCCGTGCCTTCAGCCATATCGATGATGTGGCCCCTGTTATAGCTCGGAGTATAACTATCCCCGGCGCCCGCAACCAGGTTTTCAATGTCGGGGCCGACCAGCCCGTTTCCGTGAACGATCTTGCCCAAAAGGTCATGGAGGCGATGGGAACGCGGGTCGACATTCATCATCTCCCGAGCCGGAATGAGGTCGTTGATGCCTATGCATCGCACGACAAGGTTCGCAGTCTCTTCAAGATCACAGCCGACCCTGTTCCCCTGTCACGTGGTCTTACCAAGATGGCGGAATGGTCGAGGCGCGTCGGCGCGCGAACCGGCAGGCCGTTCGAGGGCGTCGAGATCGAAAAGAATCTCCCGCCTTCCTGGAAGGCATTGATGAAGAGTTGATCAGGGCTTTCCGTGTTGAGGACGGCCGGCGGAAGGGGTCGTTCCGTCGTGACTCATTTCATCGATGGTTTTCAGCGTTGATTCACTGAGCCTGATGAACTCAGCGGGCTGACCGGCGACCGGACGGATTCCCCAGAGGGGCCGGAACCCGCCGGCGCTCAGGGAATAGCGCATGTCACTCACGATATCCGTGGAATGCGGAGCAATCGCAACGAAGCCGTCGGCGAAATCCGAGAATTTCTCGACATCGGAACGCATCCCGGCATCGAACTTCGGATCGCTTTCCGGCGGCATCCTGTATACCGGTATCGATGATGTTTCGCCTGATCCGGCGCTTCCCATGAAGGGCGTTTCAATCGCATCGGCAACCAGAGCGTCGCCGGTACGATAAATCGATCTCCAGCGGCTGATGCTGAAAAGCATCGGCGTCACGCGCCCATAGGTGATTGTCTGGCCGCGTTCGACGGCTTTCTGCCTCTGAAATTCGAGAGCCTTGTCCCGCTGGCTCCAGCCGATCGTCAGCCAGACAACCGCCAGGATGATACCGATCGTGGCAGCAAATGGTCGCGCCGGTCTGAAACTCCAGACAAGGCCGGCGAAAAACAGGGCGAGGAAGACCGGATCGCAGATCGAGATGATGTCGAACGCAAACCGGCGCGTCGTAAACGGCCACAGCAACATCGTGCCGTAACTCGTGCAGACATCGACGAACAGGTGGCTGCAATAGAGAGCGAACGCAGCGAACCAGAGCCGCTGCCATTTTTCCCGATCTTTCTTCCAGAGCAAAAACGGCAGCACGCACACCAGGGCTGCGATCGGCGCGACGAACACACTGTGCGTGAAGTGCCGGTGCAGCAGCATTCCATCGAGAGGCCCGGCAGCAAGCGGCCTGAAAAAAACATCGATGTCCGGGATTGTCCCGGCGATAACGCCAAGGAGAAGACCGCGATGCTCATCGAGATCTCCAAAAGCCGCCCGGGTGACGGCAGCGCTCATGA
>CAZQYQ010000243.1:5608-7230 GCA_964597625.1 uncultured bacterium
CTCAGAACGGATAACTGCGGCCAATATACCAGGTTTCATCAAAAATTTTTCCGACAGGCAGACTCCAGGCAAACGTCACGCCTGCCTCATAAAAGAAACTTGCCAGATGCATCATTGAAATGACAGCACCAATGATGGCGGCGGCTCGAAGAACGAGCATGAGCCATACCGATTTTCCCCCCAGCGGCGCAAAACCACCGGCAATTCCCGAGATGCCAACATACAGAATACTGTTTGCAAGGAGTGTCACCGGGTTGATGACTCTGACTTTAAACGCAGACACGTCCCACCAATGCCAGTAAAAGGGGTAGCCGTAAATCGATATCAGCGGCCCGTCTTCGATCTGAAGACTGCCTTTGACGGTGACCCAGCAAAAGAGGATTACCCCAAGCGCAAAGCCGATGTTGAATTTGTATTTGCCCACTTTTTCTGCCATACCACTTCACCTTAAGCATAATGACTGCCGTAGCATGTTCATCTATCGAGTGTTTTCGCAAAATCAATAAGCTCAATTGCACAAAAAGCCGCCCGAAAGGCGGCGAAGCTCATGCTCTCATGTTTCACCGGATCAGCAGGGCACAAGGAATGCGATCTCATTCCTCCCATCCTGAGATTCCGGAAGCCCGTTCGGGTTTATCCCGAACGCGGATCAGAAGTGATAATATCGTCCGATATACCATACCTCGTTGGAAATCTTCCCGGGCGGCAGTTGCCAGGCTATCGTGATTCCTGACTCATAAAAGAAGCCCACGAGATGGACCATGGCAACAATCGCAAATATCCACATGACAATTTTCAAAATGAGGATGACCGGTATCGAACGCCCCCAGAATGCCACGAAGTGTCCAATAATGCCGATCGTTCCGATATACAACATGAGATTGGCAAATAACGCCAGCGGATTGATCACCCTGATCTTGAACGTCGCCGCATCCCACCAGTGCCAGAAAAATGGATACCCATAGATCGTGATCGTGGGCCCGTCTTCAATTTGCAGCGTTGCTTTGACGGTTACCCAACAGAACACGATGATACCGAGGGCAAGGCCTACGTCCATCTTGTAATGCACATTCTCTGCCATCTTTTCACACCTCTCACTGCCTGCCGGCAAACATTCACATATCGAGTATTTCAATCGATTTCGCAAGTTCCAGCGCACGGGCTTTCACCAGTTCCATCCGTGCCGAGACGGCCATGGGGCGGAACATTGAGCCGTCTTTGCGACCGTACAGAACATCGGTTCGCCTGAACTCCGCATCACGAAATGCAAGCCAGGCTCTCTGAGCTTCCCTGAGTTGCTGCCTGCCGGAATCATCAAGCTTCGCGAAAAGAGCTTTATAATTCCTGTTCAGCTCGGCATCCCATAATTCAATGCCTTTCGAAAAAGCCTCCATCTGCCCAAACGTGGATGGATCTTTTCTGAGAAGGAGGGATAGTTCCCGGTCGATCGGATGCTCGTCCGTCGCAGAGATGCTTTCCCCCGTCAGCAGATCAGGCTTCACCTGCTGCGAAATGGCCGGAGATCCCGTGCCGAACACCAGACACAGAATGTACGCAAAAACAGGGAACCTCATTTTTCCCACCCTCTCCACCGACAGATCCATCTCTTTTTTGACATTCTA
>CAZQYQ010000244.1:0-7200 GCA_964597625.1 uncultured bacterium
GCCTCGATTTTCGGAGCCTTCATGTATTTCGCGACGCTCACCGAAGTGCCTATCGTGCAAGGGCTCCTCAACAGCGGCATGGGGAAAGGGCCTGCTCTGGCGCTGCTCCTGGCCGGCCCGGCGTTGTCCCTGCCCAGCATGCTGGTTCTCAACCAACTCATGGGATTCAAGAAGACCTGCGTCTTCGTCAGCCTGGTCGTGATCCTGTCGACGATTTCCGGAATGGTTTTCGGAGCTTTCTTCGGGTAAGGTGCGACCCTTCCTGCCGACACTCGGCGAGCGGAGCACCGGCATGTCGAACAGTGCACCAGCACCTCGGCAGGCTCGCTCACACTGCTCGAACAACACACAGGCGGGTCATACACGGTGAGCGTTGCCATGGGAGTTGGCGAAAGGCTGTTAATTACTGCAGGCTTTCTGGATAAAAAACCTCTTCCGGAAGAACAAGGCGACGTTCACCAGGCCGATCAGCACGGGAACTTCGACGAGCGGCCCGATAACAGCCGCAAAGGCGGCACCGTGCTTGATTGTGAACACGGCAACCGCGACCGCGATGGCAAGTTCGAAGTTATTGCTGGCAGCGGTGAACGAAAGGGTTGCCGTTTTCTTGTACCCGGCACCCAGCTTTGTGCCCATAACGAAGCTGACGAGGAACATCACGACGAAGTAGATCAGCAACGGAAGCGCTATTCGAAGCACATCCATCGGAATGCTGACGATGAGTTGCCCCTTGAGACTGAACATCACGACGATCGTGAAGAGAAGAGCGATCAGCGTGATCGGGCTGATACGGGGAATGAACTCGGCGTGATACCACTCCTTGCTTTTCGCCCTGATGAGCAGGAAGCGCGTGGTCACACCCGCGATAAACGGAATTCCCAGGTAAATGAAGACGCTTTCGGCGATCTGGCCGATGCTGATGTCGACGGCAACGCCCCGCAGCCCGAAATAGGGCGGCAGGATCGTGATGAAAAACCAGGCATACACGCTGAAAAAGAGCACCTGGAAGATGCTGTTGAACGCCACCAGGCCGGCGCAGTATTCCGTATCGCCCTCCGCGAGATCGTTCCAGACGATGACCATGGCGATGCATCGCGCGAGTCCGATCAGGATCAGGCCGACCATGTATTCGGGGTATTCGCGCAGGAAGGTGATCGCCAGGAAGAACATCAGAACCGGCCCGATGATCCAGTTCTGCACCAGCGACAGGACCAGGACTTTCGAGTCTTTGAACACATCCCCAAGCTCTTCGAATTTCACTTTCGCGAGGGGTGGATACATCATCAGAATGAGACCTATAGCAATAGGTATATTCGTCGTGCCGACGGAAAACTTCGCATTGAAGGCCTCGGTGGCGGCAGGCGCGACATAGCCGATGCCGACGCCGATTCCCATGGCAAGGAAGATCCAGAGCGTCAGATACCGATCGAGAAAGGACAACTTCTGGGAAATACCGTCACTCATGTACAGCCTCCGGTCGTTGCTTCAGATTCACGTATCGTTGCCCGGCAACGACGTGGTCTATATAAATATCTCTATAAAAATCACCGCGTCATCCACCCGCCGCTTCGCCACCCTGGACCACGATCTCCGGTTCGATGACGATCTGGGATTTGAGCGATTGGTTGATGGTGGAGTATTTCAGGGCCATATCCAGCGCCCGCTGGATGTATGCCTGGGACTGGCCTTTGACGACGATCCTGGGGTGCAGGGTGATCTTTTTGAACCATGACGTGCGGTCGAGGAACTCCTCGACCTCGCCTTCGGCATGGCACTCCAGGGACACGAGATTCAGTTTGAACCGTTCGGCAGCCCAGAGGACCATCATGAAGTAGCACGTGTTCGACGACGCGATGAACGCATCCTCAGGGGTCATCACATGCGGCAATCCATGAAGATCCGGCGGGGCGGAAAACTCCATCTCCACACCGTTCTGGCACCAGGTGTAGCCCAGGTGGTTCCCGCGCCATTCCACTTTGTTTGTATATATGGTCATATATCGTCTTTCTGCTCGGCGGCGCCCGGAATTCAGGCTTTCGCCAGCACCTCATCGACGGCCGCGGCAAGCTCCTCGATGACTGCACGAATCACGGGTTCCTCATCCGGTCCGTAGTCCCGGCGTTTTTCCGGAACCGCGAGGCCGTGTTTCCGAAGGATCTCCGGGATGAGCAGCGTCATGCGGGGCTTTGCCGACAGGGTTTCCGTGGCTCGTGCGGCACAGCGTTTCTCGCAGCCGTCCACCGTGATCGTGGGGTATTTCGTGGCGAAGGTCCGTTCCTCCCTTCCGCCTGCAATGAACAGGGGAAGACAGATCGTGACGGTTTTGTCGGTCTCCTGTTCGAGCAGCCTGCGACAGGCCATGCGGCAGACCGTTCCTTCGGGCCGCTCCTCACCACTGCATGAAACGATTCCGACTTTCACACGCGTTTCCATCATGCATCCTCCCCGGCTGCCAGCCTGTCCACCGTCGCTGCCAGTTCGTCGGCCGCAAGCCCTGCGAGCTTGCGGCCTGCGTCATTCAGCTGGGCCACTCCTTCCGGCTTGAGGTCCTTATGTGCCACATAGAATCTGATACTCTGACAGGAATGAGAAGCCTTTCCCCCGGCAGCTTCAAGACTTTTTCTGGCACATTCCAACGGGCAACCATCGACGGTTATCACCGGGCATTCCATGATGAGTTTTCTTGCATCAGGGTCGTTTATCACCAGGAGCGGGAGACACGTCAAGATCGTCTTGTCAGGTCGGACCCGCTCCGCCAGCTCATAGGCAATCTCCCGGGACAGGGCGCCGTAAGCTTTTCCGATGCCGCTGCAGGGCAGTACAACAACCTTCCGCGATTTATCCATGCTGTTTGCGTGCCTCTTTCTCAAGCTTGTCCTTCATGAACTCACAATATGCTTCAGCATTGATCAGACCCTTCATGTCATCCGAAAGATTCGCCAGCTCGATGCGATAAATCCAGCCGGCCCCATGAGGATCCTGATTGATCAGGAACGGGCTTTCCTGCATTTGAGGGTTCACGGACGTCACCTTCCCTGACACGGGCGAGAGGATATCGGCAGTCGCCTTGATGGTCTCGATCTGGCCGAAGGCCTGGCCCTGGCGAACGAGCGTTCCCGGATCCACGGTTCCCAGGTAGGCGACATCGCCCATGATCTTCTGCTGGAAGTCCGTCACGCCGACCGTGGCCGTCTGATTTTCCACACGCGCCCAGAAGCCCTCCCGCGTATAGAGACAGTCCGTCTTCACGTGAAAGATGAATTTGTCGTAGGTGATTTCAAGAACGTCACTCATCGGTCATCCCCTTTTCTTGTTGGGTTTCCAGATTCATACAACGAAATCGAGTCGATTCAATTGCCGTAATCGGCAAGCGCAGTGGCTGATGAGCATCTCTTCATCGTGCCGGGCTCGCCGGCGTTGGCGTTTTGGGTTGTTTCCTGAAGGCAGGGATTGTTGCCATAAGCCAATCCAGATACACGGATTTCATCTGCTTGCTGGCCATGATTTGCTTCACCGGAGGCAGCTGCAGGATGACCCCGAGGATGGCCGCCATCACCCGGTGGCTTCCGAGGGCCTGGCAATCGAAGATCAGGTTTTGCAGGGTTCCCTTTTCGATGGCTTGCAGAACCACCCGGTGACTCGTGTTGACCGGGGTCAAAATCCTGTTTTTCCTGGGGCGGAGCTGGAGCGCCCGTGCGGGACAGTGGGCGACACACACCCCACAGCCGAGGCAGATGTCGAGGTCGATATTCAGGTTCGGCCCATGGCCCGGCCGGGGATCATCAAGGTGGTGTGCCCGGGAAATGGCATCGACCGGGCATGAAGAAAGGCATTGCCCGCAGTTGCGGCACGTTCCTGGGATTTCCTCCGGTTGGAAGGCGGTCGCATGAACCGGATGAAGCCAACCGAAGCGGCGAGCGGCAATCATCCCCTCGCAACAGCATTTGCAGCAATTGCAGATGAAGTTGACCCCTTCCCTGACATTTTCCCCGAATTGGACGAGACGGGAGGCCCTGGCGTCCTGGAAGATCTCCAATGCTTCGGCCTTGCTGATCTCCCTCGCGATGCCATGTTTGATCAAAGACTCGGCGGCGGAATTGAGCGTGATGCAGTTATCCTGGCGATTCGTGCAGGCCCGCCCGACATGGGACATCTTGTGGCGACAGTAGCAGATGCCGACAGCGGTCGCGGAAGCCTCCTGGACGAGGAACGACACCCGATCGAAGTCCAGGACCTGAAGCGAGGGAGCGGCCGAAAGGGCCTCCTCGTTGACGTAGGTTCTTCCCAGCTGGGTTTCGGTCGAGAAGAGTTCTTTGATGAAGTCTTCATCGACGTTGAGATACTGGTAGAAAAGCTCGCTCAAGGCTTTCTGATCGATGTCGGGCCGAACCCGCATCAGGGCGAACTCGAAAAAGCCGGCCATCGGCGGAGGAAGCGAATATTCGGATTCGCCATCCCGTTCCACATCGACCAGCAGGCCTTTGCCGGCGAGCATATGGCAAGTCTCCCTGGCTTTTGCCACGTCCACACCCCACAGGGCGGCCGCTTTGGAGGCGCGGAAGCTGCGAATCGGCAGACGGGCAACCAACGCCGCTTCATCGGGGGTGAACAGGATGGCCAGGATTTTTTGCACCAGGTCGGAGGGCGGGGCTCCCGCGGGAAAGGCATTGATCCGGTTCAGCAGGGATTGATAGACGGATTTTCCGATCAGATGCGCCATTCCTTCCCCCCGGAATTGTCAGATTTCATCAGTGCCAGGCTCTCCCGCCTGCTTCCTGGGAGCCCAAGACGGCAGGTATCAGGCTGCTGCCGGAATCACGCCCGCGATCCGGTTTTGCGCGCCGTGATCACGACGCTGGTGACGAAATCCGTGAGTTTTGAGCCGGCAGGGAGGGTGGCAAGCACTTCTTTGAACAACGGATCGTTGCCGTTCGTCATTGCAGTGATTGCCTGGGTTTTGTGAATGACTTCATCTGTCTCGAGACCTGCCTCGCGAATCAGCCGTTCCGTTTCACGAATTTCAATGGCACCGGCAATACAGCCGACAAGAGCGGCAATGGAGTGTTCCAGTTCCTTGGGCAACGGCTGAACCAGGGCGATGTCAGATATGGCGGCCCGTCCACCCGGCTTGAGGACGCGGGCGATATCGCGCCATACCTGCGGTTTGTCAGGCGAAAGATTCAAAACGCAGTTGGAGATCACGACGTCAACCGACGCATCCGCCACGGGCAGATGCTCGATTTCACCGAGACGGAACTCGACATTGGCGAAACCGGTGCTTTTTGTATAGGAAGCGATATTTCGACGTGCCTTCGCGAGCATTTCGGGGGTCATGTCGATGCCGATGACGCGGCCGGCGGCTCCTACTCTGCGCCCCGCGACGAACACGTCGAAGCCCCCGCCGCTCCCGAGATCGAGAACGGTTTCACCGGGGCTCAGTGCCGCGATCGCGGCAGGGTTCCCACATGACAGGCCCATGTTGGCCCCTTCCGGCAGAACCGCCAGTTCGGCCTCGTCGTATCCGAGATCACGCGCCAGTTTTTCCGGTGCGGCGGCGCCGCAGCAGCTCGTGCTGCCGGCCGCCTTCGACCCGCAGCAGGAGGGCGTGGTTCCCACGGCAATCGCCGCATACCCGTTTCTTACGCGTTCTCTGATGGCTTCCGGATCTACCTGCGGAACTTTCTTTCCCATATCGTCCTCGTATATAATGAATAGTATTCACTGCCCGGGCAAAGCCCGGCATGTGCCCTGATCGATGACGCCCGTGTCGATCGTCATTCCTTCTTCAGCACGATCCCCATGCTTTCGAACTGCTTCCGGATGTCTTCCATGGGGAAGAACCCTTCGTGTCGAAAGACCTCCTTGCCCGCCGCGTCGAAGAAGATCTGCGTGGGAATCATGCGGATGCCGTAGGGTTCCCCGGCCGATTTGTTCTCCCAGACATCGATGAATTCGACATCTGCCTTCCCCTCGTAGAGTTTCTTCGCCTCTTCGAGGATCGGAGCCATTTTTTTGCAGGGAATGCACGTTCCCGCGCCAAGATCGATCAGCTTCGGCCTTGGGCCGGGGGTCGGAACGGCCAGTTCGGAGGCGGGCTGGCCGGCAGGTGCCGGTGGAGCCTGCACCGTATCGGCCGTGGATGGAACCGTCGAAGCTGCTGCCGGAGCGGCAGTCCCGACCGTGGCAGAGGCTTCCTGCGCCGTCGCGGGCGTAATCATGGTTCCGCACGAACACGTTCCGCCATCGAAAAGATGTGCGACATACAGCGTTCCTGCGACCACAGCTATAGACTTCACTATCGATGAAAAGTTCACGTTTTTCCTCCGTCGCCTGATGGTGGTCGGCCTTACTGCAGCTTTTCGAGAAGAGGCTTGATCGCGGCCGCTTCGGGCACTTTTCCGGTCAAAAGGACCTTCCCGTTTACGGCAAGGGCCGGTGTCATCATGACACCGAATTTCATGATCTCCTGAAGATTGGTGATCTTGACCAGTTCGTAGGAGAGTTGCATCTCCTTCGCAGCCGTTTCGGCGTTTTCAGCCAGTTTCTTGCATTTGGCACAGCCCGTGCCCAAAATCTGAATTTTCATAGAGTCTCCTTTTCCGGGTTGAATTGTGTCATCCAGAGAATGGCGTTCATGCGGTCATTGCTTTTTTTCTCATGCTGTGTCGCGGCTTTTCGGGAGGCTGATTCAGCTGGGAAGCAGATATTCTGCACACGTCGTTCAGCAAATCCGCCGTCTTGCCGTCGGTGAGATCGGTATGACCAAGCGGGACATTCCCGAGGCATGAAAGGAAATCGAGAATGCAGGGCGCGCGCAGGCGATAGAATACCTGGAGACCCCGCTTGTCATCTTCGACGATGCCTGCGTTCCTCAGCTGGCTGAGGTGCCTCGATACCGTGGAAATGTCGCAGCAAGCCGCCTGGCATGTCAACTCGTTGACGCATTTTTCGCCACGGGCCAGCTCCATGACGAGATACAGCCGGACAGGATGCGCGAGAGCTTTCAGGATCTGCACCGGGCGGCGCAGATCTTTTGGATCGCAACACGGTTTCAAATTCATATTTTCCATATTACGCAAACAGTTGCGTGCTGTCAAGAAAACCCCTTGATGGAACTGGTTGGCTTCCGAGTGCCCGCATCGATCCTCGACAAGAGGTGTTGAAGATGTGCTGGATTTGTTTCGGATCCGTGCTTGTCCG
>CAZQYQ010000245.1:0-7170 GCA_964597625.1 uncultured bacterium
TCTTCGCTTTCAGAAACTCCGTCGCCATGCACTCAACGAAATATTCTCTCGAATATAGCTGCGTCGTCTTGTCGATGATCTGGCCCTCGAACGACCGCAACTTCATGTTGGTATCGCGAAGCCGCTGATTCAGCTCTTTCATGATTCCAAGAGCGACTTCGGGGTATTCGGAGATGAGTTCACAGAAATCATTTTTCCGGAGGACCAGCAGGCGCGACGCATCGCGCGCCATGGCTGACGCAGCGCGGGGTTTGTCATCGTACAGCCCCATTTCGCCGAAAAAATCGCCGGTTTCAAAGACGGCGAGCGTCTTGATCTTGGGCGGCGTCCCGGTGAAAATCGCGACCTTTCCCTCGACGGCGAGATACATGCAGTCGCCGAGCTGGCCTTCCTGAAACAGCACCTCGCCGGCAGCGAACTCTTCTTCGCTCACGACCTCGGCGATCATGCGCAGTTCCTGGCTGCTGAGGCTCTTGAAAATCGAAATGCGTTTCAGAAACAGAATTTTTTCAATGGTGATCATGCGTCTCTATACCTGTTCGTATGCGGGTGATCGCGTGGAACCGCTCGTGAACATTCCTCCGCAGGATATTCTTTCAAGCGTCCAGTCGCAAACGGCGACAATCGACGGGGTTTGCGACTCGCTCTGCCGGATTTTTTTCACGGCCGGCTGCAGATCCGACAGACCGACGATTCCGACCGTGTAAATGGCCGCCTCTTTGAGGATGCGGTCGATCGAAACGATATATTTCCCGATGACGAGCCTTGCCTTGCGGGTATCGATGCCGAAAACCCGCCTGCCGTATTCGGCGATCTGGTCGAGCGGCAGCCCCTCGAGAACCGGGAGAATATGATAGATGAGAGTCCGTTCACCCATCGTCTGGAGGGCCTCGATCGCATTGCTCATCATTTCCTGGTTCGGCGAATAGAGTCCGCGGAAGACGGTCCGGGCCACGCGGTTCTGCTCCGGGGCCACGAGCGCCAGGACCAGCCGTAAAAGCCCCTGCGCACGCTCTCTCAGCGTCATTGCGAGATACTCGCCATCGTGCTCGGAAAGTTCGTCCCTGATCGAACGTTCATCGATTTTCAGCTCGTAAATGAGCCTGATCTGCGAGAATCCGAATCTGGAAAGGCGTTCCTGGACGCTCGGATCCTGCGAAAACGTGAGAAGCCGCACGGCGCTTTCCTGCGCGTGTACCGAGGCATGCGGATCATCGAGAATCATCAGCAGATCGGGAAGGATGTCAGCCCCCCAGCCGGAAAGCGCTTCGAAGGCGATCCGGCGGTTCCGCGGGCTCGAATCGGCGAGCGCTTCCAGAAGCAGCATCGCGCTCTGCCTGACCCGGACGCGGCTGATGATCCTGATCGCAAGGGTCCTGATTTCGCGAACCGCGTCGTGCAGCAGCGTCTGAAGCATTTCAAGATGCTCATACACTTCGCCGGCCTGAACCATCAGGTTCATCGAACGCATCGCCGCAAGCCGCAGACGCGGTTCGCTGCTGGTCAGGAAGGAGCGCAGATTGACCCAGAACCGCTCATCCCGCGTCAGTCCGAGCGAGTGAATTCCGAGAGCGACGTTTTCCGAATTTTTCTCATACAGCATTTTCTGAAGCACCAGCAGCGCCTTCATCATCTGGACGAGGTCCCCGCCCCTGACGACTCCGGCCGCGGCCATGGCCTGGTGCCGGACATCCGCGCTCTCGAGAAATGCGCATATCTTCATGCGTATTTCATCATCATGCGGATAATTGATCAGCCCCTTCAATGCCGCGAGCTGCACCTCGACGTTCGTGCTGTCGAGAGCTCTGAGCAGGAAATGACGGGTATCGGGCCCCGGAAAGGCGTTCAATTTTCCGAGAAGGATGATCTGCAGGGAGATCCGTGCGTTCGCCGCCTGACGAAGCAGGGCCAGCCGGGCGGCGGATGTCCCGTAGCGGATGAGCAGGTCGGCCGCGAGCTCCGCAACCTCGTCGTTGTCGTCTTTCAGAGCATCGATGACAAGGATCTGCGTCTGGGTATCGAGCGTCCCGAGCACTTTTTCCTCATCAGAAAGGCTTTCGATCTGCGATCGGCGCAGAAGTTCGATCAGACTTCTGCTGTAGACCTGCCTCTGACCCCAGGCAAGAATCGTCCAGATCGATGCGATCGCTACCGCGAACAGGACGAACATCAGCCGGGTATCCTTCATCATCATGATCATCAGGCCGGCGACGATCGTTCCGAAGGGAATGATGATGCCTTCGTTGAAGGCGATCGACCGGGCGCGTCGTTTCGCGGGTATCGCATTATAAAAAAGGCTGATGACGGGCTGGAAGACCGCTCTCCGCAGGCCTTCCTGGTTGAATCTCGCGAATATGCCCGGAATGAGGCTGTAGGAAAAGGCGGTCCCCAGGAACGCGACAAGCGTCGAGAACGGGTAGAACAGGTTGGCGTTACTGACTCCAAGGGCCTGGATGAGTCGGCCGGTCAACAATCCCTGAACCGCCAGGGCGGCGAAGTTCGAAACGATCGTATAGATTCCGATGAAACCCGCCAGAGTCGCTTCATTCGTAAAATGCGCGCTGAATATTTCACTGTACTGATACTCGATGAAATACCGGCAGATCGTCATCATCAGCATGGATGCGGCAAGAAGCATCAGCAGGGGCGTCGAAAAGACGGCCCGGGTTTCGTAGATCCAACGTTCGAGCCAGCCTTCGCCCGCATATTTCGGCGCCGGTTCCTTTTCTTCCCGGGCCCACATCGCCGGGCTCAAGGACTTTCCGCCGACAACGAACCACAGCTCGCTGATTCCGAGAAGGAAAACCCAGATCCAGAGGAGGTTCGCCGTGCCGACGCGGTCGGCAAGCAGGCTGACGACAAGACCGCCCGCCATCGAGCCGGCGACGGCACCCCCGAGAATGACCGGGATGAGGCGTTTGGCATCCAGCGTATTGAACTGGCCGGACAGAAGAATGGTGAAATGCGCGGCCAGAAGCGTGGCAAGCGCATTTTGCACAATATATAATATAAAATATCCGACATGCAGGCCGCCGATGGACCAGCCCGAGGCGATCAGAAAAATGCATGTCAGGACCGCCGTCACGGCCGTGACGCCGAGCACCGTCGAAAGCCGGCGGCGCTCCATCCGCTGCTGCAGCTCGTCATAGAGAACGCCGACGGGGAAGGCGAACAGGGAACAGATGATGAACATATACGGAAGGAAATCAACGCCGACACGCTTCAGAAATAGCGTTTCGCTGACCGATTCCCCGATGGTGAGTCCGGTCCACAGAAGCAGGTTGAGCAGTCCGAAATACAGCAGATCGCCCCACTCGTCGGGGCGGATGTTCAGCAGCCGCTCAAGCCGTTCACGCACCGTGAGGTGACCTCATTGCCGAAAGATTTTCAATGCCCGATGGAAGTAAAAATGCCCTGCCAGTAGCTCACGATCCGATACCCGACGAAGACCGCGACGAGAAGGAACATCATTGCCGGCAGCACCTTCATGAGCATCCCGATACGATTCGCGGCTTCCTGCTCAAAATACGTCGCCGTTTTGTCAAGCATCTCCGGCAGCCGGCCGCTCTGCTCGCCGACCGAGATCATCTCACGAAGCGTGCTCGGCAGGCAGCCCGCCTTTTCAAGACCGACCGCAAGGCTTTTTCCCCCGCCGACATGTTTCGGCAGATGTGCAAGCTGCTTCTGGATCCAGGAGTTTCCACAGACATTGATCGCGGTTTCAAGCGACTGGATCAGCGGCACGCCTGCCATGAGGCCAACGGCGAGAGTCCGTGTGAACCGTGCGAGGGCCGCCTGTTTCATGACTCCACCGATGAACGGCACCTGAACGAGGATCACGTCCAGTGAGCCGGCAAGAGATGTCTGCCAGAGAACCGCCCCGCCGAAGATGACGCCGGCATAGGCCACAAGATACAACACGGCCTTCGGAAGCCCGTCCATCCAGTTCGATCCGGACTGGATCGCATTGATGACCGGCGCCATGAACAGCGCGACGCCCAGCACGAAGCCGGGATACAGCATCGCATTGATGATCTCTCTCTGAAGCGAGACTTCACGATCGGCATGTTGCGCGAGCGCCGCGCAGACCTTATCGAGACAGCCGGCTTCCTCGCCGAATTGTATGAAGCTGATGTGCATCTGTGTGAAGGGAGAACCGACCAGGGCCATGGCACCGGAAAAGGTGGATCCCTTGTCGACGTATTGCGCAAGTTTCTGCACCTTGCTGCGAAGCCCCCAGGAGGGGATGTTTTCAGATATCAGCTGCAAAGCCCGGATGATCGTCACGCCGGAGCCCAGCGTCGTTTCCAGCTGCAGAAAGAAGTTTCTCAGATCGCTCATCTTTTCACCTCGCCGGTTGCGTCATCCGGTCTGAATGCGGAATCAGAATTTCCAGTCATATTTTACGCCGAATCGTGTGCGATTGCGCGGCTTTTCAACTTCGATATTGATGAAAAACCCGCGGGGCAGACGATACTCGAATATATACGTCTTTTCCCCTTCGTTTGAAAGGGTGCCCTCATACGCGATAAATATATTTCGTCCAAGATATTTTCCGACGCGAAGGAAGGATCGTGTTATCCCCGTGTTCCGGTCGAACAGGGAGCCGAAAAACACCTCGTCGAGATTGAATGCCGTCGAGAGCGTCGAACCGAGCAGGCCGGAAAGATAGGTGTTTTTCAGCCCCTCGAGAATCTCCTTCTCGAAAAGATCCTTCGCATCCGTCTGCTGTGCCTGCTGCATGCTTCGACCAAGCGTCAGAAGAGCGATCAGGTCGCTTTCCGCAAGTGGCGGCGACGAGTGGAGCCGCGGCGTGAACGAAGAGATCCTGCCGTCGAGCGTCAGGTAAATCTGCGTGTTCTGGACATTCGTGACCGATTTGATGTAGATCTGCGGGTCGATCTTGTCGTCCTGGCCGCCGAACCTGATCTCGCCATTCTCCAGCTGGAATTTCCGGCGCTGAAAGAACAGCCAGCCCTGAACGCTCTGAATCGTCCCGCTCATTTTGAACTTGTCGAGATCGCCGAATGCGCTGAATGAGCCGCGCATCTCCGCATTCAAAAACGAGTTCTTCACCCAGAAGTTCCTTGGAATCTCGACGTCGAACCGATAATCGAGCGATTCGAGCGGAAGCGGGATTTTCAGAATGGGCGTCGTTTTCAATTCACCGATCTGAGCGCGGCCTTTGGGGATCTTCACATAGCCGCGAACCACAGGCCTGTAGAGGGTACCACCAAGATCCACGGTTGCACTCGCTCCGCTGATATCGATCCCGTTCCAGCTCAGATCGAGCTTCTGGCCTGATAGCCTCGCGGTTACGGAACCATTGCCGCCCTGGAAGTCAACCTCGCCCCCGCCCTCGAGAATTCCGTGTCCCATCGTGGCGCGAACCGGCGAAACGTGTATGACGCCGTCTTGCGTCGAAATACCGATGCTGACTCGCCTGAACGGCTGATGCATGCCCTTCAGCCCGAGCTGATCGGCGGTCAGGTTCAGCGTGCCGGAAACAGCGGGAGCACGGGGCCGGCCAAACAACCGCAGCGAAGCCTGCATGTTTCCCAATGCGGTATTGAAGAGTTCGGGAAGCATCAGCGGCAGATCACTGATCGGCCCGGAGGCGATTTCAATTTTCAGGTCCATCGAATCCGGCGAGCGGCTTTCGCGAAGAGGAACGATGCCGGAAAGGCTCAGGCTCGTATTCCTGAGCTTGACGAGCACGGACTCCAGCATCAGCTGTTCCGGGGTAAGCTCAATTTTCCCGGTGATCTCAGGAATTTTCCGCTCCCGATACGCAAGGTCTCTGATGTCGACTCGCGCGTCGAGTCTGATGTCGGGGAAAGATCCGACGATACCGCCATCGAACGAAAGGCTCCCGTCAACAGTCCAGTCAGGAATTTCGAGAAGATTTCCGAGCGCATGTATCGAAAAGTCACGTCCGGAAAGCGTCAGCGCGGTTTTTCCACGGGGATCCCAGATGCCTTCCGCACCGAATATGCCCTGTCGGTATTTCAACTCGAACGATCGCAGCTCGACGATGCCATTCTGATAAAGCACCTGCATGGGCCGGTTGGCAACGATGAGGTCTTTTCCGCGCCTGATCTCGAGAGACTGGATGGATGCATTCACCCGATCCGGCTGAGATCTGTCAACCCGGCCTTCCGCCGTGCATGCACCCGTAACCAGAAGATCGCCTTTCTGAAAGCTTCGTAATCCGCAGGCGGCCGGAAATGCCGACAGATCGGTGCGTTTCATGGAACCATACAGCGTATAGGGATTCCCCTGTTTGAAGGAAAGCTTTCCCGAAAGCTGAAGCCCCATGCGATCGAACGCGGCTTTATTCATGGTCACGCCGCTGCGGTCGATAAGAATTTCACCGCCACCGTTTCCAAGAAACCGATCTCCGATGCCAAGGTCGCGGACGATGACGCTCAGCCTGCCGGCCGGAGACTTTTCATTCCAGATGATGGAACCATCCGCGGTGATAATCCCCCGAAGCGGCGATTTGAAATGGACCGCGGCTCCAAGGAGAGAGAGATCGACATCATGCAGTGCGATATCGCCGGTATATCCGTCAGAATGGAGCTGGTGCCCATTCAGAGTAAAATTCCCGTTTCCGATGCGGGCTGACACCGCAAGACGATCGAGCCGGTGTTCAAGCCACATTCCATTGATCGAAACCTCTTCGACCGGGGCCGAAGCAATGTCCATTCTTGAAGACTCAACGGAAAACCGCCAGGCGGCATCATCTTTCATCAGGAGCCGTTCGAACGAGGCATTAAAAAGCCCTGACGGGGCGATTTCAGCATAGGCCTCCGGGATCAGATCCGCGAACGATGATATATTAGCAGATATTATATCTAGCCGGGTTGATGCAATCCGGTCCGTTTTGAAATCGAAGCTCAGATATCCTTCGAGCGAGCCGCCGGAAGCTATTTCCGCGCGGAGTTGATCAAGAGAGAGGAGGTGTCTGTTTCCGGACAATCTGGATCTGAGAATCCGGATTTCCCGGCCCCACAGGACCACATTCTGCGCCCACAACTCGCCTTCACACGACGGAGAATCCGGGGTACCGCCGACATCGAGCCGGAAAGAGCAGGTGCCGGCAACGGCATCCGCTTCCAGGCCGAGAAAGGCAGCGGGAACGTCCTCTCCGGTGAGTTCCCCGTCGAT
>CAZQYQ010000246.1:0-7163 GCA_964597625.1 uncultured bacterium
GATGACAATCAACGCGGGAATGAACAGAGGACTGGCGACAATTCCGGCTACCCAGCCAGCGATGGCGCCGAAACCGGCAGCGATTGCTCCGCCGAAAGCGCCGATAGCACCGAGAATCCCGCCGCCGGCTGCAGCGACACCGCCACAGACCGCCGTGCCGATTCCGACGATTCCACCAGCTGCGCCCACCGCTCCGGCGATTGCAGGTGCGGCAAGAACAACGCCCGCGCCTACGGCTGCCCCGGCAGCTACGCCAACGACGACACTCTTCTTGTCGAGGGCTGCATGGGCAGGAGCCGGCTGGAAGACGGCGAAGTCAACAACCATCAGAAGTGACAGAACGATGCAGATCGCTGAACTGAACCTTTTACTCGTTTTCATATTCGAACCCCCTGATAATCGCGTTAAGGACGGTACCCTGCATTAGATTTAACTCAAGTTTAATGATCCAACGGGGGGTCGTCAAGGTGCGGAACCATAAATACTGATTTTTTTACGCCACATCGATCCATTGCGCGGAAATATCCCCCGGATCTATAATGTACCCTGTTTCTGGCATGGATACCACCATCGGAGGGAATCATGTTTCTCGATAAGCGCAACCAGGTCGAGGTCGAAGTCCCGGAACAGATCGACATCGCTTTTCATATTCTCAACTACAATCAAGGTCTGATCCAGTTTGCCGACAGCAAAGCAAACGCCCTTCTGCTGATCAACTCGATCTTTATCGCCGCGCTCACGCCGTTCATCGAACGACTGGGTCACAATTCGCTCGTCACCGTGATTGGCGTCGCCTTTTTCATCTTCAGCATCATCTCGATCCTGCTGTCCCTGGGCGTGATCATGACACGCAGCGGCGGGATCGTTGAAAACCGCACCAAAACGCTCGTGTTCTATGGGCATATCATCGATAACAACTCCCCCGAAGGGTATCTTCACGAGTTTTCTGCAATCGAAGCAAAAAAGTTCAAAGATTCAATATTGGAAAATATATTTACGGTATCGAAGATCGCGAATGCGAAATTTTCGATCTACAATCAGGGCCAGACGATGACGCTCCTTTCATGCCTTCTCTGGATCATCACCATCCTGGCCATTCCCTTCATCTGAGGGAACCGCGGCGGCCCGCGCCGGATACTTTTCGCGCAGCAGGTCGGCCAGCGCGGTGTAGCGGGTCTGAACCCTGTCGTTCCTGACGGCGATCCAGAGAGCGCGCTTGTTGCCCATGAGAACGAGAGTGCGGCGGGCCCGCGTCATGCCGGTGTAAAGCAGGTTCCGCTGAAGCATCACATAATGCTGCGTCGTCGCGACAAGCACCACGGCAGGATATTCGCTTCCCTGAGACTTGTGAACCGTTATCGCGAACGCATGGGAGAGATCGAGCAGATCGGCCGGCTGATACACCCGGTCCCCCTGGGGATACTCGACGACCAGTTCCTGGTCTTCCGTTTCGATATTTCTGACGATTCCAATATCGCCATTGAACACATCGAGATCATAGTTGTTCTTCTGCTGAATGACCTTGTCGCCGACCCGGAAAATCCTGTGCATGTGAGCCATTTCAGGTTTTTCGGGGGAAGGGGGATTCAGTGACTCCTGAAGAACCCGGTTGAGATTCGAGGCCCCGAGTGTTCCTCTGTTCATCGGCGTCAGCACCTGGATATCCTCTATCGGGTGATATCCGAATCGTTTTGAAAGACTGGTCCGAACGACATTCTGCAGCAGCGGAATCGCCTTCTCGGCATCGCCGGTTTCGAGAAAATAACAATCGGTACGGGTTTTTCCGTCCGGTGCGATCAGCTCGGGCATCGAGCCACGGTGCACCCTGTAGGCATTCCTGATGATCAGCGATTCTTCGGCTTGCCTGAAGACCGTATCCAGCCTGACGACCGGAACCACGCCCGAATCGATCAGTTGACGCAGCAGCAGGCCCGGCCCGACCGAAGGCAGCTGGTCGGCATCCCCGACGAGAATACAGGCCGCCCCGGCCGGAACGGCTTTGAGGAGGGAATGAAAAAGATTCATGTCGATCATCGAGGCTTCGTCGATCACCAGGGTGTCGCATGCCAGGGGCCGTTTCTGATCGTGCCTGAATCCTCCCTCCTGAGGCGAGAATTCGAGAAGCCTGTGGATCGTCTTTGCCTCATGCCCGGTCACCTCGGCAAGCCGCTTCGCCGCACGGCCGGTCGGGCTTGCCAGAAGCACCCGCCGGTTCATCAGGAGGTGCGCTTCCACAAGTGTTTTCAGGGCCGTCGTCTTGCCGGTGCCCGGGCCGCCGGTAATCACCAGGAAGCGCTCCCGAAGCGACATTTCAACCGCGACAGCCTGAATTTCCGTCAGCGTGATTCCGGCTTTCGAGGTGGCTCTGTCGAGCGCACCGATGATCTTTCGCCGATCGAATTCGGCCGCCTCTCCGAGAAGCGGGGCAAGCCGGTCGACAACACCGGATTCATCACGCCAGGCGAACGAGAGATACACGCAATCCGTCCCCTTGTGATCACGGGAAATGATGCGCCGATCATTGACCTGCGCCCTGATCGCGTCTTCGAGAGCCGCCCGGGCATCGACCTGGAGAATCTCCGAACTGCGTTTCATCAGTTCCGCGCGCGGGAGAAACAGATGGCCCTCGTCGAGCGCCGCGTTCAGGACGAATAACAGTCCGGCTTCGAGCCGCCGCGGGTCCGCGCCGGTGATATTGAATTCAGCCGCGATCTTATCGGCGGTTTTGAACCCGATACCCCTGATTTCATAGGCAAGCATATACGGGTTCGCGGCAACCTTCGCGATGGCATCCTGCCCGAGGTTTTTAAAAATACGGACGGCATAGGCGGTCGAGATGCCATGGCCCTGCAGGAAAATCATGACATCCTGAATTGCCTTCTGCTGGCGCCAGCCCTCGATGATTCTGCCACTGCGGACCGGCCCGATTCCCTCGCAGTCGGCAAGCCTGTCGGGCTGAGATTCGATGACATCCAGGGTTTCCTTGCCAAAGGCGGCCACGAGGCGTTTTGCGGTAACGGGCCCCACTCCTTTGATCAGACCTGAGCCGAGATACTTTTCGATACCCCTGACGGTCGCCGGCTTGAGCGTCGTGAATTTGAAGGCGTGAAACTGCGGCCCGAACTGGGGATGGCAGGTCCAGGTGCCGTACACACGCAGCTCTTCTCCCGGATGAATCGCGGGAAAACTCCCGACGACGGTGACGCCCTCAGGATGGCTTTTGACACTTGTCTTGAGCACGGAATACCCATTCTGCGGGTTGGCGTAGGTGATTCGCTCGACGATGACGGTAAGGCACTCGTGTTCCACGCGCCCATGATATCAAACCATTGATCAGCCTTGCAGGAAAATTCCCAGGAACCGGCCGCATCAACCTCGTTGACAGCCGCCCGGCGCAATGATACGCTGGAACCCGCATGAGACCTTCATTTCCCGCAAATATTCTGCGCATTCTGACTCCGGCTGCCGGAGTCCTGCTTTTCCTATTCACGGCAATCTGGCTGGCAACCCTCTTCAATCTCCATGAAGGCCAGCTTGATATCGACATCGTTCTCTCACCGCCGTCACGACTAACCCAGGGCGAGTCGCCGGAAATAGCCCTATATGCCCTTCAGCGCAATCCTCCCCTTCCGGTTACAGATCTTCAGCTCGAGTTGAACCTGCGGTCGCTCGATACTCAGAAGCCTTTTCTCAGCCGCATCCCTGCCGTTGAAATACGCCCAGGACTGTTTACGGTGAAACTCCCCATCCCGGTCACGCTCAATGACGGAATATACGAACTCGCCGTCTACAAGTCAGGCGCCTGCCGGCGGCCTCTGGCTGTTTTTCCCGTGCACGTCGGCAAAGCCGTTGCCTTTGCCGCCGTTCCGCCCGCAATTCCGCTTCGGGTCGGTGATGCCGCCTGGTTCGATCTCGCGACGATCGATCCGGTCACGACGCATCCGCTTTCAAGAATTCCGGTCAGATGCCGCATGACGACACCCGATGGCTTCAGGACGATCAACAGACCGATTTTCACGACCATCGATGGAACGGCCAGATTCAATTTCGCTCTTCACCCGGACAGCCCCGCCGGAGAGTATGCATTCGAGTTTTCCTGTGGCCGCCGCTCCATCCTTTTCCGACTCCCGGTCGGCCCGGCTCTCCCGTTCTTCGAATCTCTCCGGGAAAAGCTTGGCGATATCATGGAACATCTGCCGGGTCCTTTTTCCAGACTGTTTCCCATGACCGCCAGGGAAACCGATACGACGCCGGCCTGGCGGCTGCGCAACGTGAAACAACCCCGCTCAGCAATCCGCTGGGTTCGCGCCGGAAGAAACCGCATACGTTCGAGTTTCCGGCTGGAAGGCAATCGCATCGGCATTTTTGAGGTCTGGCAACAGGGTCGTCTGATCCATTCCGCCGTTTGCACCAAAGCATCGGGCACCATTGAAATAAATTTCCGCAACAGGCTGCCCGGGAATGCTCCTCTGAAAATCAGGTTATGGCAGAAGAAGCGCCGACAGATCTGGTCCGACGAGTATCTGATCCCATCCCTTTCAACATCAGACGAGGCAGCCTCTCACAGGCTTTTTCAGCGTTTATCAGCACGCTGCCTTCCGGCCCCAGGGGCCGTTCTGGCGCGTCTCGTCTCGCCCCCCCCATCGACCGTACAGGTCGGCGGTGGAACACAAAGAACGGACAGAATCCTCATTATCATCGCGTTTCTCGCGGAAGCCTGCCTGCTCTGCCTGCCCTGGCTGCTTGTGACGGGACTCATTCTTCCATTTTTCGTTCGTTTCTGCTCCCCGCCGGGGAAATCGTTCTGCATCACCGCCGCCGAGTTCCTCATCCCGTTCTCCGCAACGATGTGGGGCTTTTTCTGGCTTGTTCTCCGCTCTGCCGACCATCTTGAACCGCCGGCGCCCGTTTTTCTGTTCGTCGTCTTTCTTTTTGCAGAACTTGCGGCCCGATCAAAGTCCTTTTCCGAAACCTCCCGCGCCGGCATCACCATCATCCGTTTCGGGCTCTTCCTGTCAGGGGTTCTTTTCCTCGACATGCTCCTGGGAGGTTGCCTTGCTGCAGCATCTCTGACGACAAACATTCTCATTGTCGCCTGCCTGTCGGCAATTCTCTCGTTCTCCGCCCTTGCAGCCACCGGGTATATCAATCTGACCACGCCCGAGGAGTCCTGTCTGGCCTTCACGACGTCAATGGCCCAGAAGGTCATGAATCTGCTGACCAAGGGCGGATGGATATCTTCAATTATATACGTTTTATTATTATTACTGTCATTCGCGGGAATTCTGAAACTCCATTCTCTGGTCAGCCCTGCAGCATCGAGTCTTCATGACCAGCAGACCCAGAGAACCTGGCAGCAGAAGAACGTGCAGTTGCTCCGCGAACCGGTGATGCAGTTTCTGCCGGCCGACCAGCCGGCTCTTTCCCCGGACATCGGCGAACCGAAGCCGGTGGCAGCACCACCGGATGCTCCCCGGGTGATCCACTCGCGGTTCTTGATTCTGGCCGAAACGAGAATCTGGACAGGACGCCGGATTCAGAGGATAACGGTATTCACGCGTCGCCGCGATTTTCTGGATCGCTGGATCGCCTCCATCAGTTCATCCAGGCCCGCGATCTGGACGATCTGCCTGGAGCTCTGCGCAAGGTCCGCGCGTTATCAGCTTCTGGAGCCGGCTTCCCGGCCTGCCGAACAGGTGCGGCTCGAAGCGTGCCTCATCGTGCTCGGTCATATGCTCGCCGGCGAAGTGCAGAGCGGAAAAACGCTCACCCCGGCCCGTCGCACGCTCCTTCTCGACACACTGGACATCGTCTCCAAGTCGCTTTTCACCGACCCGGCATTCAGGCAGGCGGTCATGGCTCTTCCCATCGTCGCGTCATCCGGCGAGGAACACGAGCCCTTTGCCCATCTGCCGGACAACGCAGCTGCAACATCGCCCGTGCGGCTGCTGGAAGCCGTTTCCCCCGCATTGAGAACCGGCGGGAAACTTCTTCTGGGGAGCGAAGACGGTACATTGCTGTCTTTCCCGATCCACCAGGAAACGACGGTTCTTACCCGCGGAACCTCATTCCGTGATGATTTCGAGATCAAACGTCTCGAACCGGGCAGAGAGATGCCGCTTTTGCTCGAACTCGACTTCACCCCCTGAGGGTGAATCCACAACCGATCTGCGATATACTTTGGGAAGTGACGGCACGAACATGACAATGAAGCAATCGCTCCAGTCCTTCGATTCAGCCTACCAGGCAATCATGGAAGCAGCCACCGGTCACCTGGCCGCGACCGAGCCGGTATCCCTGGAATCCGCTCTCGGGCGAATTCTCGGGATCGATGTTGTCGCGCCCGAAGATCTTCCCATGGCCGACAATTCAGCCATGGACGGGTACTGTTTCAGACGCACCGACGCTTCATCGGCAACCCCTGACAATCCCGTCACGCTTCCGCTCGCCCGGGGAATCGATGCCGGACATCCGCTTTCCGAGCTGCCTCCCGGCCAGGCCGCCTACATCGCGACGGGTGGCATGCTGCCGGCCGGCGCTGATACGATTCTGAAAATCGAAGATGCTGTACTTCCCCACCCCGGTACCAGCCTCGTGATCAAAAGTCTGCCACCCGCCGGGACCTACATCCGCCGCAGCGGTCGAGACCGCCGGGAAGGCGATCTCGTGATGGAGCGGGGCACATTGCTGACCCCTTTCGCTCTCGGCGTTGCCGCATCGCTTGGCCTGAGCGTCATTTCCGTCCGGCGCCGCCCGCGCGTCTGCATTCTGACCTCCGGCGACGAGCTCGTCATGCCCTTTGACAAGCCTCAGCCATGGCAGGTCCGCAATGCGAATACGCCCATTCTGGCGGCCCTGGTTCGAACGGCCGGCGGCGAGCCGCTGGACATGGGCATCGTCCGTGACGAGGGCGACGCCGCTTCCGCCGCGCTTCTCAGGGCTTCCGAACTCGGTGACATCATCGTCACATCCGGTGGAATCTCGATGGGCAGGCGCGATCCGTTTGTCACGGCTCTCGAACTTCTCAAAGCGCCCCTTGTGGTGCGGGGCGTGGCGATGAAGCCCGGCAAACCCCTGACGTTCGGCAGCATCAACGGCAAGCCGTATTTCGGGCTTCCCGGCAACCAGGCGTCATCGGCAGTCACGGCCGAGCTGTTCCTGCG
>CAZQYQ010000247.1:0-7049 GCA_964597625.1 uncultured bacterium
AATACCGCACACAGCCTCGCCCGAAGCCAGTCCGATGCCGATTTCATACGTGAACAGCCCGGCCCCGGCCCGATCCCGCTGGAGTTTCCGGTGTTCCGTCATCATCGCCCGGGCGGCTCGGAGCGCCCGTACGGCCGGCAATTCGACGGATGGGGTCTCGTAAAAGACGGCTTGAATAGCGTCACCTATAAAACGATCGATGACACCGCCCTGCTCCTTGATCGGCGGCGTCATGGCGCGAAAGTGCCTGTTGAGAGCCGAGAACACTTCCTCGGGCGGGCGCGTTTCTGAAATCGTGGTGAAACTCCGGATGTCGGACGTCAGGGCGATGATGCGGCGTCGTTCCGGCTTTCGCGATGACGCTCCCGCGACGGTAACCGCTTCCAGCACCTGCGGAGCGACGAACAGGCTCATGGCGTGACGCTCGCGTAACCACTCCGTCATTGAATCGAGGGTGTCGGCTGCCTGACCGAGCTCATCATGGCGGTTCATGCCGAGTTTTCGGTCAAGCCGGCCGGCAGCGACTTCCCGAAGGGCAGCCGCCATTCTCCGCAAAGGCGTCGTCAGCCAGGCGGCGAGAATTCCACCTGAAAGAACGATCAGCAGCAGATTTCCGAGCACGCCGGCGAGAACCTTGCCGGTTTCTTCGAAAAGCCGTTGATTGAGGGGCGCGAGCGGCCTGGATGCGGTCAGCAGGAAGCCGGGGAGCTGGGTGCTCTGGACCGAGATGATGCGGTCCTCCGGGGTCGAATGCGTGCCCGGCTCGTGTTGGCGCAACGGTTTGCCGGAACGGGCAATGGAAATTTCCCCGAAAAAGGTGTGCCGTGTAACTTCGAGATCGACCTGATATTTCGCGGCAATCGCGGAAATGCATGTGCGGATGTGCCGGGTATAAGCTGCGCTCTGTTCCCAGAAAAGGACGAGCAGATACCAGGCTTCCCCGTCGACTTTCAGGAACTGGTGAAACTTCAACATCCGTTTGTTGTCGGCTATCGTCTCGGCGATCTGCCTGTCCTTCCGTTTCAGATCCCGCAGATTGAGAGGGACGAGCTTGTCGAGTGCGATGTTGAGTGATTTTGGCCTGCTTCCTTCGAACCGGGCATCGATTTTTGGAGAGTACTCCCGGAGCAGCTTGAACGACATCGGTCGAAGGAAATTGACCAGGGATGATCCGAGTTCTGGCGATGTGGCTCTGCCGTGTCTGCTCCATTCGAGGCCGCCATGGCCAAACAGGATCATGTTGTGGATGGGAATGCCGAGGCGGGTCAGATCGTTCCAGAGAACGTTCATCACCGGATCGAGAGGCTGCTTGCCGAGCTGAAGCTTCTGGAGATCGACGGCACGGGATGCGCCTTTCGTCTGTTGATGACAGATCTCGCCAAACCGCTGCGTCAGAATGGAGTCTTCGTTCTCCATCTCCCGAAGCGCCTGGCTGAGTTCCTGGTCATACTCCCGCAGCATATTGCCGCGGAGATCGCCGAGAAGCTTTCCGGTTTCGCTGATCGCGATTATAAGCGGAAGCGAGGCCAGGCACAGAACCCAGAAGGCCAGCTGGGCGCGGATGCCGAACGACGGCGGGGAGCCCGAAAGCGCCGTGCGGATCAGGAGGACCACCCACAGGAACACCCATGCGAAAACGAGCGGTTTGCCCGCGAAGGATGCGAAAACGGATGTGGCATCCGGCTCAGGGCCGATCAGAAGGCCGAGGCCGCCCGCGGTAACGTCCAGGCTGCTCCAGCAGGCGAGCTGGCCTGGCCCTGCGGGAAACACGCGATGGATGTCCTGATCCGGAAGCCGTATTTCACCGGTCATGCCGTATACCTGGCGGGAGTGATACCAGCGTGCGATCTCCCTGGCTGAAGAGGCATTCGGAGCGGCCGGGCATCGGAGGCTGAGCTCGGAGGCTTTCTGCCGGATGAACCGACGGATATCCGGAGTCTTCAGAAGAGCCGAATCATGCCTGACACGGATTTTTCCCGGTATGGCCGGAGCGATCGGGAAGGGAATGAAAACCGGCTCCAGCGGCTGTCCGCGGGAGATGAACCGCCAGTTCGTGAAACAGAGGCGACGTGCCGTTTCCGCATCATGCATGCCCGAAGGAAGGAGCATCAGAAAGGCGGCCGTGAGATCGTCGCCTTTCTGGATGAAATCCCACACGCAGAGATAATATTTACCTTGAAATATGACCGGAAACGCCCGCCCGCGCGATGAAAATTCAAACAGTTCCGTTGATACTCCGAATCCGAACATTCTGTCGAGCGTCTGCCTCCATGCGGATGGACGAGGCCGGCCCGGCTCGAATCGATTGCGGCGGTCTATTTCGTGAATGAGAGAACCGATGAGACGGCTGAACTGTGTCTCGAGGCCGGTTCCAGGACATGCCTTCGGAGGTTCTCCGGGATTCCGGGAGAGAGAGAAGAGCCAGATGCCCGGTTCGGGCAGGTTGCGCGGCAGTGCGATACGCCTGGCTTTCGCGGCGAGCTTGCCGAAAAGCATCGGATCAGGCGGAGTGGATGAGGCTGCCGGGAGACTGCCTGCGATACGATCGCGGAAGCGCGCTGCCGCTGTTTCGGCCCAGAACGAAAGGTTTGAGGCGCGTTCCCATCGGGCCGACGTTGTGCGCGTGCTCTCCCGCCAGGCTTCTGAGGCCTCCCGCCGTTTTTCTTCCCGCCACAGGCCGGCCTCATGACAGAGCAGCAGCACGGGCAGAACGGTCAGAATCAATGGAAGAATCAGGGTGCGAAGCGTGCTGCCGAAACTTCCCGGCTGGTGGTCCGAATCCCGTCTCATCGCCGTCAAGGGTACCAAAGAACCGGTGCATAATCCATGGGAATGTATGCGATTTACATGCATGCGATTGACGAGATGCTTGCCAATCTTGAATGGTCTCCCGTAGAATTCCCTGATGCAAGACCTCGGTTGGGAAGGAGTTGTGAATGCACCACGAGTTTGATTACATTGCTCCGCGGACCCGCGCGGAGCTTCTCTCAACGTTGAAGAAGTTCGGCGCCCGCGCGAGGCTGCTGGCCGGAGGCACGGATCTTTTGGTTGATATTCGCGTCGGGCACAATGTTCCCGAGGCGGTCGTCGATGTAAAATATATACCTGAATATCGTTCGATCCGCTGGGATGCGAAGGAAGGTCTCTCGATCGGCGCGACCGTGACCTGCGTCGAGCTGATGAACGACAGGACCACGAGAGCGAAGTTCCCGCTGCTGGCCGAAGCCGCCGGACATATCGGCTCGCCCCAGCTGCGCAACCGTGCCACGATCGCCGGCAATCTCTGCACGGCTTCCCCCTGTGCCGATATGGGCTGTTCCCTGCTCGCCTACGGCGCCTCGGTCGAGCTGGCTTCAGAAAAGAAAACCCGCGTCATTCCGCTCGATCAGTTTTTCACGGGCGTGAAAAAGACCCAGCGTCAGCCCGACGAAGTCGTGCAGCGCATCATCGTTCCGGCCGCCATGGCGGGCGCGCGCGGCGCGATGGAAAAGCTCAAGCGCATCAAAGGTCATGATCTGGCCGTCGTCAGCGTCGCGATGGTGAAAACCGCGAAAACGCTCAGAGTCGGTATCGGCTCCTGCGCCCCGACGCCGATCGCGCTGAAGGAGATGCCCGCATCGGCTTCAGTGAAAACCGTTGTTGACGAAGCTCTCCGGACCGCGAAGCCGATCGATGACATCCGCGCCTCGAAGGAATACCGTCTTGCGATGGTCCAGACCTTCGTCGAAAAACTCATGGCAACGCTCAAGTGAGCATCGGCAAAGGAATTCAGAACATGCAGACTCACAAGATCAAGGTGAAAATCAACGGAAAACTGTATGAACGCGAAGTGGCGGGGCATCGCAGCCTGCTGCACTTTCTGCGCCAGGATATCGGCCTGACCGGCACGAAGGAGGGGTGCGGCGCGGGTGAGTGCGGTGCCTGCACCGTCCTCGTGAATGGAAAGACGGTGAACTCGTGTCTCGCTCTGGCCGCCGAGTTCGACGGCGCCGATATCGAAACGGTCGAGGGCGAGGCGAAAAACGGCAGCCTGAGCAAGCTTCAGGAAGCCTTTCACCGCAATCATGCCGTTCAATGCGGCTTCTGCACCCCCGGCATGCTGATGTCGGTGAAAGCCATGCTGAAACTGCATCCGAAGCCCACCGAAGAGCAGATCCGGGAGGCCATCGAAGGCAACTTCTGCCGCTGCACCGGCTATCGCCAGATCATCGAAGCCGTCCAGGACGCCACCGGCCAGCTCAAGAAGAAGGAGGAACTGAAGCGTGTTTCATGACGTTCCGCATAAGGACCTCAAAGCCGTCGGCGGCGATTTCGGCCGCATCGATACCGTTGAAAAGCTGACCGGCGCCGCCCTGTATACGGGCGATCTCGCGATGCCCGGCATGCTGTATGGAAAAGTCGTGCGCAGCCCGCACGCCCGAGCGCGCATCAAGCGCGTCAACACGGCGAAAGCCGCGAAACTGACGGGCGTTCATGCCGTCCTGACCGGCAAGGACCTCGATTACCGCCTTGGCCTGTATCTTGTCGATAAACACATCCTCGCGAAGGATGTCGTGCGCCATTTCGGTGAGGCCGTCGCCGCCGTTGCCGCCGAGACCCCAGAGCTGGCCGAAGAAGCGGTGCGACTGATCGAGGTCGAGTATGAAGTCCTCGATGCGGTCCTCGACCCCAAAAAAGCCCTCGAAAAGAACTCCCCGCTCGTCCACCCGGATCTCGGGAAATACTCGTTTGTCGAAGCCGCATTCACACCGGTTCCCGGAACGAATATCGCGAATCATACAAAACTTCGCAAGGGCGATGTCGAGCAGGGCTTCAAGGATGCCGATTACGTCATCGAGCGGGAATACACGAATCCGAGCGTCCAGCACGTGCCGATGGAAACCCATGTCTGCGTCTGCCGCTGGGAAGTGAAGGACCGCATCACGATTTATACCTCGGCCCAGTCCCCGTTCACCGTCAGAAACCTGTTCGCCTACACCTTCAAGATCTCGCACAATAATATACGTGTTATTATCCCATACGTCGGCGGCGGGTTCGGCGGCAAGGCCGGAATCCATCTCGAACCTCTGGCGTGCTGCCTTTCCAGGGCGGCGGGCGGCCGGTTCGTGAAGATCACGGCCTCGCGCGAGGAAGAGTTCAGCATGCTTCCGTGCCGCTCCGGCCTGGTCTACAACATCAGGACCGGCGTGAAGAAGAACGGCAGAATCACCGCCCAGAAAATGACCATGTACTGGGATGCCGGCGCCTATGCCGACTATGCCGTCAACGTCACGCGCGCTTCGGGATACTCGGCAGGCGGCCCGTATGAATACCCGAACGCCTGGGTCGATGCCTACACGATCTACACCAACAAACCGTGGGGAACGGCTTATCGCGGCTTCGGGCATGTCGAGTTCTCCTGGGGCCTCGAACGCCACATGGACCTGTGCGCCCGCACGGTCGGCATGGATCCGCTCAAGTTCAGGCTGAACAATGCTCTGAAACCGGGCGGAGTGACGATCACCGGCGAGACGATCACCGATCATACCGGCAGCATAACGAAGTGCCTTGAAACTGTAGCAAATGCTATAAATTATGGGAAGATCACGGCCGAGGAAAAGGCCCGGATGCACCGGGAAGGCTTGAAGATCGGCAAGGCCGTTGTCGGCCTGCACAAGGCGCCCGCGATGCCGTCGTTCACCGGCACCCTGGCGATTCTCAAGATGAACGAGGATGGCACCGTGAACGTCAGCCTGTCGCTGACCGAAATCGGCGCCGGCACTTACACTTCGCTCGTGCAGATCGTCGCCGAAACCCTCAGATTCCCCGTCTCGATGGTCCGGCTGCCAATGGAGAAGGATACCGACCATGATCCGTACGACTGGCAGACCGTCGCTTCAAAGGGACTTGTCATGTCTGGAAACGCCTGTATCCTCGCCGCGAAGGATCTGCTCGCGAAAGCGTATGAAACCGCAGGCCAGGTGCTGCGCGCCAATGTGTGCGACCTCGATCACGATCACGAACGGGTCTTCGTGAAGCACCACCCGAACAAGTCCGTGGCATTCAGGGAAATGGCCGCCGGCTATGCATATCCGAATGGAAACGGCATCTGTGGCCCGCTCGTGGGAGTCGGCCGGTACATGGCGCAGGGCCTGACGAATCTCGACAAGGCGACGGGGCAGGGGAATCCCGCCCTCGACTGGACCTACGGCGCTCACGGCATGATCGTGGCCGTCAACGAGAAGACGGGCCGGTATGATGTCCTCAAGGTCGCTTCGGCGTTCGACTGTGGCCGGGCCATCAACCCCGTCGCCGTGCGCGGTCAGATCATCGGCGGCATGGTGCAGGGCCTCGGCACGGCGATGTGCGAAGGATACATCTACGACGCTGCCGGACACCTGCTGAACCCGTCTTTCACCGACAACAAGATCCCGACGTCGCTCGACCTGCCCGAAAAGGTCGAATGCTTTGCCGTCGAGACGAGCCAGGTCGACGGCCCCTACGGCGCCCGCGGCGTGGGCGAACACCCGATGATCGCCATCGGCGGCGCCCTCGGAAACGCGATTCAGAACGCCTGTGGAGCGAATCTCAGCCACATGCCGATTCGCGTCGAGGATGTCTGGCGCGATCTGCATGGCAAAAAGAAAGTCGCCTCCGTCCCGGTCATCAAAAAGAAAAAATAGTCGTATCCATGACAGCGCCGCTCCCGTCTGAACACAGGGGTGGCGCTTTCTTATTCCCGAAAGGGAGGAACCGGAAAGAAGGTGCGAAGTCGCGGATATGCCCCGACAAACAGCGATCCATCATCAAAATGATGCCACTTGACGGGGAAAAAGCCGAGAAAGCCGAAAAAGCCGGGAAAGCCGAGAACATCATGCCGGATCCGTGATCAATCCGGAAGAATCGTGGATTTCGCCGCGAGGGAATGAAATGTGCTATCCTTCCAGGAAGCGTCCTGAAGGGTGAGCTCTGTGAAACCTCGGTATTCATGGTGCTCTCTGTGGTTCAGCTCCGCTTATGTGTCCCGGGGTCTTCATGATTCATTCAGACAACATTCATACCTGCAGAAA
>CAZQYQ010000248.1:0-7038 GCA_964597625.1 uncultured bacterium
AGAGACAGGCCGAGGGGAAGGATCGTCGCCATTAAAAACAGCGCCGTAAGCCGGATGCGCAACGAAAGCGTTTCAATCAGAAGAATTGCCTCGAGGCCCGGTTTGATGCTGAAGCTCGCCAGCAGCCACAGGAGCAGGAGTAAAATGGACGTGGCGGCCGCGAGAATCACAAGCCAGTGGATCCAGGGCGCCGATGAGCCGTCAGATACCCGGTTCGCAAGGCACCAGAGCAGCCCCTGCTGGCTTTGACAGAAGAACCAGTCCCGGCCGGCGTAACAAGTCTGAAGGCGTCCTTCAAGACGGCATTTTGCCCATGCGGTTCGCATCTCGTCCATGGAAGCCGCTTCCGGGGGGAGCCAGATATTCTTCTGCGGGTTTGCGAAGCCGGCACGCATCGCGAGCTGGCTGCGCCGGATGCGTCGGAACCGGTCCTGTGCCTCGGGTATGCGATAAACCGTCGCGAAAAAAGACCGGCCGTCGCGCCATTCATTCCAGAAGTAGGCCCCACGGATTTTTCCGGGCCGGCCGAACCGGACCAGCAATCCCTTGTTCCGCTTCATGAGCTCGAGCCGGCTGCCCGGCCCGAAGAACGTCATCAGATCATCCTTCAAGGCGCGCTGCCCGGCCATGAATGCGTCGCCTTTCGCATGCAGCAGGTCCATCAGCCTGGTGAAAAGCGGATTGTTCCGGCCATGCGGAACCAGGCTGACCAGACGGTTGTGATCATACAGATACAGGCGGATGCCGAGCCCATCCAGGCGGGAAAGCCTCCTGCATGCCTTTTCCGTTTCATTCATGTCGCAGCCGTTTTGTCTGAGAGCTGTAAGCCGCTTTCTGAGGCCATCCAGAAGATAGGCGTTCTCGGACGTCGCCGCGACGGTCGAGTCGAGGTCTCGTTCAATGGCGGCGAACCGGAGCTTGTCGGCATTTTCCTCGAACCGGCTGAGAGTGTGAGACCCGACCACGGCCAGGATCAGAATCGGAATGCCGAGCGCCAGCAGGGCAAGACGGCCGAAGCCGGATTCATTTGTTTTCAATGGAATCCTCCTTCGGAACCGGATCTCTGACGATCGCGAAAAGAGTCGTGTCATCAGCCCGTGGGGGCGGGCTGATCGAGTCGAGTTGCGTCATGAGCCGTGAGATCCAGTTGTCGGCCGTGTCGGCCGGGGTTGACGCAGCCCACTCCTGGAGCCGGTCGAAGCCGATCGGATGCTGCTTTGCATCCAATGCCTCGATGAAGCCATCGGTCGCTATCAGCAGCCGGGTGCCCGGTTCCAGGGCAATTCTGTGGACGGTTCTCACAATCGGCTTTTTGCCGCGGCCCAGGGGAAGCGATGGCGAACCGATCATCTTTGGATTGCCCTTCTGATCGATGAAAACAGGGTAGGGGTGGCCGCCGACCACATACTCGACCTCATGGCTGCGCGGATCGAGAATTCCGCATATTGCCGACATGAATCGCCTGGCTTCCCTCTGACGCTTCAGAAGCCGGTCGAGCGTGTCGGCAAAATCAGAGGGAGTCAGCCGCTCTCCCTGGCTCCAGTGGTAGGTCACCGCGCGTGAAAATGCCATCAGCAGAGCCGCGGCAACCCCGTGGCCGGTGATGTCGCCCACCAGGAACGCGAACCGGCCATCAGGCAGGAAAAAGCCGTCGAGACAATCGCCGCTCAGATCCGAGGCTGTAAATACCTTCCCCGCTATAGAATACCCCGGAATCGTCGGGAAGCGGCTTGGGACAAGCCCCTCCTGCACCGTTCGGGCGACGTGCAGCTCGCGGCTTTCGGCCATCATGAGGTTGAAGGTCTGGAACAGCCGGGCCATCTCATCGTTGCCGGCCACGTCGAGCCGCTTGTCGAAGTTTCGCAGGGAAAGCGCCTGAACGGCATCCTCGATGTGATGAAGAGGTCTCAGCAGCTGTCTGGCTATGCCGACGCCGAGAAGCATGATCATCGCCAGGAATGCTGCGCCGGTGACGAGAATGTCCCGCCAGAGCCGGCGAATCCGGTCGATGTGTCGGTCATCCGCGTAATATGCGATCAGACAGTGATCGGCCAGTTTCGGGCATGGAATGCAGACGGCGAAACCGCCGTGCCGGGCTGTTGACAACCGCATGGTCCGCGGCTGTCCGGTGACCCAGCTTGCCATGGCCATTTTCGACAGGCCGTCAGCAAGAACGCGCGGCGGCGGAAGCGGCCAGCGGCTCGTCTGCATGTCGAGCGCATAGAATCTGATCCAGCCGCCGTCGAATTCCTGCCTCTGGACCGCTTTCCTGCGCAGGTAATTCTTCACGGCCCGGCTGAGCGCAAGGCGCGTCTCGAAATACGCCGCTTCCCCGCGACCCCGGGAAAGCGTGGCAAGATAATACAGGAGCCGGTTGGCGCCCGACTGAACCATCTGGATCTGCCTGTGTGCATTGATCAGCGTCGAGAAGCCCATATCATCGCGCCGGACGATCGAATCGGTGAACGAGTTGCCTTTGTATGGTTTCTCGCCGAGTCTGCCGGGCTGATACCGTTCGACGGCGCGTCTGGCCATACTCATCAGCAGCGTTTCACGGTCGGCGGGCCCGGTCGGTACGGATGAATAAAGAAGCTGCCCTGCTGCATCCCTGATCTGGAGCCAGTCTGCAAGATGCTCGCGCTCGAGATCCCTCAGGATGGCTGCATACTCGCTTGGTTCAACGGCATCGGCTGCCCGCTGCAGACAGGGACGCATGGCTGCCGTGCAGGATGCGAGATATCCGTCGAACTCCTGCACGAGATTCCTGATGGCTTCATCCTGCGCCGCTTTCACGCGGGTTCCCAGAATCTCCTGATACCGGCTGACCACGTCGATCGAACCGAGCATGATGCTGAACAGCGGAATCGAAGCGGAGGCCAGGAACAGCAGGACCAGCAGGAAACGAAGGCGTATGGCCGCTGCCCGGCCGGAACGGGTAAGAAAATACAGGGATACAGCCAGTATCACGCAGCCGATCGTTCTGAGAGCAAAACGCCAGAACTCCTCGGGCGGGACAGGGGGCTCGAAAGCTCCATAGACGATCCGGCCGTCGATCGTTTCGAGAAATTCCCACCAGAAACCCGCATACGTGCCATTCATTGCATGAGACGCCGAAATGGACTGGAATGCCCGCGATGCAAGCGGATCGAGCAGCCGTCCGCGCTGCCACATGTCGGTGTCGCCTGTCCGGGCGAAACCGGCCAGAAGAATGTCACGCCGCCGGTCAGGCGGAATGAGCCGCTCGAAAATATCAGACTCGGACGGAATCGTCGGGCAATGCAGAATACGGATGCCCGTCTTGTCGGCATTCCAGGCAAGATACCCGGCCCCGTTGGCGCTGAACACCTCGATCAGCCTGCCGCGCTCATTTCTCAGCCATGTCAGATCACGTCCTTCACCGATCAGAAACGGCAGCTTCTTGTCGACAAGGCGCCTGGACTCTTCGATCTGGTTTCTGTCACGGCTTATCAGACCACGGGCAAGCCTGTCCATGAGCCAGACGTTGGGCGCGCCGGCAGGAAACAGATCGATGCGCCGGCCCTCGGCGTCATACCGGTAAAAAGAAGCTGCCAGCCCCCGATACAGGGCAATGGAATGAAGCCGTTCCGATGTGAGGCCCGGGCCGCTGGTGCCGCGAAGCAGGGGCAGCAGGCTTGCCCGGGCATGAAGTTCCGGATTCGATCGGGATGCAAGGTCCGTGATGCGCACCGATGCATAGGTAGCAAATGCCTGCACGGCGACGCTTTCGCGGTGATCAAGCCAGGCTTCAAGCCCGAGCCAGGCGGAAAGCGCCAGTATGACGACCTGGACGGCCAGGCTCGTCCTCTCACGACGGCGCATACCGAGTTTGGCACTCATGGGTTTATGATACCTCGTAGAAGGTGCAATTGACGAATGCAAAATGACGGGGCTTGCGCTACCCTGCTTCGGATGCATCGTCTCATCTCGATTATGGAAAAAGCCCTCTGGATCGCGGCCGGCGTGGCAATCCTCATGGCCTGCCGGGGTCTTCCGATGGGCTATGATGTCTGGTTTCATCTTCTCAACGGCCAGGAAATCCTCACGTCGGGAGTCATTCCCCATGAAGATCACTGGCTGGTTCCCTTTCCCGGCATCCCGCCCCGCTTCTTTCCGAATTATGAGTGGCTGTTTGGCGTGCTGCTCAGACTCGCGTGGCAATGGGGGGGATACACGGCTGCTGATCTGCTGCAGGGCTTGATCATCGCTGCAACATTCACGGCAACCGCTCTGGCGTGCAGACGGAAAGCCGCGGATGAGCCGGTGGCACGATTGCTCGCGCCGGCGATTCTTCTTCTTGCATTCGCCGCTGCGTCGCCCCGGTTCGAACCGCGTCCGCAGATCGTTTCAGCCGCGGGCCTGGCGCTTCTCGCCCTTTTTCTCCGAACGCCTGGTATTGTTCGGACTATATTATTTATTCCGGTGGCCTTCTTCTGGGCGAACTGCCACATCGAAATCCTTCTTGGAATCGGATACGCGGGAATCTGGCTTCTGCCGGAGCATTCCCCGGGGCCGGATGCCGGTCATGCCGCAGGCGGAAGAGGGAAATTCAGGGCTGTCCTGCTGGCCCTGCTTGTTCTGGCCGTCGCCCTCTCTCCATCCGGGCCGCATCTGCTTGCTCAGGCGGGTTCATATTATGACGGCGAGCGGATGATCCGATCCATGGGATTCTGGAATGTCGAACTGGTGCCGATCCGTTTCGATCCCGTCCACTCGGCGGGTTCCCAGCTGCTTCTGCTGGCCGCGCTGGGTATCCTGCTGCGCATCTTCAGGCGGAAAACCGTCCTTGATCCCGAAACCGTCGGGGCATGCGCCTTTCTGGTTCTGCCATTCATCAGCCTCCGTTATCTATTGCCGAGTGCCGTAATTCTGGCTCCGTTTATCGCGGGCATTCCCGCCGAATTTTATCCGGCCCGCCCGGCAGGTCCTGGACTGGAAGAAAAACCGACGCCGGTTCCGCTCATCTGTGCCGCACTGGCTCTTCCGCTCGTCCTGTGGGCATACGCTCCGGTCTATGTTCATCCGGCCCCATCCAGACCTGCGGCAGCCGGTTGTTCCGCCCCCCCCGATGTCTATGATTCCGGGAGCGAATTCCCTGACGCGGCTCTCAGGTTCCTGGGGCGTAATAATATAGAAGGAAATATATTCAGCCATGACCGATGGGGCAATTTCATCGCTTTCTATGACAATCCCTGCCCGCACACCGGATCGCCCACGCGCAGAACGCCGTATATGAATGCGATGTTTCAGACGATGCCGCGACAGCGCGTCGAGCGGTATCTCAAAGCCATTCTCGATGACGCGGCCTGGCGGATTCTGTGCCGCGATGCAGCGATACGGGTCGCGCTGGTGCCGTATCCGGAAAACGCTTCCGATCCGTGGTGGCCGTTCATGCAGCGCATTGCCTCCGACTCCTGCTGGCGGCTGATCTGGTGGGATGATGCGGCATTCGTCTATGTCGCATCGGGGCAGGAGTATCTGGCACGCGGAGGGAAAAGCTTTTCAGCTGCCCGGCCTGACAGGTGGCTGATCGAGAAACGACTTCCCTCATCTCGTTCAGAACGCGATGCCGCTCTTGTCGAACTGGCCGCGGCGAGGCGTGATCCTGAAGGCCGGCGCGTCATAAAAACCCTGCAGTTGATGGGAACGATGATGCTCCAGTCGGATGATGCCACCTCGGCCGTGAATCTTCTGGAGCCCGAAATTGAGCATCTGCGCGGGGAAACGCGGCCGTTGAACCTGCTTCTGGGTGAGGCATACGGCCGTCTGTCCAGATGGGAAGACGCCTACAGTCAGCTTACGGCCGCTGCCCGAGAACCGGCATCGTCGGCTCCCCTGTTGTATAACCTCGCGGTGGCTGCAGCCCGGACCGATAGAATTTCCGAAGCGAGAGTTGCGCTGAACCGCTGTCTTGCCTGCAATCCTGCATTCGCGCAGGCGTTGCAGCTGCGGAAGATGATCGGCGACTGAGCTCACATCTGAATAGAGCCCTCTGCGACAAACGGCTTTGACAGAAATTTGACTTCTGGGATACGATTGAGCAAGGCTGGAAGTTGATTTCAATCGAACAGGAGAGTCAAGGCCGTTGGCGAAACCAGCCCCCGCATCATCCATGATCGCAAAACCGCAGCAGAAGCAGACGACAGAAGCTGGCGGCGTCGGTCGATGGCGGAGTTGTTTTACGTCCGTCGTCGCCACTGCCAACTTCTGGGTGCCTGCGATCTGCCTTGCTGCCTGCCTGGTCATCGATCTGGCGGCGGTTTCCCTCAAAGGCACGGTTTGGAATCTTCCACGAACGATCTGCAATGCGGCTGTCCTGACATGGGTCATGGGCGTGAGCGCTGATGTTTTTCTGCCCCTGTCGGCAGGCCTTCTCGTGCCCGGGACGCTGGCTCTCGCGGCATTATGCCTCTGGAAAGGACTGGCGGCGGAGTTCCTTTTCGCGATGTTTGTGACGACTCTCCTGCTTGGCATCATCGCCGCCATCAATGCAAGCACCTCTTCCGGTTCGGTGCCGCTGATACGATTTCAGAAACTCGAAAAACAGCAGCAGGCCGACCGTGAGGACAGATATCAACTCCTGCTCCAGTTCAGCCTTCTCGGCTGTCTCACGAACATTGAACGTGTTTTCGACCAGTCGTTCCAGATTCTTCAGAAATACTTCCATGTGCAGCAGGCTGTGATATATCTTGCTAACTATACGACGAACGAACTCAGGCCGGCGAAGACGATCGGCTACTCGACAAACAGCTTGGATGGCCTTGTGATCAAAGTTCCGCGCACCTTCTGGGACATCGACGGATATGATCCGGAAAAGGGGCTCACGAATATCATCTACGGCAGGGCGCAGCTTCCGACGATTCGCGCCATTCTTCCAACCTGCTCGGTCGAGTCGCTGATGGCGATGCCGCTGACCGTGAAAGGCCGCATCGTGGGACTCCTGAATGTCGTCAGGCAGGAATCCAATGAGATGCGCACCGAAAACAGCTCGCTGCTGGGCACCTTCGGATACGTGCTTGC
>CAZQYQ010000249.1:0-7006 GCA_964597625.1 uncultured bacterium
TGGGTATCGGCGGCGTCGACGTATCAGAGACAGCGAGGTGAAAGCATGGTGTCCTGGCTCCTGTTGGTTCTGATCGCCGGTCCGATTCTGTTCGGCCTCGGCATCTCGCTCGCGCCGTCCCGGGAGATCCGGGTCGGTCTGACCCTTGCCGCCGCCGGAGTGACTGCGGCTGCGGCGTTGTACATGTCCCGGTGGGGTCCGGAATACGGCGGCATATTCACTTCGTCTCACGCGGTGCCAGTGCTGCTGGACTGGGTGATGATCGCAGCCGTCATTGTGATCGGGTACACCACCAGGCATGCGGCCGTTCTCGTCATGGGAATCATCCAGGCGGCCATGGGGGTTGCGCTGGAATCTCTGCCGCGTGCGGCGGAAGTTCAGGCTCAGCCGGCATTCATGTTCGATCAGCTGTCGCTGATGCTGGTGCTCATCACCTCCGTGGTCGGAGCGCTGGTCCTGGTGTATGCGATCGGCTACATGGAGCGGCACGAGCATCACGGACCGCACAGCCAGGCGAGCCAGGCCCAGTTTTTCTTTTTCCTGACGGCTTTTCTCGGAGCCATGAACGGATTGGTGCTTGCCAACGACATGCGCTGGCTTTCCGCGTTCTGGGAAGCCACGACTCTGTGCTCGTTTTTCCTGATCGGCCATGACCGCACGCCCGAATCTGATGCGAGTGCCCGCAGAGCGATTCTCATCAATGTCTTCGGGGGAATGATCCTCCAGGCGGGCTGGCTTCTGGCCGTCATCAACGGTCAGGGGGACTCGCTGATTTCCTTCAATCAGTCCCATGCATTGATCCCGCTGGCATTCCTGGTCGTCGCTGCGCTTACCAAGTCTGCGCAGCTGCCGTTCCAGAGCTGGCTGCTCGGTGCCATGCTTGCTCCGACGCCTGTTTCGGCGCTGCTTCACTCGAGCACGATGGTGAATGCCGGCGTGTATCTCGTCATGCGCATGACTCCGGGCTTTGGTGGAACACGCCTCGGGACGGTCGTCGCCATTACCGGTGCCTTTACGTTCATGGTCGGATCGGCGCTTGCGGTCGGTCAGAGCAATGGCAAAAAGGTTCTGGCCTACTCGACGATCGCAAATCTCGGCCTGATCATCACCAGCGCCAGCATGGCGACTCCGCTCGGCTATGCGGCGGCGTTTCTGCTGATCGTCTTCCATGCGATCACCAAAGGGCTTTTGTTCATCTGCATGGGAACGATCGAACAGGCCATCGGCAGTCGCGATATCGAGGATATGCACGGCCTGATGACCAAAATGCCGTTTACGACCGTGATTACGATCGTCGGCATGGTTGCGATGCTGATGCCGCCGTTCGGCGTGCTGCTCGGCAAGTGGATCGCGATCGAAGCCGCGGCGCATTCTCCGTCCGTCATGATGCTGATCATCATCGGAAGTGCCCTGACGGTCGTCTTCTGGTCCAAATGGCTCGGAAGAATCGTTACCGTATCCTATCACCAGAAATATACGATGGAAGATCTGCCGCCGGTGATGAGTGGTTCCATGCTGACCCTCGGCATTGCGACGCTTCTGAGCGGATTCTTGGCGTTCCCGCTGTTCGAACGGTTCATCAAGCCGCTCGCAAGAGCGCTGTATCCGCTCTCGAGCACCACCGACGCATCTTGGAAGATGATTGAGATGACGGAATCCTTCATGACATGGCCGATTTATGCGTTGGCCGTCCTGCTGATCGGCTCGCTGCTCCTGACCTACAAGGCGGTCGATGAAGACCGCCTTCGCAAGCCGTTCCTGTGTGGCGAGAACATCTCCGAAGGTGGAATCACCTACGAGTTTCGCAGCATCATGGATCGCGGCGAGGTGGCGATGATGAGGAGTTACTACTTCTCATCGATATTCGGGGAGCAAAACGTCTGTTCGTGGGCTTATCCGGTCTCGGTGGCCTTGATTCTGAGCCTGTTCGGGGTGATCGCGATATGATGGCGACATTGACTCAACTTCTGATCGCGCTTGTTGCGGTTATCGTCGCGCCGGTGGTCGGGGCGCTGCTGCAGGGATTTGACCGGAAAGTCAACGCCCGCATGCAGAGCCGGATCGGTCCTCCGCTGCTCCAGCCGGTGTATGACGTCCTGAAGCTGCTTGGGAAGGAAGGCGTCATTCTCAACAGAACCCAGGTGCTGTATGCCTGGCTGCACCTCTCCTTCCTGATGCTTGCGACGATTCTGATGGTTCTGGGCCAGGATATGGTCATGATCATCCTGGTCGTCGCCGTGAGCACGATCGCCCTAATTCTGGGCGGCATGTGTGTCCGTTCGCCTTACAGCCGCATCGGAAGCCACCGCGAAATCATGCAGATGTTATCGTATGAGCCGATTCTGGTTCTTCTGGTCATCGGCATCTTCCTGACGAACGGCAGCTTCATGGCCCGTGATATCGCGCTTGCCGGCAAGCCTCTTCTGCTGACGCTGCCGCTGGTCTTCATCGCATTCCTGTTCGTAACCGCGATCAAACTGAAAAAGTCGCCGTTCGACCTGGCGACCTCCCACCACGGGCACCAGGAGCTCATCAAAGGCATAACGATCGAGTATGCCGGTCCGTATCTCGCCATTCTCGAAGTGGCTCACTGGTACGAAACCGCCCTGGTTTTCATTGTTCTCGCCGCATTCTGGGCGACGAACTGGTTTATCGGTATACTGCTTGCTATTATAGTATTCGTTATCGAGATCCTGTTCGATAACCTCTCCGCCCGCCTGACATACCAGTGGATGCTCTCCTCCATGTGGTCGGTCGGCCTGGGCCTTGCGGTGACGAATCTGATCTGGCTTTACTGGAAATGAAAGAAGGGGAATGAATCGTGCTTGGATGCATCGACCGCTCACCCTGGGTTGTCCATTATAACTGCAACAGCTGTAATGGCTGTGACATCGAGTTCCTGGCGTGTCTCACGCCGCTGTATGACCTGGAACGATTCGGTGTGGTTCACGTCGGCAACCCCAAACATGCCGACATTCTCGTGGTCACCGGCTCGGTGAACCATCGCAATGCACGCGTTCTCAAGAATGTCTACGATCAGATGCCCGGCCCAAAAATGGTCGTGGCGATGGGCGCCTGCAGCGCGACCGGCGGCATTTTCGCCGACTGCTACAACGTGCTCGGTGGCATCGAAAAAGTCATCCCCGTCGATGTCTGGATTCCCGGCTGCCCGCCCAAGCCGGAAGCCATCATCGACGGACTGGTCAAAGCCGTTCAGATGTGGAATGCCAATCCGGCCTTCCAGTCACAGGGCGGCGCTGCGAGGGTTTCCCTGACCTACCGGCCTCCGGCCGGTGCCTCGCAACCCGCAGCCCCGGCTGCCCCGGGAATCCCGGCTCAGCCACAGCAAAACAAGGAGGGTGGACCCGATGGCCGTCAGTCTTCCTGAGTTGAAAGATGTGACCGTCGATGCCCTGACCGCTGAAGTATCGGAAAAACATGGGTCAGGCTGGCGCTTCGTCACGATGACCTGCGTTGACAAGGGCAGCGACTTCGATCTGATGTATCACTTCGACAAGGAATACAAGCTCGTGACGCTGCGGCTGCAGATTCCCCATGGACAGCCGGTTCCCAGCGTTTCGCGCATCTACTTCGCGGCGTTGGTGATCGAAAACGAGATCAAGGATATGTTCGGCGTGCCGTTCAGCGACATCCTGATCGATTTCGGCGGCCGGTTCTTTCTGACCGAAACGGCTCCCAAAGCCCCGCAGTGCCGCGAAGGTTCCGGCATCGATATGAGACTCAAGGTGCCGGCCGACACCCAGCCGACGGGAGGCAACTGACCACGCCATGGCAATCCAATCGCTGATTCCGTTTGGCCCGCAACACCCTGTTTTTCCCGAGCCGCTTCAGCTGCGACTCGTGCTTGAAGACGAGAAGGTCGTCGAAGCCCTTCCCGCGCTTGGATACGTGCATCGCGGTCTCGAAAAAATCGCCCAGCAGCGAGATATATTGCAGGATGTATTTCTCGTCGAGCGCGTCTGCGGCATCTGCTCGTTCATTCATTCGGTGAGCTACTGCCGCGGCGTCGAGATGCTGATGGGGCTGACCGTTCCGGACCGGGCGCGCTACCTCCGCGTCGTCTGGAGCGAAATGAGCCGTCTGCACAGCCACCTGCTCTGGCTGGGGCTCATGTCCGACTCGTTCGGGTTTGAAAACCTGTTCATGCAGAGTTTCCGGCTGCGCGAGAAGGTGCTCGACCTGATGGAAGCCACCGGCGGGAACCGCGTCATCATGTCCAGCTGCTGCATCGGCGGGGTGCGCCGAGATCTGACCCCCGACCTGATCAAGATGATCCGCACGACCCTTGACGATGTCGAGCGTGAGCTGGAGCCCATTATCGTGACGATGCGCGACGATTACACCGTTCAGCAGCGCACCGTCGGCGTCGGCCGCCTCACGAAGGAAGAAGCATACGAACTCGGCGCCGTCGGCCCGGTTGCGCGCGGCTGCGGAATTCAGATGGATTTCCGCACCACCGGCTACGAGGCATACGGCGATCTCAGTTTCAAGCCGGTCGTGTTCGAGGGCGGGGACTGTTACGCCCGGTGTAAGGTGCGTCTCTACGAGATGCCCCAGTCGATCGCGCTCATGAGAGAAGCCCTGGATAAACTTCCTGAAGGCGCTATCGCGGTGCCGGCCAAGGGAAACCCGGACGGCGAGGCCATTTCACGCTGCGAACAGCCGCGCGGCGAGGTCATCTACTATTTGCGTGCAAATAATACAAGGAATCTCGAGCGGCTCCGCATCCGCACCCCAACGTTCGCGAATCTCGCTCCCCTGCTGAAGATGCTTCCCGGCTGCCATCTCGCGGACGTGCCCGTGATCGTCCTTGCGATCGATCCGTGCATCAGCTGCACTGAGCGCTGAGACAAGGAGGCCACTATGTTCGGACTACTGAAGACCACTCTCGAGAATCTGTTAAGCAGCCCTTCAACTCGGGGATATCCGGCCAATAAACGCCCGGATTTCGCCGGGGCGCGTGGTCATCTCGAAATGGATCCGGCTGTCTGCATTTTCTGCGGAGCCTGCTCGAAGCGCTGCCCCACGAAGGCGATCACCGTTTCGCGGGAACCCAAGGAGTGGAAACTCGAGGTCGGTCGCTGCATTATCTGTGGCCACTGCGTCGAGATCTGCCCGAAGAAATGCATGTGGCTCGACACGCGCCACGGTCTGGCGAACGATGCGGTTCTGGATGCACGAAGCGACAATAGCAAAGGGAATCCTTGATGCCGTGCTGGCGGCCGTTGCCGCCGGCGAGGCCCGCGAGGGCAGGCGCATCACACGGATTCATGTCGTGGCCGGGGCTCTTGCCGGAATCGTCGGCGAGAGCCTCGATCTCTTCTGGAACGAGCTGTGTCGCAAAACCGCGGCAGACGGCTCGGTGCTGTGCTTGAAAATACTGCCCGCCATCCTGGCGTGCCGTTCCTGCGGCAACCGGAAAGAGCACCGGCCCGGCATGACCGTCGAGCTCGCGTGCGCTTCCTGCGGCGGACCGAACCGGCTTGAGGGCGGTCGCGAACTGTATGTCGAATCGATGGAGGTCGAGGATGCTGATTCCGGTCAGAAAAGCGGTTCTGGCTCACAATGATGCCGAAGCGGCGAAGAACGCCGAACTTTTTGCCGCGGGCCGGGTCAGGACCGTCAATGTCATGGCCTCCCCGGGAGCAGGGAAGACAAGCCTGATTCTTGCCCTTGCAAAGCGGCTTCCGGCGGGGTTGCAGCCGCTGGTCATCGAGGGGGATGTCGCCTCATCGATCGATGCCGAAAAAGTCGCCGCCGCCGGAATTCCGGTGCACCAGATAAACACCGACGGCGACTGCCATCTCGACGCCGGCGCGGTGCGCAAAGCCTTTGAGGCGCTGCCGCCCGTGCGGGATCACGGCCTGGTGTTCATCGAGAATATCGGGAATCTGATCTGCCCGGCCGAGTTCGACCTGGGCGAGGATCTCAGACTCGTTATCGCAAGCGTGCCCGAAGGCGACGACAAGCCCCGCAAATACCCCGCGATGTTCGCTCTCGCGGATGTGATCGTGCTGAACAAAACCGACCTGATCGGTCACGTCGACTTCGAGCATGAACTGTTTCTGGCCGGAGTCAGGGCCGTGAATGACACGGCGCCGGTTTTTGACGTTTCGTGCCGGGGTGAAACATCAGGTCTCGATGCCCTTGTCGCGTGGCTGACGCTGCGAAAAGCGGAACAGAAACCCCACCTCTGATCACCATCGAATCTGATTCCCCGGATGGCTTTTGCAGGCGCGGCGCAGTCGGGGAAAATCGGGTCATCTGTCTTCCGGGCTGCCGGGCAGAATCTCGACCCAGTAACCGTCGGGGTCTTCGATGAAGTAGATGCCCATGGCCGGGTTTTCATAGCAGATACACCGCATTTCGGCGTGGCGCGCGTGCGCTTTTTCGAACTCGTCGGTCGTCAGGGCCAGGTGAAACTCGTTCTCTCCGAGATTATATGGCTCTTTGCGATCCCGAAGCCAGGTCAGTTCGAGCAGGTGACCGGTTTTTCCGTCGCCGAGATAGACGAGAATGAAGCTGCCATCGGGCGGTGAATATCGCCTCGATTCGCGCAGATCAAGCGCCTTCGTGTAGAAATCCAGGCTTTTGTCGAGATCGCGAACGTTGATATTATTGTGATTGAAATAAAAAGACATGGGCAGACCCTCCCTTGCTTCACGTTTGTTGAATGTACCGTTTGCTGTCCCACCTCGTCAACCCTATCCGCTTTCACATCAACTGAACCGCAACGAACTCACGGGGGGTGCCGCAGAGGAAAGCGCGTTCAGATCTCCGGGGCTTTTTCAGGACCTCTGCGCTCTTCGTGATTCAGTCGGAGGGTCATCATTCTGCAGCGATGTCAACGGATGACCGGATGATGAGGCGAAATCACTTGCGTCGGGGGACGGATTATGATATAAAGATCCTCGTTCTGAAGGTTCTGGGCATTCGACCCACCGGGGCGTAGCGCAGTTGGCAGCGTACTTGAATGGGGTTCAAG
>CAZQYQ010000250.1:0-7001 GCA_964597625.1 uncultured bacterium
GGGACCCCGCGCCTCCTGTTCGCGCATGATCGGCCGCATTCTCGGCGATCGTCGCCACATGACCCGATCGGTTTCGATGGGCGGCCAGGATGAAACGAGCACGGTCCTGCGCATGCTGGCCCACTGTCATGCCGAAGGCGTTTTGGTCAATCTCGCCCCGCTGTATCGGGAAGAACCACAGGATCCGGCGGTCGTCACTCCGGCAAAGCAGGTCATTTCGATTCGGATCGAGCGCGGTTTTGGTAAAATATCAACGCCTATTCATTCGTCTCGTTCCAGCACAGCCGCTCCGCTCACGCCGGTGAAATCAGCCATATCCGCCTCCGGTCAGCCCGACCTGCCCCGTCCGACCGGTATTCAGCAGCCAGCAGCCAGCATCCCTCAGGCTCAGCACATTCCGAACCCGTCGACGTATTCCAGCCACGACACGATCCAGGAGGCTTCCATGACATCCCAGACTCAGGACACCAGAAGCAACCGTATGTCATGCGCAGCGCAATCTTCCGAACCTTCGGCAGCCGCCGGCACCTCCCCGAAGGGCCTTCCGACACCGGGAAGCATGATCGCAGAGTGGCTGTCGGCACAGCAGGCCACCGCGGCCGCCCACGAGGCATTTCTGCGCTGCGCCGATGAAACCCGCCGTATCCAGGCCCGCGTGGCTGAGCTCTGCCTCAGCGCGACCGCCGCGGGCAGTCCGTTCGAAGCTTCCGCCTCCGGCACGGGCCACGACGCGGATGAAAACACATCTATAGATATTATAGAAAAAGATATTATAACGCCGGCACAGCCGGCAAATTCGCAGAAAAGCGGGAAACCTGTTGAACCGGTGTTTCTCGACAGGGCAGGCTCGATGGAGTTCGCGATCGGCAGGATCGGAAAAGCCCTCGGGCCGTTCTTTGCCGAGATCGACAGATATCCGACGCGGGTGAGACTGCCCAATGAGCCGCTGAATTTCGTCGATCGCATTCTTTTCTGCCGCGGAGAGAAGGGTTCGCTCGCCTCCGGCGAGCTGGCAACCGAGCATGATGTACAGCCGGGCGCGTGGTATCTCGACGGCGATCGCATGCCGACGGGGCTTGCCGTCGAAGCTGGCCAGGCCGATCTGTTTCTGTCGGCATGGCTGGGCATCGATTTCAAGACCAAAGGCATCGCGAAATACCGGCTGCTCGATGCGACCGTCACATTTCACGGGCCATTGCCCCGCCCCGGCACGACCGTTCGCTATGATATCCGGGTCGACCGGTTCATCAGGCAGGCCGACACCTATCTGTTTTTCTTCGAGTTCGACGGCACCGTCGACGGGCGACAGCTGATCACGATGCGCGACGGCTGCGCCGGATTTTTCACCGATAAACAGCTGAATGACGGGCGCGGCATCGTCCTTACCGAGGATGACATCCGCATCGAGCCGCGACAGAGGCCCGCAGAGCTCGAGCGGCTCGTGCCGATGCGCATCGAGTCATTCGGCGATGCGTCAATCGAAGCGTTGCGCAGGGGTGATCTGGCAGCCGCATTTGGCCCGGAGTTCTCCGGCCTGCCGATACGCCGTCCCCAGACCCTGCCTGGCGGCAAGCTCGCCATGATCGATCGCGTCACGTCCATCGAGCCGAATGGAGGCAGGTTCGGCCTCGGCCTGATCAAAGCAGAGATCGATATCCCGGCCAATGCCTGGTTTTTGACGAGCCATTTCATCGATGATCAGGTCATGCCCGGCACACTGATGTATGAGTCGTGCATGCAGGCTCTGCGCGTGTATCTGCTGCGCATGGGCTGGGTCGCCGAATCGCCCGTGAGCGGCTTCGAGCCGATTCCTGAAGTGCGCAGCCGCCTCAGATGCCGAGGACAGGTCATTCCGGGGGCGAAAAAAGCGCTCTACGAGATCACCATCAAGGAAATCGGCTACCGGCCTGAGCCTTATGCGCTGGCTGATGCGCTGATGTTCGCCGACGGCCGCATGATCGTCCAGTGCCTCGACATGTCGATCAGGCTCACGAACACGAGCCGCGAACAGATTGAAGTCATCTGGGCAGGGAAATACTCCGCGCCAGCTCCGGCCGTGGCCGCGAAGCCGCCCGAACTTTTCACCGCGCAGCAGATTCTGGAATACGCGATCGGAAACCCTTCGCGATGCTTCGGCGATGCCTACCGCCCATTCGACAGAGAGCGGTTTCTGGCCCGTCTGCCTGGCCCGCCGTATCTGTTTCTCGACCGCATTACCGCGCTGACGGCCCCGCCGCTTCAGATGGTGCCGGGCGGCACGGTACAGGGCCAGTATGACGTCCCGCCTGACGCCTGGTATTTCAGGGCGAACAGACAGGACAGCATCCCGTTCTCGGTCATCCTCGAATTTCCACTTCAGATCTGCGGCTGGCTCGCGGCCTACATGGGTTCGGCGATGACGAGCAGCGAGAATCTGCATTTCAGAAACCTCGATGGAAACGCGATTCTGCACGAGGATCTGAGATGCGACGCAGGCACGCTCACCGCCGACATCGCGGTCACCAAGATCGCCCAGTCCGGCGGCATGATCATTCAGGGCTACACATTCAAGGTCACGAGACACGGACGCCCGGTGTACGAAGGCGACACGGTGTTCGGGTTCTTCACCGAAAGCGCGCTTGCAAATCAGGTCGGAATCCGGGGGGCGCAGCTGTACACACCGTCTCCGGACGAGCTTGCCCGCAGGGTCGCTCCGCCCGAATGGCCGGACTGCGCGCCGCTCCACCCCAAAGACCCGCTCTATCAGCCGAAAGACGGACTCGCGCTTCCCGCCCGGTCGTACCGAATGCTCGATGCAATCGATCTGTTCATTCCGGATGGCGGGCCGAAGGGGCTCGGGTTCCTGCGGGGTACAAAACGCGTCGATCCGGGTGAATGGTTCTTCAAGGCGCATTTCTACCAGGATCCGGTTATTCCGGGCTCGCTGGGTCTCGAAGCATTCATGCAGCTGCTCAAGGCTGCCGCGCTGCACCGCTGGGGCGCGCGGCTTTTGCAGGGGTCGTGGCATTTCGAGCCATTCGCAACCGGGGTGAAGCACTCCTGGTCCTATCGCGGCCAGATCATCCCGACAGACACCCTGGTGACGGTGGAAGCCGTCATCGACGCATTCGATGATGAGCAACGCCTGGTTCGCGGTACAGGATACTTGCACGTCGACGGCCGCGTGATATATAACATGAAGGAGTTTGCCATCCGGTTGGTTCCGGGCCTTTGAGGTCTGCGGGAGCCCAATCGCGAGGCTTTCAGAAAGGCGTTCGGTCACAGCATGAAATTCAGCCGCGTGTTTCTCGAATCGATCGGCTATGAGCTGCCGCACAACATCATCACCTCGACCTGGATCGAGGAACGGCTTTCGCCGCTGTACAAGAAGCTGTATCTCCAGCCGGGCCAGCTTGAAGCGCTGACCGGCATCCGCGAGCGCCGCTGGTGGGACCCGGGCCACGTGAACTCGGACGGAGCGGCCAAAGCAGCTCAGAAGGCGATCGCCGAGGCAGGCATTCCCGAAGAAGATATCGGGGCCGTCGTGTACGGCGGCGTCTGTCGGGACAATTTCGAACCCGCCACCGCCTGCGGTGTTGCCGCCCGGCTCGGAGTCAAAGCCTCGACGATGATCCACGACGTTTCGAATGCCTGCCTGGGTGTCATGACCGGCATCATCGACGTGGCGAACCGTATCGAACTCGGCCAGATCAAGGCCGGCCTCGTCGTCGCCTGTGAAACGGCGCGCGAGATCACAACGATCATGATGGATCGCATGCTGGCCGAGGGCACGATGGATTTCTTCAAACAGGCTCTCGCCACGCTCACCGGCGGATCGGGTGCGGTTGGAGTCGTGCTCAGCGACGGGTCTTACGGCCCGGGCAGGCCCCAGCTTCTGGGCTCCATCACGATGGGTGCTCCCGAGCATTATCGCATGTGCCGCTGGGGAGCGGACACGCATGTGCCGCCCCGCGCGCCGCAGGTGATGGAAACGAACGCCATAGGCCTTCTCAAGCACGGTGGCGAGCTCGTTTCACGTGTAGGCAAGACGTTCTACAGCGAGATGCAGTGGGCGGCCGGGGAAATCGACCGGCTGATTTCACACCAGGTCGCAACCGCGAATCGTGATGCCATTCTGCAGGCACTTGGAATCACCATCGACAAGGATTTTTCGACGTTCCCCTACCTCGGCAACATGGGGACCGTCTCCCTGCCGGTGACGGCTGCCATCGCAATGGAACGGGGCGTATTACAGCCAGGGATGAAGACCTCTTTCATTGGCATCGGAAGCGGCCTGAACAGCATGATGCTGGGCTGGCGATGGTAACGGGGTAACCCACAACGAAACAACATGAACGATATTAAACCATTTAATATAGAAGATTTCCGGCACCTCTACCCGTTCAAGAGCAACTGGTTCGAGAACAACGGGTTCAGACAGCATTATCTCGACGAGGGCGAAGGCGACCCGATGGTCATGGTGCATGGCAACCCGTCCTGGTCGTTTCTCTTCAGGGCGCTGATACCAGCCTTCAAGCATGACCACAGGGTTATCGTGCCCGACCACATCGGCTGCGGCCTTTCCGACAAGCCCGATGCAAAACGCTACTCATACACGCTGGAACAACGGATCCGCGATCTCGAGGCGCTGATCGAGCATCTCGGCATCAACCGGCCGATCACGCTGGTTCTGCACGACTGGGGCGGCGCGATCGGCATGGGCTTCGCGAACCGGCATGCGCTGCAAGTGAAACGGCTTGTCTTGTTCAACACGGCTGCGTTTCCGCTTCCCGACGAAATGGATTTCCCCTGGCCGCTCTGGCTGTTCCGCAACAGCAGGCTCGGGGAATGGTTCAACCGCGGCTTCAATGCGTTCGCCGAGATCGCGGCACGCACCAGCACGTGTACCCCGCTCAGCGAAGAGCTGCAGCGCGCGTTCACCGGCCCGTATGACTCATGGGCAAACCGGGTCGCCACGACCCATTTCGTCCAGGATATCCCGCTCAGAACCGGCGATCCCTCCTGGGGTACGATCAAACAGATCGAAAGCGGCCTCTCCCAGTTCAAAAAGACCCCGACGCTCATCTGCTGGGGACAGCGCGACTTCATTTTCCGGCGGCCGTTTTTGAACACCTGGCGCCGCCACCTGCCGCAGGCCAGTGTCCATACCTTCCCCGAAGCCGGTCATTACCTGCTTGAAGATGTCGGAGAAAAAGTCATCGGCCTGATCCGGGAATTTCTGACCAGATATCCTCTCTCAGGAGACCGGTTCTAGAAAGCAGGGATCATTCGCCGCCAGCAGGCAGAATCCATCTGTATTACGTAGATCTATTTCAAGGACAATGACGTGAACACTACCGGTGTGCCTGTCAATATGGCTTCTTTCATTCGTGAGTGGGCGTCCAGACTGCCGAGCAAGCGCGCGGTGGTTTTTCCCCAGGGGCGCGACTCTTCGGGCCGCGTTTCCTACACGCATCTGAGCTTCAGACAGCTCGAGGAAGAGAGCAACCGCTACGCCCGCGGGTTGAAGAAGCTCGGCATCCAGCGCGGCATGCGTACGGCGCTGATGCTGACGCCCAGCCTTGAGTTTTTTGCGGTCACCTTTGCCCTGTTCAAGATCGGGGCGGTGGTCGTGCTCATCGATCCAGGGATCGGTATTCAGAATCTGGGCAAATGTCTCGGCGAAGCCGCTCCCGAAGCTTTTATCGGTGTGACCAAGGCCCACGCTGCCCGTGTGATTCTGCGCTGGTCGCCCGCGACGATCAGAATCTGCGTGACATACGGCACACGCCTGTTCTGGGGCGGCCAGACGCTTGCGCAGACGCGTGATGAAGACCCGGCGCCGGAAGCGCTCCCCGATATGGGTGACGAGATAGGTGCGATCATGTTTACCAGCGGCAGCACCGGCATATCAAAAGGTGCCGTCTACACGCACGGAATTCTGATGAACCAGGTCCGCTTCATCCAGGAGTTGTACCGGTTCGACGAACACGATGTCGATCTCGCGACGTTTCCGCTGTTCGCGCTGCTCGACGTGTGCCTCGGCACGACGGTTGTCATCCCCGACATGGATGCGACCCACCCGGCGGATGCCGACCCGGTCAAGCTGATCGAGGGCATCGAAAACAATGGTGCGACGGTGATGTTCGGCTCCCCTGCCCTCGTGAACACTCTGAGTCGATACGGGGAAGCCCACGGAATCAGGCTTTCAACGCTGCGCACGGTGATTTCCTGCGGCGCCCCGGCCCGCAACGATGTTCTGGCGCGATTCCAGAAAATGCTGCCGGAATCAGCGCAGATTCACACGCCCTATGGAGCAACCGAAGCACTTCCGATCAGCAGCATCGGCAGTCATGAGATTCTCGGCGAAACCGCGGCCGAAACGGCGTGCGGCGGCGGAACCTGCGTCGGCAGGCCGGTTCCACAGGTTTCGGTCCGCATCATAAAAGTATCCGACGAGCCGATCGCCGCATGGTCTGAATCGCTTGTGCTGCCGATCGGCGTGACAGGCGAGATCGCCGTCAGCGGTCCGATCGTGACACGGGAGTATTACATGCGCCCCGAAGCCACGGCCGGCGCGAAAATTCGTGCCGCGGACGGGACAATCTGGCACCGCATGGGAGACTGCGGCCGCATCGACGCGGCCGGCCGCCTCTGGTTCTGCGGCCGGAAGGCTCATCGGGTGGAAACGGGGAACCGCACGCTCTTTACGATTCCCTGTGAAGCGGTGTTCAATCAGCACCCGAAGGTTTTCAGAACCGCGCTTGTCGGCATCGGTCCGCGCGGCCGGCAGATTCCGGCCCTCTGCGTCGAGCTCGAAAAGAACACCGGCCGGAACCGATCCACGTGGCCGTCCATCCATCCCACGTTGCCGTCGCCATTGGCGTGCCGGCCGTGAAACGTCGGGTTTTGATAGGTCCCGGTCGTCCACGGAAACCCGCCCGGCGGTGTGCCCCACGGGCACCGCTCCAGCGCGCCGTTGCTGAACCGCGCCGCATCGTAAATCCCCACCGTCGACGCGG
>CAZQYQ010000251.1:0-6995 GCA_964597625.1 uncultured bacterium
ACCATCAACGATGCAGGCCAGCAGATCATCCGCCGTCAATTGCAGATTGCTCCCACGCTGACAATCAGGCCCGGATTTCCGGTCCGGATTATCGTCACCCGTGATCTCGTGATGGAGCCCTACAGAGGTTAGCCAGATGGCAAAATTAAAGCTCGGACCGCTCATCGATGATAAACCCGTCAAGGTGAGCATTGAACTTCCCGGACCGTTGTATCGAGATCTTACGGCGTATGCGGAGCTGCTGAACCGTCAACAGGGGCAACTGCCGGCCGATCCCGCCAAGCTGATTGTGCCGATGCTGCAGCGGTTCATCGCGACAGATCGCGGTTTCGCAAAGGAGAGGCGTGCTGTTCAGGGTGTCTCCAGCTCACCATCTCAAGCGCCCAAGATTGATGAATAGCGTTGAAGAAACTGAGGGGCATTCGGAAATGCTCACCGAGCGCCATGGGCTTGATGGATAATCGCGTTCCAACGCGATTTTCCGGTAGCCAGGTCCAGAAATTGCTTCAGGGCTGGATTCTGATTTTTCACCGACCAAACAGCACTGAAGCGAATGTCTTCCACGCCATCCGACAAAGGCACGAACACAACCTCCTTGTGTGCTCCACCGGACGTCGACGACAAGATGAGCGAAATGCCGAATCCTTCTCCTACCATGTTCAAAAGATTGTCCCGCCCGACACCCTGAACGGATATTCTCGGTTGAGAGTCGGACTTGGAGAGCTGCCGCAGCAGATATTGATCCAGTTCGGCACCAGCAATACCGGCGGGGATCAGGAATGTTTCCTTGCGCACATCTTCCCAGGCAACGCTCTCTGCCTTTGCAAGAAGATGCCGTCTGGGCAGTGCGAGGAAAAGCTGTTCGGTCCAAAGTTGAACTGTCTCGCACCCGGCCAATTGAGGTTCGCCCGGAAGGAAGGCGACATCGATGCGGCCGCTGAGAAGGTTTGCGGTTGCGACCTCTGACGTCGATTCCTCTATTTTCACTTCGACACGGCGGAAGCGGGAATGATATTCCCCTACGAGATTCGGAAGGAAGCCGCTTGCCAAGGACGTCATCAGCCCAATTCGTATCTCGCCTGTGTCGCCTTGATGCGCCGTTTGCATGTCCTTCACAGCTTGATGCAGATGGGATGCGCCGAATGCGGCATTTTGCAAAAACCGCGCTCCTGCGATGGTCAGCTTTGCCCCTGTCCGGCTGCGAATAAAAAGGGGTACACCAAGGCGCCGTTCAAGCAGTTGGACCCGGCGGCTCATAGTGGACTGCGAGATGTCAATGGCTTCGGCCGCACGTCGAAAACTGCCATGTTCGGCAACCAACAACGCATATCGCAAGTATCGTAGATCAAGCGCGAGATCCGGCATCGAGCAGCCTTTGTGCTGTCCAAGAAAAATCGCCATGCAACAGGTTGATTCTTGAGGTCAGCATCCAATCCCTTGCCTTATAAATTTCACTTCTCCATTCTTCGCTGAATTTAGCTCGACACTGGCTATGTGCACTCCTGTAAAAGAGACGGCTCAACGGAGGTTCGACGATTGCACGCAGAGCGAATGCGAAGTTGCCGAGAAGACGTTCGTCGACCCAGCGTTTCATCGACGTCCTACTTTTAGGTGGATCGTTCGGCTGCCGATGCACAAGGTTGCTGAGGGTTTCGCGTCTATCCCGTTTCGCGAGTTCATGAAGAAGTGTGACGAAGAAACGCGTCCCGGATGTACCGGTCGGATGTCCAAGGAACCCAGCCGAGTCCCTTCTTCACTCTTGTCCCCCGTCGCCATATTCGATTATTTCTTGGAGCGGGGGCCGAAGAACGCTTTAAGAACAAGCGGACCGAACCAGACGATGACGGCCAAAGCTGCGATCAAATACAGTGAGACGACCATTTCGTAGACGGGAAAGCCCACCGCATCTCTCGAAACGAAAATAGTTGCCACAACGCCTGCAGCAGACAGAATTGCATGGGCTAGGATATCAATCATAGGAACCGTCTCGACTTCTTGTCGCCAACGCCCAGGAGCAGGGACAGATTGGATGCTGTTCTACTGTCGAAAACTAAGAACCAGATCGCCATGCCCAGTCCCTGATTTCCGGCATGTCCTCGCCATGTTCACGGACATAGGCGAAATGCTCCTGCAGCTTGCCGTGCAGGCTTTTGGCCACATGACCGGCCTTTTCCTTCAGTCCGGGCACGCGCTCGATCGCCTCGATGGCGAGGTGGTAGCGGTCGAGCTCATTCAACACAGTCATGTCGAAAGGTGTTGTGGTCGTACCTTCCTCAATGAAGCCGCGGACATGGATGTTCTGGTGGTTGGTGCGTTTGTAGGTCAGCCGGTGGATGAGGTAGGGATAACCGTGATAGGCGAAAATCACAGGCCGCTCGGTGGTGAACAACCTGTCGAAATTCTCATCGGACAATCCATGTGGATGCCGATCCTTCGATTGTAACGTCATCAGGTCGACGATATTGACGACGCGGATCGTGAGTTCCGGAATCGCCTCGCGCAGGATCGTCACCGCAGCCAGCGTTTCCATCGTCGGTACGTCGCCGGCGCAGGCCATTACGACGTCAGGTTCGATCCCGCCGTCCTCGTTACTGGCCCAGTCCCAGATGCCAATCCCGGCCTGGCAATGCTTGGCCGCATCGTCGATACCGAGCCATTGCGGCTCTGGCTGCTTGCCGGCGACAATGACGTTGATCCGGTCCCAGGTATTGAGGCAATGGTTGGCGACCCAGAGAAGCGTGTTGGCATCCGGCGGAAGGTAGATGCGCACCACGTCGGCCTTCTTGTTGGCGACGAGATCGACGAAGCCGGGATCCTGGTGGGAAAAGCCGTTATGGTCCTGCCGCCACACATGCGAGGTGAGCAGGTAGTTGAGCGAGGAGACCGGCTTTCTCCATTCCAGCTCGCGCGTCACCTTCAGCCACTTGGCATGCTGGTTGAACATCGAGTCGATGATGTGGATGAAGGCCTCGTAGCAGGAGAAGAAGCCGTGCCGGCCGGTCAGGAGATAGCCTTCCAGCCATCCCTGGCAAAGATGCTCCGACAGCACTTCCATCACGCGTCCTTCGGGAGAAAGATGCACGTCGTAGGGCTCGATCCTCTCCATCCAGACGCGGTCGGTCACTTCGAACACGGCACCCAGCCGGTTCGATTCCGTCTCATCAGGTCCGAAGATGCGGAAATTCTTCTCTTCGTCGTTCAGCGTCAGGATATCGCGCAGATACTTGCCGAGGATTTCGGTCGTCTGCACGATGGTCTTGCCGGGTTCCGGCACGTCGATCGCATAGTCGGCGAGCGGCGGGCATTTCAACTCCTTGCGCAGCACCCCGCCATTGGCATGCGGGTTGGCACCCATCCGGCGTTCGCCCGTTGGCGCAAGCGCCTTCAGTTCCGGCTTCAGTCCGCCATCAAGGTCAAACAGGTCTTCCGGATCATAGGACCGCAGCCATTCTTCCAGCACCCTGCGGTGGTCTGAATTTTCCCGGCAATTGGCAACAGGAACCTGGTGCGAGCGCCAGAAGTCCTCGACCTTCTTGCCGTCCACTTCCTTCGGTCCCGTCCAGCCCTTCGGGCTGCGCAGCACGATCATCGGCCAGCGCGGCAGTTCGGCATAGGGCGTTCCGCCCCGCGCCGTGTCCTGGATGGCCCGGATCGTGTCCGTCGCCTTGTCCATCGCGCCCGCCATCAGCCGGTGCATCGCTTCCGGTTCGTGGCCTTCGACGAAGATCGGCTCGTAGCCATAGCCTTCGAACAGCTTTCTGAGGTCTTCGTCGGGAATGCGTGACAGAAGCGTCGGATTGGCGATCTTGTAGCCGTTGAGATGCAGGATCGGCAGAACGGCACCATCGCGGGCGGGATTGAGGAACTTGTTGGAATGCCAGCTTGCGGCGAGCGGCCCGGTTTCGGCCTCGCCGTCACCCACCACGCAGGCGACGATCAGGTCCGGGTTGTCGAAGGCCGCGCCATAGGCATGTACCAGCGCATAACCGAGTTCGCCGCCCTCATGGATCGATCCGGGTGTTTCCGGCGCCGCATGGCTTGGAATGCCGCCGGGGAAGGAAAACTGCTGGAACAGCCGGTGCATGCCCTTGGCGTTTTCCGGAACGTCCGGATAGATCTCGCTATAGATGCCTTCGAGCCAGGTATTGGCTACCATGCCCGGTCCGCCATGGCCCGGTCCGCAAACATAGATGACGCTGAGATCGTGCTTTTTGATCACCCGGTTGAGATGAGCATAGATGAAGTTCAGGCCCGGCGTCGTGCCCCAATGGCCGAGCAGGCGCGGCTTGATATGCTGCGGCTGCAGCGGTTCGCGCAGCAGCGGATTGTCGAGAAGATAGATCTGGCCGACCGATAGATAATTGGCGGCGCACCAATAGCGATGGATTAGATTGATTTCGGCGATGTCGAATGAGGCTGACGTCACTATATCTTTTCGCTGCATATTACCGCCCCCAGCTAGCCCAAAGCACGCCAACAGTTTGGCTGACGTGGGAAGGACCGACATCCCCTGAACCGACAGGCTGATCTCAGGTCATCGAGTGATGACCATTGATGATGATATATCCATTCATACGAGTTTTTGGCAAGTGAAAATGCAGTGGTAATTGTATTTTTATTTTTATATTATTATTTGTCATAGTAATATTCGCCCGGAGTTGCGTGCGTAATAGAAAGAAATGAGCAATTGCATTGACTGAGTGACGTTTTCGACTCAACGGAAATCCTGTCGGACCCGACGCTGCACGAGTGGATTGTCAGCAGGTGCCGGATTTCTGCCGTAGTTGATTTAGTCTTCCAGATGTCTGGCGTTGCCACCCATGGCCACGCCACCGTCTACAGGTAGTGCGTGGCCAATCACGTAGCTGGCAGCGTCCGATGCAAGCCACATCACTGCTTGAGCAATCTCATCCGTCGTTCCCGCCCGTTCGATTGGGGCGGCCGTCCGAAGCCGTTCGAGCGCCGTCCTTGGCAGAAGATCAAGGGCTGGCGTGTCGATCAAGCCAGGGCAGACACTATTGATGCGGATGCCGCGGCGTGCATAGTCCATGGCTGTCGCGCGCGTCATCCCAACCACGCCGTGCTTGGCAGCAACATACGCGGAGGAATCATAAAGCCCCGCTATGCCGGCCACAGAAGCGTTGTTGACAATCGCACCGCCTCCAGTTCTCTCCATCGCGCGGATTTCTGCGTGCATGCAGTAATAGACCGACATCAAATCCACGTCGATGATCCGCTTCCACTCGTCGGACTTCGGTGCCGTCAACGGTCCGAAAGCGCCACCGATACCGGCGTTGTTGAACGCGATGTCGAGCTTGCCGTGACGAGCAACGATCCCGGCGACGACGTTATCCACCTCTCGCTGCGAGGCCACATCGAGATGGACGAACTCGGCGCTTCCTCCCTGGGCGACGATTGCTTCTGCGCCGTGGTGGCCGTGATCGTCGGAAAGGTCGGCCAGTATCACATGCGCGCCGCTTCGGCCGAAGGCCTGAGCGGCGGCGAGCCCGATGCCACTGGCTGCGCCAGTGACGAGTACAATATAGCCGGAATAATCATAAGTGACGTTCATTGCGGATTTCCCTTCGTCATAAAAAGCGAATGGTAAAACCGTCGCTGACGGTCAGTAAGCGATCTGGCCATTGACGAGGCCTCCAGACGTCCCGGACAGTTCCTGTTGCAATATTTTTCGCGCTTCTGGGCTGACCACCGACATCGGTGCCGCAACGACCGTCCTCGCCGCCGAGCCGGCCAGATTGACCGTACCGATCGCAGCCATGCCGACCTGATCGGCCAGTGTCACCTGGCCGCCTTCGAGGGATTGGCCAGCCAGGCGTTTCCCCAGCAGCCCGATGATTTCCGGGCTATCGGCAAAGGCGTTATGACCGAGGGCGTCCTTGGAGCGAACGCCGCTGGTGTCGATCACTGTGATGCCAAGCTGCTTCAACACCCCGGTATAGGGGGTTGTGTCGACACCGCCGACACGGTTGACACCACCGGAGATCCATCTCGAAACCTCAAGCGCACGGTCATGGGTTGAGGCGAAGATAGTGAACTGCGGCCGCTTCGGTCCCATCTCTATGAGTTGGCGGCGAAAGACATCGACATCGATATCGGGTGACGCCAGCACGACGTTATGGACCTTGGCCGGGATTGTCTTTTCGCGCATCGCGATCCCGCGCAGAGCCTCCGCCGTCAGCCATGTTCCCATGGAATGGGCAAGGATCGTGATATCACCAACGTCGGGGCTTCGGGCAGCCTGGATGATCAAATCCTCCAGAGCACGGCGTGAATAGTTCGTGCTTTCCTTATCGTAGAGATAGCCGAGAACGCTGGCACGAGAGGGCCAGGTGAAGAGGATCGGCGCGGCATCGGTCCCGGCATCATGTGTGATCTGGGCAAAACGAAAGACAGCGTCCGCATAGGTGTTGTTGAAGCCGTGCACGAAGATGATGACCTGACGCTTTGCATTCCGGTTCTTGCGAAACCAGTTGAGCGCCTGCTGCTCTGAGGTGACTTTCTGGTCCTTGAGCACGGCGAACTCTTTCTCAGGATCGGGAGGCACGCGCTTGGGCCACTGGACTTCACCGACCTTCCTCTTCTCATCCGGCGGGATGGAAACCGTGAGGTTGTTGAGCGAGATCGCCGTTCCGCGCTCGCCGGAATAAAGCTCGCCAGGATCTGCGGCGGGTTTTCGAGTGGTCGCGACCAGCATGTCGACGCGGCTTGTATCGTTCGTCGTCAGCGCCACGGGCTGAAGGACATTCTCCGGCCGGCTCGCGCAGCCGCCAAGCATGGAAAGAAGGAGCGGAAACAATACGATGCGTCTTCGCCATGCCCACGAATTGAGTGAGCAGGCTTTTCGTGCAGTAACGGCATTCAGTGACGAGGGGCGCCACAGCGGTGCCGTGGAATCTATTGTTTTCGACATCGCGGGGAATCCTGAACCAGGTCACATAGAGAGCGGGAAGGAACAGCAGGGTCAGGACGACGAT
>CAZQYQ010000252.1:0-6936 GCA_964597625.1 uncultured bacterium
AGACGACGCCTCTCGAATTCCCTGATTCTCCCTACAGCACGAGGTCGAGAAAGAAGATGCGGCTCAAGGACCTCGGCCGGGAAAAGCACGAAATAGCCAGCAAAAAGACCCATAAGAAGCGGAGCACAAGAGTATGACCGTGAAAGTCACTTCCGCCATTTTCAGCGCATGCGTGACCGGGAAAGATGCGTTGCCGTCCGACGGGTTGCCCGTGATCGCCCTGGTCGGGCGCAGCAATGTCGGCAAATCCTCATTGATCAATGCGCTTGCTGGGCGGCGTGAGCTTGCCAAAACGAGTTCATCGCCCGGGAAAACTCTCACGATCAATTTCTATCAGTTCAATGAGTCTTTCTATATCGTGGATCTGCCGGGATACGGGTATGCGAAAGCATCAAAGATCACCCGGGAGCGGATTCAAAAAATGATGGATGAGTTTTTTGAAGCCTGCCCGACTCTCAAGTCGGTCGTGCAGATTCTGGATCTCAGGCATGCTCCGAGTTCCCTTGACAAGCAGATGTACAAATGGATTCAGGATCAGAATTTCAATTATCTTGCGATTCTGAACAAATCCGACAAACTCTCGGCGCAGCAGCAGGGGCGCATGTTCCGTCAGATCATGCAGGATCTTCATTCTGACGCCCCCGCGATCGCCTTTTCGAACCAGACGAATCAGGGCAAGGACGAAGTGCTTGAAGCCTTTACCCGCCTTGCTGCCGGCGAAGAGGTCGTGAAGACGTCTTCCCGGCCTCGACGCGGGGACCGGCAGGGTGGGGGCGATGCCCGCCGTCCGCGCCGTGAACGGCCCCAACCGGCGGCCGGCGCACCCGCGGCCGGATCCGAACCCCGTCCGGAGGGAACGAGTTCGGGTGGTGCGCAGGGGCAGGCAGCTCAACCGTCGCAGGGAGGCCAGCCGGCTGATGGGCAGAATCCGGCTGTGCCGGGGCGACAGCGGCAGCAGAACCCGCGGCGCGCCGATGGTGGCGGAGCGAACCAGCCGGGGCGCAACCGCCGTCGGGACCGGAATCGGAAAAGCGGTGAGGGACGGCAGCCCGGTCCGAATCCGCAGACTCCAGGAAAGCCGGCGCCGGCGCAGGCACAGGCACAGGACCGGCCAAAAGCCCAGGATCAGAAAACAGGTGAGAAAGCCGACGTGCGCGATAGAGCTGCACGCGGAACAAACGATTCGAAACCAGAGGGAGGAGAATCTTCATGAGCAGGATGAGAAACGTAACGATGGGCCTGACATTCCTTGTCGCGGGCTGCTTTTTTCAGTCCCACCAGGCGTTCGCCGCATCGCGTGAGATGCTGAATGCGACAAAGCTTGTTACGGAGGCGTCGGGGATGAGCACGATCGCTCCCGATGAAGCCGGCAAACTTTACCGCAAGGCATTCCAGGCGGCGCTTTCGATGACGCAGCCAGGCTGCACGTCCCGACAGAGGGAAGAAGCGCTCGCTCTCGCTTCGCGCTGTCTTCATCCGGATCTTTATCCTGAAGTCAGAATTGCGATAGATACCTATTTGTCCCTGTATCCGAAGGGAAAGCATGCAGCCGACGTCCTGGTTCACAAGGCTTTGATCGATTATGCCGAGGGTATGGCCGATGAAGGCGAGGCGGACATCGCTTCCGCTGCCGCGATTGTGCGTGGACGGGAAAAAACGAAACTCGCATCCATGCAGCTTGACGGGCATCTGACAGCCCACAGGTATCGCTCCGCTGAAACGTATCTCGACGGGATGCCGTCCGGAAACCGCCGCGTGCGCCGCGATAAGAAAAAATTCAAACGCGGCTCCGAACTTATGGCGGAAGCTCTCGAGCAGGTCAAAGCGGGCAGGCTCACGGGGGACAGTGCCGTTCGTGCTCTTGAAGAGGCCCTTGAAGCGGGATATTTTGGTGCCGCCGCTCCGGAAGCTTCTCTTGAACTCATTTCAAAGCGTGATAGCCAGCAGCCGGCATATCATCGCTGTGAAGTCAGCTTCCTTGACCGGGTGCGTGAGCATCGTCATAATCTCGCTCCCAATCCGCGCCTTGAAAAACTGGTCACCTTCCTGCATGATTATCCGGAGGCTGACGAGGAACTGCGCGGCCGTGCGATGCTCCAGGCAGCGGCTGTATGCCGATATGAACTCAGAGATGAGCCTCAGGCACAGGCGTTCCTGGAAGACCTTCGCTCACTTCCGTCCTGGAGTGAGAGGGTTGAACTCGAAAGCCAGCTCGGGAAACTGACCGAACAGAATCTCGATACATCCGAATTCAGCTCTGCGATCCAGTCCCTTCTCACGGATCACGCACGATTGCTTCCGTACGACAACGGATTCTTCCCGTCATAACGAATGAGGATCTCTGGGAACTGCAGGCGCTGAACCTGACCTTGACCGGGGCAAAAGAAGATCTTTCAACTCTTCTGGCGACATTCACCAGCTCGTTGAACGTTCGCGGATTGCCGATGCAGTCGATTTATCTGGCAGCGGCGGACAGCAGAGCTCTCGCCTGGGAAGCGATCGAAGCAGCCGGCAAAAGTGTCGATGCGCGCGAAAAGAAAATGATGCAGGATATTCTGCGGCCTTTCTTTCTGATGACATCGTCCGGAGACAGAAAGCTTCTTGCCGTGCTGGCCCTCTATGACAGATTTCCGATCAAAGCCATCGATATTCTCCTCGATTACCTGACGGAGCGGCCGCACGTGCTTCGATCTCAGCACGCACTCGCGCTGCTTGCCGATCTCTACCAGAAACATCAGAGTTATATCGAGGCGCAGTCTGTCTGGAATACCCTGAGGAAATACTATCCGACATCCGTCTGGATACGGTGATTGCGTCTGAAATCCGTTCAGAGCCGGCTTCGTTGTTCCTGCCGGTTTTCTGAAACGGTGATACGAGGGAGTTCATTCATGAAACGATGCTCAGCCTTGACGGCGATCTTTGTTGCCCTGGCAATGACTGCAACCGCGGCCGGACTGTTCGAATACAGCGGACTGTTTCCGGCTGACCGGCCTCCTGAGGCAACGATCAGCAATTACATGCTGCTGGACAAGCCCAGGCAGGTCGGCCTGGAAATCGTTGACCGGCAGGGCAATCCGCTGACCTCCGTCAAGGCTGTGGAAGTCGTTCTCACTTCAGATACGCGAATAGCGCATCGTTCAGAAGCCGGGCTCACGACGGTTGATCTTTCAGAGCCGGGAATTTATGAGGTGAAGGTGCGCCCCGTTCAAGGGGCAGCCGGAGAAATCGGATTCACGTTGCGCGTGAAAGATACGGGCAAGCCGCCCGCATCGACGTCATCAGCCGCCCTTCCCGCGCAGCCGCCGGTCTCTCCGCTGCCCGCAGCACGCCCGGAAGTGCCGGCCCTGGTGGCCGCGCCTCCGGTTGTGGCTGCGTCCGTCCCTGTCCCGACAACCGTTCCGGCCCCGGCGACAGGTGAGTCGTCGAAACCGGTCATGACGATGCCGGTGGCGGGCGGCTATGCCGACCCGTTCAAGCCGGTCGAAATCCAGTTCGGAAGCGAACTTCCCGTCGGAATCCCGCTCGATGCCTGCATGCAGGTGTTTATGCTCGATTCGAAAGGCGCCGAAAAATCCGTGGCGGGCCAGTGTTTTCCAGCTGGATCCCAGGGTGTTCGATTTATTCCGGTTGGTTTAATAAATGGTGCTGTATATCATGTCCGTGCGATTCATCCGCTGACCCGGAAACGCCTGGGCGAATTCGCGTTCGCCACGTTCCCCGAGGTCCGCCTGACGATGGCCCGCGATTCTGACGGCAATGTCAGAGTCGAGATTACCTGGCCGCCTCTTCCGGATCTGATGCCGGGCGTCGAAGGGCAGGTCATCAGGCTGGACATGGCCGAACTCACCGTGAAATCCGGACAAACGGACATTCTCCATCTCCCGATGAAACCCGATATGCCCCCCTTCGGAAGCAGTGACGGCATCGAGTTCCGAGGACAGCCCTGGCGTCTGTCGGTGAATATTCCGCAGGTGAAGATCGCTTCTGCATCCGGCTCCATTGAAGCAACTCTCCGGGTAAGCATTTCCGGATCGAATGCGCCCATCGATGTCGTCAGATCAACCCTTTCGTTCACGGGACCGACCCAGTCCGCGGCGTTCGGCTCCTCGCTTCCGCAAACGGCTCAACGTCTTCTGACAACCGTTTCCACGAAAACGGAAGAAATCCCCCTGGCAGCGGCTCCTGCATCAGCGGCTGCCGTTCCTCCTGCGGAACTCGTGGCTGCAAGTCAGCCGCTTCAGACAGCCACCTCCTCTGCCGCCATGCCGGCCATGCCGACCACGCCGGCCGCACCCGTGGAAACGGGGATTCTGGAGGCGACAGAATCGGTCGCCGTGCCTGCCGTGCCTGCCATGCCTGCAATGACGCCGGTGTCACTGCCGACTATCGTCCCCTGTGCCGACCCCGGAACGAATGCCACTCTATCTGTGATGAAAAAGTTCTCGGTCGGCGAGGGCGGACCGAATGATGCGTTCAGCTGGCCCAAGGGATTGACCTGGTCTTCCGATGGAACCCTCTGGGTCGTTGACAGTCAGAATCGCCGTCTGCTGAGATTTCTCGATGATGGGCGGCTTTTGACGGCTCTCGGGAAAAAGGGACGTGGCCCCGGAATGCTGGGTCTGCCGATCGATATTTCCGTGGCAAGCTCGGGGATCTTCGTCTCAGACACGGCGGCTCACGCCGTGCATTATTTCGACGCCGAGGGCAGCTTCATCCGCACCATCGGAGCATGGGGAACGAAGACGGGCCAGCTCGATCTGCCGCACGGAGTGTTCGCGGATGGTGACCAGGTCTGGGTGACCGACCGGGGCAACATGAAGGTGATGCGCTTCGGCCTGGACGGCATATACCGGGGCGGTTTCGGCAAAAAGGGAGAAATGGAAGGGTACATAACCGAGCCCGTCAGCATCAAGATATTCAAAGATGTCATATGGATTCTCGAAGGGAAGAGCGGTCGTATTCAGCGGTTTTCGCGGGAAGGGAAGGCGCTCGGCTCCTTCCCGAGCGGCGCGAAAGAACCTCTCGCTCTCGAGATCGATCCATGGGGTTGCCCCTGGATTGCGGATGGCGACGGGCATCGTCTGATGCGCTTTGATCCGTCCGGCCGCATGCTCATGACGATTCAGCCTCCGGCGGGCGGGCGACAGTGGATTCCGACATCGGTGTCGGTGCGTGTCGACGGAATCGTTGCGGTTGGTGACGGCGAGGATCGCTCGATCCATCTGTACCGCATCAAGAAGCCCTGAATCTTCATCTTGAACAGACGAATGAAACCTCTGTCGGAAGCCGTCCCGGGAATTCCGGGGCGGCTTTCTCTCGGGACGGGCATACGTATCATCCTGATTATAATAGCATGCAGTATTGGATATCCGCCTTCTCTTCATGCACAGGATCCAGGGGAGTCGGGTGAGCGCGAATGGCGCATTGCATCGAAAACGGGCGATCTTCAAAGAGACATTTCAAGCGGAACCTGGGAAGAAGCATCAGACCTGGATCACCAGATGATCTGGCCGGGAGAGAAGATTTCGACGCTCGAAGACGGTCAGGCGAAGATTTCGGGGCCGGGCGGATTTCAGATCAGAATGCGTGAAAAGACAACGCTCAGGCGCGCCGACATCATGGCATGGAGTCTTGAAACAGGGCTTGCCGGCTTCAGATTCGAGACGAATGCGACCGATACGGCCGTGAACGTGCTGATAACGCCCTGGGCCAGGGTCGAGTGCCGCACCGGCCTTGTGATTCTGAAAGTTGCGCCCTTTATCGCAAGGATCGCCGTTCTCAAGGGGACCGCCGACGTGACCGGCCCCGGCGGGGTCAGACGCAGCCTATCCGCGAAAGAGGAGTGCGCCGCCGCGCCGACGGCCCTGTCACATGTGTACGAAACCACCGACGATCTCTATTTCGCCTGGTACTGGGATAAACCCTGAGTTCTTCACCCGAAGACATCGGGAAATACCTGGATATTGCGGCTTTTCATGACGCCGTTTTCATACGAGTCGCCGATCAGATGGATTTCCCAGCGCCCTGTCCGGGGACTGAGCGATTCTCGGATCACTGCCGAGTAACTCGTCGGTATGCCCTGGTAGATAACGTAATTCGATGCCATGTCGACCAGGCGGATATAGTATTTCACATCGGAACCCGTGAGCTGGTTGAAATAGATCGTTGCAGTTCTTCCATCGTATTCGAGCCTGGGGGTGGGGGGGAAATTCGTCAACAGGGTCCAGGAGAGATTTTCGACAAGAAGAGCCTTCGTTTCTCCACCCTGAGTATATTTCAACGTATAATTACCCTGGGCGAATGATCCGCTGCTGCCGAAAAAGGTGATTTCGTATCTCGCATTCAAATTGTCCCATCGCAGATCGGAATCGAGAATTTTGTTTCCCTGAGCATTCTCGACCCAGCCCCCTGAGACGCCGTCTCCGCCGACAAAGGCGAAAAGGGCATCGCGATTGTTGGCCCCTTCCTGGTTGATGCGAACGGGAACGATGCCGCCCTTGAACGGGCCCGTCGAAATGGAGCCGCTGCCCTTGCCGCCGCAGCCGCACACGGGAACGAGCAGGAAAAGGGCCATAACAGCGAGAAGAAGTCTGTGAATCGTGTTCATACTGGAGAAGAGGTTACCACAAAATCCCCCGCCCTGAACATGTCCGTCGTCATCGGCGGAACCGGTGGCATGGCCTGGTCTGCGGGAAGATGGGTTACTTGACATGCCGTTGCCCGGTCGATAGCATGTGCTGGATGCGAATCATTCATTCTCTTGAAGGTCATTCATGGAGCGGCGGCCAGCAACAGGCTCTGCTCCTTGCGCAGGGGCAGGCGGCCGTCGGCCATGAGGTTCGCCTGATGTGCCAGAGCGGCAGCGAACTCGAGCGGCGCGCCCGTGCTGCCGGAATCGACGTGAGACCACACGATTACCGGAGCGAGCTGAACCCG
>CAZQYQ010000253.1:0-6913 GCA_964597625.1 uncultured bacterium
CTAACCCCCTCTTGTTCTTCAAGGCTCACCACCACCGCGGTCCGGGTTGTCCGGGCCGCGGTTTTTTAACGGTTTTTCATTTTGCAGGAAGCAATAGTATTTTGAAACCTATAGAAATCGCCCTTCCGTCAAAGTTGTGCTATCATTCCGCGAAAAGAAGCTACAGGACACGGAAAGGAGCCTCCCCCCCGTCATGGAACGATACATCAGCCTGATCGGCATCCCGATCCAGATCGCTATCTGCTACGCCCTTTCAACGAACAGAAAGAAGATCAACTGGGTTCTCGTGGCAGCCGGCATTATTCTTCAGTTTATCTTCGCACTTCTCATTCTCAGGACAGACCCGGGACGCTCCTTCTTCGAGTTCATGAATACGGTCATCAATACAATTCTGAATTTCACGGGTGAAGGCGCGAAGTTCGTCTTCGGGCCTCTTGCAGACGCAACAGATCAGAAAAGCGTGGGGTTCGTCTTCGCCTTCCAGGTATTGCCGACGATCGTTTTCTTCTCGTCATTCATGACCCTTCTGTATCACGTCGGAATCATGCAGAAGCTTGTTTATGGAATCGCTCTCGTGATGCAGAAAACAATGAAAACGTCAGGCGCCGAGTCGTTAAGCGCCGCGGCCAATATTTTTGTCGGCCAGACCGAAGCGCCGCTCATCATCAAACCATACGTGGGAAAAATGACCCTTTCCGAACTCAACTGCGTCATGGTCGGCGGCATGGCCACCATCGCAGGCAGCGTCATGGCCGCATACGTCGGGATGATGCGCGCGAATTTCCCTGATATCGCCGGCCATCTGATGGCTGCATCGGTCATGTCGGCCCCCGCGGCGATGGTATTCGCAAAAATAATGGTACCCGAAGAGGGAGAGCCGGAAACATCGGGCAAAGTCGAACTGAAGACGGAAAAGATCGACCAGAACTTCATCGACGCAGCCGCTCGCGGCGCTTCCGAGGGAATGGGGCTTGCCATCAATGTTCTTGCCATGCTGATTGCATTCATCGCCCTGATCGCCATGGGCAACCATGTATGGGGACTTCTCTGCACCGGCGTGACCAAGATATCGGGCCTTGATCTGGCAAAGGTGGACACGCTCAATGAGCTGCTCGGCTATCTGAATATGCCGTTCGCCTGGATGATGGGCGTTCCAAGCCAGGATCTGATGCTTGCCGGTCAACTGCTCGGGGAGAAGACGGTTCTGAATGAATTCGTCGCTTACGCGCATCTTGGCGAAATCGTCACCCAGCACACCTATCTCGGCCAGGCCGTTTCGCTCCAGCCTCGCACCTGGGTCATTCTTACCTACGCATGCTGCGGCTTCGCCAATTTCGGTTCGATCGGAATTCAGCTCGGCGGAATCGGCGGAATTGCCCCTCACCGCCGCGGCGATCTTGCCAATCTCGGCATCAGAGCTCTCATTGCCGGCACATTTGCCAGCTATCTGACCGCCAACATCGCAGGTGTCCTGATCGACTGAGTTGTCTGTCATCAAACCCGGCCGGGGAACGACCCTCCATCCTCGGCCGGGTTTTCTTTTCAGGACAAATCCCTGCTCCCAAAAATGAACCCCGCAGCTGTTCCGCCACCGGTTTCAACCGAGCCGTCACAAAGACACAGAACTCGTTCTTCGTTGTGATGCTTCCCGGTGGGTGATGTTCTTTACAAAAAGTCCTGCGCCTGCTGCGGTTCTCAATTTCGACCGTTCCTTCTCAGACGCGGATATGCTATTATTCGCGCATTCAATGCACCGTTCCAGGAGGCCTTTTACATGAAAATCGGACTGGCGGGACTGCCCATGTCGGGCAAAACCACCATTTTCAACATGGCTACCCGCGCGCAGGCGCAGGTTCGCGACTTTCTCGCCCAGAGCGATGAAGTGAACACCGGCGTCATTAAGGTTCCCGATGCCCGCCTGGACTACCTTACCGGCATTTTCAAACCTAAAAAAACCATTCACGCCACGGTCGAGTTCACCGACATCCCCGGTGTCAGCAAGGATGAAAAGGGCTTTTCCAGCAAAACCCTTGCGAATATCCGAATTTGCGAAGCGCTGATGCTCGTGATCCGTGTTTTCGGCGGCAGCGACGTTCCGCATGTTCACGACCAGGTCGATCCCGCGGCGGATCTCGAGGAGCTGCTTCTGGAGTTCGTCTTTTCAGACCTCGAAATCGTGCAGAACAAGATCGAGCGCGCCCAGAAGGAAATGAAGGCCGGCAAGAAGCCTGAACTCCTGCGCGAAGTGGAATTGATGGAACGCCTGAAAAAAGCCCTCGAATCGAACCAGCTGATTTCGAGCCTGGACATTTCCGCGGAAGACGAGGCTCTGATGCGCGGCTTCCGGTTCCTCACGCAGAAGCCCGTCATGTTGGTCGGCAACTGTTCCGAAGACCAGCTGAAAAATGCGAGCGATCCGAACGTGGCCAAATTCACGGAAGCCTGCGCAAAGCATGGCTGGCCGAGCATGCTCATCGCCGGCAAGACGGAGATGGAGATCTCGGGTCTTTCTCCCGAAGAAGAAACGACGTTCCTTCAGGAATACGGGATCACCGAGTCAGGCCGCGACAGACTTATCAGGGAAGCATACCGTGTACTGAACTATATTTCATTTCTCACCGTCGGCGAGGATGAAGTGCGCGCCTGGCCGCTCCAGAAGGAGACGCGCGCCCAGAAGGCAGCCGGACGCATTCACTCGGACATCGAGCGCGGATTCATCCGCGCCGAGGTCGTTGCATACAAGGATTTCGTCGAGAAGGGCGGGATGGCCGGCGTGAAGCAGGCTGGTCTGATGCGGCTCGAAGGCAAGGAGTATCTGGTCGAGGACGGTGACATCATCAACTTCAGGTTCAACGTCTAGCATAGGGCAGCCGCAACAGAATCCGGCCCCGGCCGTGCAGCGCACCTCGCTGCAGCGCAGGCTTTCGGTCGGAATCATCATTGCCCTTTCGGTCATCACCCTCTTTTTCGTGATGACCACTGCGTTATTTCGCGACATCGAGCGATTCATCGACCTGATTCTCACTCCCGATATCCGCATTGCACGGCTGTATGAGCGGTGCGGTGATTTCTGGAACCAGATCGACGACCAGCTGACCACGAATCTTGCTGATCTTTCAAGACAGGAGCGGCTTGTCAGCGAAGAACTGATTGCGAAATTCGAAGGAACGATTGCCGAGCTTGACGGCCTGGTCACGATTCCGGAGCGCCGTGCCGCGTTTATCGAGATTGCGAGGCTGGCCGGCAGTTACACGATGCAGTTATCGGAGCTTGATCGCCACAGCAGGCGCCGCGGCGAGATCAACAAGCGCGACGGACGCAGGAGAATGACTGCCGCCCAGGCTATTTCGGCCCGCACGACCGAATTGACAAAACGGTTCAAACGCATGCTCGAGGATTTCACACGCACGCTCAACAGCCAGGAGTTCAAACAGTCCCTCAGCAACACCTCTTCCATGATCGCGACAATTTCCCGAATAGAAAAGGATCTGCAGGTCGTCGAAGCGGAAATCGGTCTCTATGTCGCCCGGAAAACAGAGTTTGAAAAGCAGCCGGGAACCGGCGCATCGCGGCTTTCTCTGCCAGACCGCATTCAGAAGAGACTTCAAGCGGTTCTCGGTCTCCTCATGAAATCGATCGACGAAACTCACAGTCCGATCCAGATCAGAGTCCTTGGTAATATTCGTACAAGTATAAATGATTTCAAGACGTCGTTTCTCGATCTTCGGGACATGCTCGAACGTCCGGACAGTGAAAAGATCGAGATTGACGATCTCTTGACGATATCCCTCGAACGAATTGAAACGGTTTTTGATGCCGGCCAGCACCTGATCGTCCGAGAAGCCGACGCATTCTGGACAAGAATTCATTCGACTTCGGGAAGTCTTGTTGTGGAAACCAAGCGCGATTTTTATATCAGCCTTTTCTTCCTGCTGATCGCCGCCGGCAGCGGTGCCTATGCCGTGATCTTTTTCCCCAGGCGGATTGCCGGACCCCTTCAGATTTTGAAAAAACAGATGAAAACTTACAGGCTCGGCGACTCTCCCGATAACCAGCCCATTCAGAGCGACACGGAAGAGATCTATTCGCTGACGGAATCATTCAGAAATCTAGCCCTGGGGCTTCACGAACAGGCCGGCATCAATAAGACCTACCTGAAGACGATCCAGGAGATGACGGATATTTACCGTGATCTCGAAGGCGACAAAGTCGGAGGCGTCGGCACCGATACGAAGGCGCGTCTCGAAAAAGCGATCGGCAGAGTCCTGAGACTGCTCGTGGAAACGCTTCCGGAAATCGGACTCGTGAAGGTCATGATCAAGGTGAGCGGGCCGGACGGCAGACCGACTGGTTTTGTCAGGCTCGGCGACCCGGAGTTCACGGAGGAGTTCAGACGGTCAGCCGAGTTTCTTCCGTATGCAGCTTCAACCGGCTGGCCCGTCGATCAGAAGATGGGCCCAGGCGATGAGACTCTTCCCTGGCCTGAAGGTCTGACATGCTGGTATTACGAAAACATGCTCGGCAGGCAAAGTTCCGGTGATGACAGCAGCTTTTTCAGGCGCACCTATGAGATTCCCTCGATTCAGGATAATCCCATTCTCCGCGAAAGAACCCATGAACAGGGCCTCGAGGGCAATCTGCTTCTTGAGCCCCTCAAAGCTCCCCTTCTTGCAATCGAAGCGAACCCGCTGATGGGACCGGACCATATCGGAGTCCTTTTCGTCTATTTTCCGGAGCCTGACACCAAGCTCTCGCTGCAGGACATCTCGTTTATCAAGATCATCGCTGACCAGCTTTCCTCCCTCATTGAAACGGACAAGCTCCTCATCGAAACGGAAAACAAACGCAAACTCGAGTATCAACTGTCGATGGCCAGCGAAATCCAGGAAAACCTGCTTCCTCAGCGCACTCCCGCCGTTCCCGGCTTGAAGATCAGCCGTGTAAGCAAGTCGGCAGCCGAAGTCGGCGGCGATTACTATGACTTTTTCGATCTTGGAGGAAACCGTCTCGGCCTTGTTATTGCCGATGCTTCCGGCAAGAACGTTCCTGCCGCAATCATCATGACCGTCTTTAAAACGACGCTTTCAACCATGGATCTTGCCGATCTTCCGGCGGCTGAAGTCCTGACAAAAGCAAACGAGATCATCCAGCGGAATATCACGAATGATCGCTTCATTACTGCCATGTACGCTATCATTGATGCGGGAACCGGTGCCGTTGAGCTGGCATGCGCCGGACATAACCCGGCAATCGTCGCATCGAGGCGAAACGGGGTTCCTGCCCTTGAAGAACGCTCCGCGTCAGGGCTCCCCCTGGGCATCGTAAGCATGAAATATCAGTCGACACGGTTCTCGATGCAGTCAGGAGACCTGCTTGTCATGTATACCGACGGCGTTACCGAGGCCCGGAACCTCGATGGAGCGGAATATGGCATCGGCGCGCTTCGCCGGTTCCTTACCAGACCACGCAGTTCAAACCCTGCGGTGGATTTGCTCGAAGACGTCAAGGCCTTCACCGGTGACGCTCCTCAATATGACGATATTACGGCCGTGACCGTCGAGTTTCATGGGAGTGGAAAATGAATACGGATCCCGAAATTCTTTCGCGAAGCTTCTGGGATAAAACCTGGTCTCGGTTCCTCAAGCATCAGGGCATGATCGCGCCATCCGCGAAGCTGATACAGCACATGGTTCAGCTGGTCCCCCGGAATGGCTTTGTCCTTGACCTGGGCTGCGGCGAGGGGCGCAACACGATCTATCTGGCCAGAATCGGTTTTCGCGGAATCGGGCTCGATTTGTCAAAAAAAGCCATCAAGGTCGTCGAGAATAATCTTTTCGAAGAGGAAGTCAAAGCTTCGTGCCTTGTCGGCGATGCCCGCACCCTGCCGTTCAGCAACGCATCCCTGGACGGAATCCTTGCTCACCATCTTTTCGATCACCTCGACCGCGACGGGCTGCATGCGGCGTTTTCAGAGTGTTTCAGAGTTCTGAAGACGGGCAGTCCGCTTCTGATGACCTTCGATACGTTTGAAACAATGCGGGCCGATCGTCACGTCGTCGCGCGGGATGACGGCTCTCTGGCCTTCGCCGGCGGACCACAGAAAGGGCTTTTGGTCAGACCCCTCGAAGACAGCGATATCACATATCTGAACGAGCACGGCTGGGAACAGCTCAAAAACGAAAAAACGCCCGGTGGAAGCCGTCTTGCGATGTTCCGCAAACAAGCGGGCTGCTGATCCGATCAAAACCCCTGGATTTATACCACACGCTTTGTTAAGCCGGGCTCAGTCCTGGCCGGAGGGTTGAGGTTGCGTGGTCGGTTCGAGCTGCACGGCCTGAGTGACGCGATTGCGCCCTGATTCCTTTGATTTGTAGAGAGCCACGTCAGCTGCTTTGATAAGATCGTCCATCTCGAGCGCCGAGTCAGGGAAGACCGCAACGCCGAGGCTAGCGGTGAACTTGATGGTTTTGCCGCCGGCTTCGAGAAAATCCATTTCGATTGCCCGGCGAACACGTTCTGCAACGGCCATCGCACCCGTCATGTCTGTTTCGGGAAGGACGAGAGCAAATTCTTCTCCGCCATACCTGACCGGCAGATCGTGCGTTCTGACGGCTTTGCGCATGATCGCCGCAACCCGTTTCAAAACCTCATCGCCGGTCTGATGGCCATAGGTGTCATTGAATATCTTGAAATGATCCACATCGATCATGATCAGCGCAAGCGATCTGTTGAACCGCGCGGCACGCTTCACCTCATCGAAAAGGCGCTGTTTGAAATACCTATGCAGATATAAACGGGTCATTCCATCGGTGATTGCCTGCTCGTACAACTTGGCATTCTTAACCGCGGCTCCGAGTTGTACGGCAAAAACCTTTATGAGACGCTGATCGCGCTGAGAGAATTCGCCGCCGGA
>CAZQYQ010000254.1:0-6865 GCA_964597625.1 uncultured bacterium
CAGCCCCCGGATTTACCAACCCTTTTACGGACGTTACCGGACGCTGAAAACGAAAAAACCCGCTGTTTAGGCGGGTTTTCGAATGGTATCGGACGCTTTTGACACGTCCTACGGTAGCAGGGGAGGGAGTCGAACCCTCGACAACACGGGTATGAACCGTGTGCTCTGACCAACTGAGCTACCCTGCCATGAAGAAGGGCCGGCAAATGGCCAGCCGGCCCTTCATCAATCGGTTGCGGGGGACGGATTTGAACCGCCGACCTTCGGGTTATGAGCCCGACGAGCTACCAGGCTGCTCCACCCCGCGTCGCTACAGTGCCGGGAGCCGGGCTTGAACCGGCACGGGTATTACCCCACCGGATTTTAAGTCCGGTGCGTCTGCCTATTCCGCCATCCCGGCGGAATGTAACGAGAGAATATCACCAACCCCGCACAAAGTCAAGACTCCATTTGCAATTTAAATGAAACCAGCCAGGCTGCTGGTTTCTGCATATGCACGAAAACCATCAGGAAGAAACGCGGATATTGTACTCAGATCATTGATCTGATCACTCGTTATGCTATACTTACAAGATGTTCATGATGTTTTGTCTTCATCCCGTCTCTCCTGCATATTCACGCAGCAGGGGTGTCACCCTGCTTGAGATCCTCACGGCGATGCTGATTCTCGCTTTTGCCTTTATCCCTATTTTCGGCGTGATAACGACAGGAACGGCCGACACGGACATCACGAATTCGTATATTTCAGCTCAGACAATCGCTCGGAATATCTTAAACACGGCGCTCGACTCCGTGCCTTTCGAAAGCATTCAGGTCAGCCCAGGCGCTGTTCCAGACATCAGCGAGAGCAACAGCGAACCGAATGTCGGCATCATGAGTGATGTTCCGGGGTATGACGAAGCGACATTCCTGGCGCAGTTCGGCAACACAACAGACCAGAACACGCGGGGACAGGTCATCGATGAACGCGGGATACGGTACAAGGTCAAACTCTTCGTATTCCCCATCTCTGGAAACAATCCGATAAACACTGCAACGGATCTGAGTTTCCGCTACCGACCCCGGCCGCTGTATGAAAATGCGGTCGACGCGCAGAACAGACAGATCTGGTATACGACAACGCCCGGGAATCTGTTTATGGCTGCCGGTGCCCAGAGCCCTTATGCGTATGCTCTCCCCGGCATTGAAACCCGCTCGGCGCGCGATCTCGGAGCTCCCGCGGGTCCGTCGGGCGATTACTGTGTGATGAAGCGTCTTCTGTTACGGGTGAAATGGCAGATGCCGCGGGGCATTGAACGATCGATCACGATCTACACCGCCAAGGCACATCTCTCACGATTGGATTGATCATGACGGAAAAATCCTGGAAAAAAGGCATGGCAATTCCTCTCGTGCTTTTATTCGCTACGGTTCTGGCGATTATCGGCACGGTTCTCGTCAAGACGACCCGTCATGCCAGCAGGCAGAATCTGACGAATTACAACCAGTTGCAGGCTCATTTTGTCGCCAGGGCGGGCATGGAGCACGCTCTGCTGAAAATCAAGTATCTCCACCGGGAACTTTATGACTCCATCTGTCTGACCCAGGGCCGCAATCCGCTTTTCGATTTTTCGCGGCAGATCAGTCCGACGAATCCGGGACCGGCCTTTTTGTATCTTTCAGGGGAGTTTGCCCCGAGCGGTTATTTCACGCCAGGGTTCGCAAAGCCGAACTCGACGGCCTGGCTGCAGGCATACACGGAAGACCTGATATCCGGAACCACTCTTGACGGCGTGCAGGTGAATTCCTGCATGAGCTTCGTTTCTCCGCCTGCCGCGGCTACGGGATTGATGCGAGAGCGGTTTACAGGCGGCTACACGGTTCCCATCGTCGGAATCGCAGCCAACAATACCGTCGACCAGACGGCAGCCATCGTCAACAATCAGAGCATCGTCGAAGTGACGGTGAATGCCTCGATTGTGAGTGCCCGGAACGAAACATGGGATGAAACCCTGAAAAGGACGGTACGCGTATCGCGTGACAATATTCGCTGATATACTTACTCTTACAAAGCGCCGATCTGCTTTCACGCTGATGGAAGTCATTATCGCAGCCTGCATTTTAACCCTGTTCATGATCGGCCTTTTCAGCCTTTACAGGGGCGGGCAGCAGGCGGGTGCTCAGGGGCTGTGGCTTCAGAAAACGGTTTCCGAAATACGAAACGCCACCAAACATATATCTTCAACTATTTCAAGAAGCAGCTATCCGTCCACCATCGTGTTTCCAGGCACAATCATCGAGAACGACATCGATGATTTCAAAGTGCATTACTCCTCAGAGCCCCTCATCACGGCAACGCGGGCAAAATCCGTCACAGGTCGCGCAACGCCGGGGACCCAGGTTCTCCGGTTTACCGAGTCCATTCCCGAGCAGTCCGGAGGGCTCATGAACGTCAATGCCGTTCTTCATTACCACGTCTACTCGCTGACCCGGGACGGCAGGTTCCTCTACAACCATTATCAGCGGAATATCCCGACGACAGGCTCTCCAAATTTCATCAGGGATATCAATGAAACACAGGTTCCAAACGCCAGATCCACGCTTATCGAGAGCGTAGAACTGGTGACGGATGTCGAATCGGTCGGCATCGATGTCGCAAACACAACGGCGTCGGTCACTCCTGTCCTTCTGGATATAAACTGCGCCTGGCCCCGCGGAAAAACCAAGCGGGGCGAACGTGTCGTAGCGTCGCCCAACATCCCGACATTCCGTCATGACGCATCCATAGACCCGGACTGGCAGCTGCGCTAGGCCGGTTTTTCCATTTTCATACCCGGAGGCCCGAGATGTTCACCCGACTGGTCAAACTGGTTACGATTCTGGTGCTGATAAGCGCTTCATTGCCCGCGGCGGAGCAGGTTCCGCAGTTCGGCCACTGTAACACAGCCATGGCGGTCATGCTGCACCCCCTGATGGCAAAACTGGACACGGCCACTGGCAGATTCCGGAGCAGCGCCCTTCCCAATGGCACAACGCTGGTCGGCCAGGCGGCCGTTGAACTCGAAGCCAAACGCAAAGCGCTGTTCAAGGAAACCGATGCTCTTCGCCAGGAAATTGCCGGGGTGAATCAGGAGTTCATCGGAAAACTGCATGAACTGAATCGTGACCAGGATAAAAGAGCTCCGGATCAGTCTTCCCCGACTCCCAGTACAGAAGAGTATAGTAATAAGAGGCGAGAGCTCGAACATGAGCATCGTCAGAAAATCATTTCTGTTCGCGAGAGGCTCTCTTTCAAGGAGTCGGAGTTGGAAAAACTGAACAGCGAAGCTACGCTGACGGACCTGCTTTCGGTGACCGACACCGAGCGGGTGTTCAAACTTATTCTCGACGATGTGTACGAAGCGGCGAATGTTGTCATCGAGCGAGAGAAGCTGCCTTTTGTCTTCAACAGCGCGACCTCAGCCAATGTTCCGCTTCCCGCTGCCGGCTTTACCACGGATAATCCGATTGCCGAGATTCTGAATACTTCCAAGCCGGCGAAATCAACTGCAGACCAGGAATATTCAGCCATGAGCCGCCTTTATCAATGGGTAACAGGTGAGAAGTCTCAGCTGTATTTCTGCAATGATATGCGCCTGACACGTTTTGTCCTCAAAGGCGGTACAGATATTACTCCGGCAGTTGTTGCTCAGGTGTACAAGAAACACAACGTTGCACAGAGTACCTGTGATCTGGTTCAAAAACTGTTTCACTCAGAGTTGATGAAGTAATGTTTCCTGACGGCTAACCGAGCCTGCGCGGCAAGGAGGTATCGAGTATGAAGAAAATCACATACGGGCTGATGCTGGGGTTCCTCATGTTTTTCGGTTTTACAGGCGCTCCTGCGGCGCAGGCTGCCGTCAGCGCTTCGAATAATGGCATGACGTATGTCCTGCTGCCTCCTGCCGACGGCTCTCCTGCGTATATCATCCGGCTGACCCACACGAACTCTGCCGGCACGACGGTTCCCCAGGCCGAATTGTACACGCCGGGCTCTGCCGGGTATCCCGCAGGCCAGTATTTCGGACTCGCGGTCAGCCAGGAACGCGAGATTTTCATGCTCCGGTCGCCGATCATGGCCGCAAATCAGGGTTGGGGACAGGCTGCGGTAGGTTTTCTTCCAAGCGCAGGTGATTATCCGACGGATTCCGATATTTTTCTCAAACTGATCGCCCCTTCCAGCTATTCGCCGTGGAGAAACGTCCATGGCACCGGCTACTGGAAATCCAACTACACAATCGGAAGCACCAATTACACATGGGCAATGGTCGCCGGTGGTCCGACTTCGGTCAGATACCTCAATACGACAGGCGGCTCGCTGGGAACCCCAGTCTGGGACGGCGTTGCCGGTAGCGTCCATCCTACCGACTCTTCAAAGCATATCTTACCTTCTCATTGGGCTGGAATGGCGTATTACGCCTATGGCACCTCCCAGCATCCCGATTATCCATGGAAGCAGCTCGACGGCCGTGAAGATCCGGTCGGTTCGGGCCGGTTCCGCCCGCTGGTTCTTGCAACCCAGGTTCCGACCTACCACGGAAGTGACAATCAGAAGTTTTCCTGCATCGTCAAACGGGTCTATGAGACGAGAAATCGCGCGCTGGTCCTGATGCGCGGCACGGACGCCCCGGTCACTCCGTTGACCGATCAGTCCGGAGCGGTTCTGAGCGCCACGGATGTCCGAGGGACGGAGTATTTTGCCCGCGCCTGCGGTGACAACTGCATCCCCGGCGGTTCAGGCCCCGGCGTCGCCATCGATTCCGTCCTGGCCAATGTCCGCGTGATCACATCGACTCTCGGAAGACGCTACGGGTTCAACCAGAAAGGCAAAATGATCGGCCCGTATGCGGATCCGACGGCGGCAGCTCTCCGCGTTGTAAGCACGGCCGGAGAACGCACCATCGACATGGCAAACAGTGACGGTACGGTTCACTCGAACATCGCCAATGCTGCGTATCTGACGGGAAAAAGCGTCAAAGCCGCTGATATCAAGTCGTTCGGTATTTCGTCGAATTTCGACACAGGCGCAACGAGCGATTACATCTATGGTTCCTCTGCCGATCTCTTCGTCATGCAGGACTCCTGGTGGGGAAAAGGCGGCATCGGTTATGAATACTACAAAGATACCGGTGAGCTCTATAAGCTCGATTACACCAACAATACGAACCCTGCCCCCGAATATCTTGGAGTCCTCACGGGCAAGGTCGACAATATCGGCGTTGACGGAGACGGCTTTCTGTACATCATGACAACGGAAACCGACATCCCGGATGCCACAGTCGCCGCTCTGGCGCCGCCGCCGGCTTCGGTCGTCGGCAATGCGAGCTATCTCGTCAAGCCTTCCGCCACTCAATGGTATCGGCCGGTATACGAATCACTTCCCCAGGTCGTCGCCGATGCGGCAAAGGCCGCTCAAGACTACAGGGATATCGTCTATTACCAAGGCATAACCAAGAAAGTGAACAAGTATCCCCCGTCTGCCGGCGGCGGTTCGCTGGCGGCTCCAACGACGGTCGGACAGCTTTCCGGCTATTACGCGGACGAGTGGAGCAGAAAGATCAAGTGGGACGGCACAAATCCTGTCTGGGTCGGTAACTGGAGCCAGGAAGCCAAATCCAGCCGTGATTCCGAGATTCCGGCAGAGCTTGCGGTAGTCAATATCGCGAAGCTTCCGGCGGTCTACAACGACAACCCGGGAAATCCCAAACTCATCCGTGAAGACCGCCAGGCATTCAATACGACGGTTGTGGAAGACACATCCGTCACCTTGAAGGTCGAGGGTCTGAAGCCCTATATATCGGATCTTTCGGGTACCAGCCGGCGCAATTTGAAGCCAATGGGAAGCTTCGGCACGGTCTATACAAATGTGCGATTGAATTATCTGCCGACCATTGCCGGCGACTACAACCACGATGAGGACAATGACGGTGCGTTCAGTGGGTTCCCGACCAGTCTTTTCGAGGCTGACGGCTTCCCGACGACGATTACCTGGTATGCTGACCTGGTCGACGGAACGACCGCCGATTCACCGGTTATTGAACACATCGCGGTAGCCTCGGCTTCGAATGTGGCATTTGGCGGGGCGCTGTGCGACTGGAGCTTCACGCCCCCCCACCCCGGCAACTATGCGGTCTGGTCGAAAATCACCTACAACTGTTTCAACTTTGCCGCCGCGAACCGACCGACCGACCTGACGTCGGTCCAGCGAAACGCGACGGCAGACAAGCGCCTGCTGCGGGTTGTTTCTCCAAGCACCCTGAACGGGCCGCCAAGTCTGATTTCATCGATCGATCTTCTTCCTGCGCGCGCCGATTCCACCGGCGGCGCCTTCCAGAACTGCGTTGCCTGCGCGAATGCCGGATATGATCTTCCCGAAGACCAACTGATCGAAAATCTGAAGATTTCCTTCAAGGCGCAGTTTCTGAGAGATGCCAACTACACGTCAAATCAGGCCGGGCGCCTCACCACGTATGACGGCATGGGAGTCTGGGACTACGATACATATTATAATCTTTACAACGCCGCCGGCGACACCCCGAACTATTCAAAGACGCTCAGCCACGTATACAATTACCAGTCTTCAGGAACCGGATACGCGGTCAATTCGGCCTTTAACCCCGGATGGGCCAAGGAAAATCCTCGTCCGGCCGCCGGGTCTTCGCAGGCTGATCGCGGAACGAGAACCGATACCGGGGTCCTGTCAGCCAACGACCTGAAATTCCTGCGGTGGAATCTCTGGCTTGAGAACACCTGCACGGGCGCCACGATTCCCGGGCAGACGCCGCCCTGGCGTGGCGTGAAGCTGGCCTCGGGAGACTGTTCAGGCGCGACGGTGCAGCCCACCGGA
>CAZQYQ010000255.1:0-6841 GCA_964597625.1 uncultured bacterium
CACAACTGGCAGCTGGAACGCCTGACCCGCAGCTATCCATTCGATATGCTGTATTTCGATCTGCTGCGCAGCATCACGCAGGCGGACGACATGGAGAGCATGCGGTCAGTGCTTGCCGAGGTGGGTGCCGGGGAGTTGATGACGAACCTGGGCTTTGCCACGGAAGCCGCAGTCATCATGGATGAGAAGCTTTCGAGAGAAGATCTGTTCGATCGGTTCGTCTTTCCAGGCCACGCGCGGAAGGAAACCAGCGCCACCGATACTTTCATTCTCACCTGGGAAAACACGCTCCGGCGTTACAACTATCGCGTGCTGTTCGACATGCTGATCTCCGACATGCCGGGCGGTAGCCATGAGCGTCTCTGGATGAGCATGCGGCGCGACGATTTCATGAAACCGTCGACGTATGCCATGCTCAACCCCGGCGACGATTACCGGGAAACGATTCTCGGGTATCTCGATGCCGACTTCAATATCGGGGTGTTGCCGCGAGCATCGTCCACGCGCAGTCTCGACTGGTTTTTGAAAACCTATCTGCCACTGGGCAATATCACTCTCGAAACCGTGTCCGTGCCCGTTGCCGGTTCAGCCATGCCGAAAGGTATCAGAACCGGGTATTCCAGGGAGCTTCTGCGGACCGACAGGTTTGCTCCGCACTCGCTTGTGAATCTCGATGAGTATCTTGACATCCAGACCGGGCCGGAGCTGAAACCCCTTCAACTCGACCGCCGCTGTCACTGGGCCCTGTTGATGTGCGGTGAGCGTGAGGCGTGTGCGTATCTCGCTTCCCGCGGCTGTACACGCATGTTCAAGATGAATGCCTGCGGTTTCAACCGCAGGCGGCGGACGATGCTGGGATACCGGCCGGACGGCGATCGTGTCTATATTGCCGAGTATGGATTCCATACCGATGATCAGCTGCTGAATCACGAGGCCCGCGTGTATTTTCTGCGGCGGGGCCATGGGCCCGTCATCGACAGAAACATCGAGACTCTCCGCCGGCCGCAAGCCCGACTTCCGGAGGCAGAGGAACTTGGAGCCTTCATTCGCGGACTCGGCGAGCCAGTTTCCGTCTTTTTCGTTGGCTTCACGACTCCCCTGAAGCGGTATCTTGAACAACAGCGCCAGGTCAAAATCGGGGATATCGAGCTCAGGATCGGCAGACTGCGCCTGTCCGAAACCCGGAAACCCCTTGTCATGGCCCTGTCAGGACTTGGCGCCAACTACGGTTCGCTGCCGGCAAAGGTTCTCGAACTGTTGGTCGGACGCGGGCTGAAAGCCGTCGTTGCCGCCGGCACCGGCGGCGGGCTGCATCGGGGAGTAACGCATCGCTTCGGCTGGCTGGCCCCGTCAAAAATCTTTTTTGCCGGCCATTCGCCCGCGGACGATTCAGCGGAAATCGTCATCGACAATGCAGCCGCCGGGTTGAATGTCGCCGGCATGGTTTCGTATGCCAGGCATGCGACGGTTCCGTCCGTGCTTGCCGAAACGCAGTCCCGGATCAATGATCTGAGGCTGCGGCGAACGCTTTCTGTGGATTGCGAACAATATTATATTGCAAAGTTTATAAGGCGGCATGCTCCGTCGGTGATCTACTATAGTCTTGTGAATATAACTGATTTTCCCATGGGCGATGAATCCGAGCGTCAGACAGCCGGCGCGGGGATCAACCTCGAAAATTCTCCCGATCAGATGAGGAGTGTTGAAACGGCGGTCGAGGCTGTCATCGGCGATCTCCGCCGTCGCCTTCCTTAGGGCAGGGCCCATCGATCACGGTCTGATATCTCCTTTTCTCATGCCGATTCTGCATGAAGCCGTTTCTGGTGCGACAGGTTCGGGATCGCGGTGAACGGTGTTCAACAGCGGCAGTCCACGATGAAAACTCAACATAGGGGAGGACGCGGCCATGAAATACGGCATGCTGTCGCTTGCATCACCGATTCATGAGAAGAACCGGGTGAGAGAGACGATAAACCGTCTCCTGGCGGATCTGCGGGAAAAACTCGACATCGAGGAAATTTCGCCTGAACGTTTCGGCAGGGTTGAATTTCCTCTGATCTGCCTTTTAACGGGCGGCACCGAGCATGAATTCCGCGAGCTGTATCCCAGGATTGTCGCCGACGGCAGACCCATCACCCTTCTCACGCTTCCGCACTCCAACTCGCTTCCGGCCGGCCTCGAGATTCTGGCCTGGCTCAATGCCCAGGGCGCAAAAACCGCGCGGCTCCTGCACGGTGATACCGGAGAACTGGCCGCGAAAATAGATCTTCGCGGGAAAGGCCTGACGCTGGTCCGGGCACTTCGCGAGTCCGTCGTTGGAGTCGTCGGCGCGCCATCAGACTGGCTGATTGCAAGCAGCGTCAACGCAACTCTGTTCAGGCAGCGTCTCGGCCTGTCGATCAAGGAAATTCCGATCGGGGAAGTGCATGACGCCTGGGAGATGATTACCGATCAGGATATGGCCGGAGGCTTTCAGGGGCTGCCGAAATCCGGAACCTGGGTTGAGCCTTCCGACAATGACAGGGAACGGGCGTTGAAGTTGTACATCGCGATGCGCCGCCTGGTTGCCGGTCATGGCCTGTCCGCCGTGACGCTGAGATGCTTCGATCTTTTGCAGAAGCTTGGAACAAGCGGTTGCGTCGCTCTTTCAAGGCTCAATGACGAGGGCGTGACCGCCGGCTGTGAAGGGGATGTTCCGGCATTGATAACGATGCATATTCATCGTTTGCTCAGCGGCGAAGCTTCATTCATGGCCAATCCGTCGATATTTGCCGGCGATGACATCGTGTTCGCGCATTGCACCATCGCTTCGTCGATGGTTCACGATATCACCTGGCGGTCGCATTTCGAGTCCGGGATCGGCATCGGGATCGCCGGAACGATTCCGCCCGGCAGGATGACCGTCATGAGACTTGGCGGCAGCGATCTCGGCCGGCTTTTCATTGCTGAAGGCGACGTGGTTCCTCATGAATACCGGGAAGACCTGTGCCGCACCCAGGTGCGTTTGCGGATTCCGGGGGCAGCCGAGGTGCTTGGTCGCGCCCCTCTCGGAAATCATCATATTCTCGCCCGCGGTTCCTGGAGTTCCGCCTGGCGCGAAGCCCTCGAGCCCTTCGGCATCGCCATCGAACAGATCAGATGACAGATATTCCCTTGATTTCACCAACCGGGTGCAACTGAAAAAGAGCACACGGAGAAGAACCGGATCTCCGTGGCTCTGTGCCTCTGTGATTCGTTGTGTTCGTTACTTTTTCGCTTTCCCCTGGTTGGCGACGGCTTCCATGGCTTTCGCTACTTCGACGGGGTCGCCGATGTAGTAATGCCTGATGGGCTTGAGCTGGGCATCCAGTTCATACACCAGCGGCATGCCGGTGGGAATGTTCAGTTCGGTGATTTCCTGTTCCGAAACATTGTCGAGGTGTTTCACCAACGCTCGCAGACTGTTTCCGTGAGCGGCGATCAGCACCTTTTTTCCCGTTTTGATAACTGGAGCTATTGTATTGTTCCAGTGGGGCAGGAAGCGCGCCACGGTTTCCTTGAGACTTTCCGTGAGCGGCAGGTCTGACTTCGCCAGGTCGCGATACCTCGGATCATGGCCCGGGAACCGATTGTCAGCCGGATCGAGCGCGGGAGGCATCGTGTCATAGCTGCGCCGCCAGACAAGAACCTGATTGTCGCCGTATTTGGCAGCCGTTTCCGCTTTATTGAGGCCTTGCAGGGCCCCATAGTGCCGCTCGTTCAGGCGCCAGCTGCGGTGTACCGGGATCCACATCAGATCCATCTCGTCGAGGGTGATCCAGAGCGTGCGGATGGCGCGCTTGAGCACCGACGTATACGCGATATCGAACGTGAACCCCATTTCCTTCAAAATACGACCGGCCTTGTGCGCCTCTTCGATGCCTTTCTCCGAAAGATCCACGTCCGTCCAGCCCGTGAACCGGTTTTCCTTGTTCCAGGTGCTCTCCCCATGCCGAAGCAGAACCAGTGTGTACATGCGAACCTCCCGTTTCTTTCATTTCTACCTGCTGGCATGCATTATAGCAAAGATGGAAACACTCCTGCGAATCACAGGGAAGACGATGGTTGCCTGCTGTGATTTGCAAGATATAGCATTATATATAAAAGAATCGTTTGCCGTCTTGAAGATGTGTGAAGCAACCAGGAGGGTCGATGAAACGCCTCGGAGGTGCCGGTTTTTTTCCGGAAAGTGATGAAAAACGGGCGGTTTCGCTTGTGAGTTCCCCGGGAACGATCAGGAAATGTCGTCTATGGGCATGTTGTGTGCTCTCGGAGGATGTGGCAAAGAAATTGCTGCGTTACGGACACGAACGTGTTGTCTTTGCTCGCATGTATCTGAGTATGGAGGAATTGCATGATCAGCATGACTCGCCGAATGATGGCTCTCGGGATGGCGGCCCTTTTCCTGAATTTTTCGCCGGTCCTGGCGGAATCCGTCTCCGAACTGCCCGGGCTGCTTTCCGGGATCAAAGATGTCAATCTGCAACGAGCCCTCCAGAACAGCATTTCCGCCGGCCTGATCAACAACCGGGCTGAATTCGATCTTGCTCTGTCCCGCGCCCGCAGCCTGCGTGGCGGGAACCAGGGCAGCCCGTCCGGCCTCAGTTCAGAGATTTCCAAGGCATGCACCGGCTTGGCCAAGCTTGACCGCGATGCGATTCCAGGAATCACGATCGATGGAAAACAACACCTGTTCACGCGGTTCGATGGCGCGGTTCCCCCCGCTTATCAGGCGGCGATCAAGCTCGCGTCCTGTTTCGACCCCAAAGTCGGAACCCCGGAGCTGAAAAAGAATTCGAAAGAAATCAATGCGTATCTCGCTTCGATCGAGAACGACCCGGTTATTCAGCATGCCCTGAAAATCACCAACACCTCCATCGAAGATCTGAAACTGAACTGGTTCGGTGCCGGTGCAGGGTTTGAACATGTGATCTGCGGCGAAATGAAGAGCACATCGGTCAGCGGATACCACTGGTGGTACAAATTTTACTCCGACGAGCTGGCCGGGCGCACGAAGATCCAGGGCAGCATCGATCATGTGACGGACAACGACATTTACACCGGGCGTTTCACCTGGGACCCCGATGGCAATGGCCCTCTGCCGACGCTCAAAAAGAGCAAGGGCGGTTTTACGATCGGAAACTCCGCGCAGGTGATCCTGGCTCTCGGGCATATCGCGATCGAGACTGCGCGCCGGAATGGCGGCAATGCCCCTTCCGCCGTCCAGTTCGATGCCAACATCAACGGGCATGCGTACACCTGGCAGTTATACACGTTTGATAACACAATCCGCAGCCTGTATCCGATCTGCGGTTCGGGCGATTCCGCTTCCGATAACGATCGAATCGATGCCATGTATTTCGATCTCGAAGAAGACTGTCTGCGCGGTCTCTACGGCGAAGGATCGCTGAACGTTCACTGATTCCGATAACGAAAACCCGGGCGTGGTTCCCAGCGAACCACGCCCGGATCTATTTTGGAGCCTTCTTTTGAATCGTTGATTCCGTCCCGGGATCAGAACAACACGGGTTGGCGGGGGAGGACGAGGCGGGCGGTTTCGAGGGAAAGCATTTTCGCGTCTGTCGTCATGATTTCGCGGCCGTCGAGGTTGGGGCGCAGGACCATGCTGAAGAGGCGCGGGAAATGCTGGAGAATGGAGGTTTCCTTCAGTGCCGTGAAACAGATCATCTGCGTGTCGGTATGGCGGGCGAGCGTGAACATGGCGTCCATCAGGAACTCCGCCGACATGCGGCCGAAGGGATTGTCGGCCAGAAGAACCTTGTTCGAATGCCCAGATGCGGTTTTTTTCGCCCGGATATAGGTCAGTAACGATATATATAAGGCAAAATAACAGACGAATTTTTCGCCGCCTGAAAATTTCGGGACTTCTTCCCAGTCCGCCGTGCGGGGTTTGTTTGGCGGTCGCGCGGGTTTCCTGACCTTGATGCGCGCTTTGTCGAGATCGCAGGCGGCATCCAGAAGCCGTGCCGGGATCAGGCGCTTCTCGATCTCCATGCGCAGCTGCTTCGGGTCGAACTCCCTTTCGCCAAGCTCCCTCACCAGGCGGTCCACATACTCCCGCACCCTTCGTTCACGGAGTTCCCCGTCGGCTTCGTCGATATGAAGCTCTATCATCTTCACGGATCTGTCGCCGAGATCGATCCGGGACCGGCTGTCGATCTGACGCACCTCCTCGAGAAAACGGGATACCAGATTCGTGCAGGTACGCGTCAGTTCCGCCTGGTCTTTCTCTGCGTTGGTGCGTTGCAACACCGTGTCACTGCGCAGCTTTTCGATGATCTCGAAACACTTTCCGAACACGCTGCGGACAGCCTCGGGGTCATCCAGGGCATCCCCGCCCTGCATGGTCGTGACGAAGTTTTTCAGCGCCTGAACCGTGGAATTGCCGAACGCCTCCTGCAGCTTTCTGCGAAGCCTGTCGATGGCGTTTTTCTTCACATCTCTGTCCCGATCGGCATTCCGGCAGGCGCCACACCGGTGCTTGATTAGCTCCAGAAGGTCCTTATCGGGAATGTCATCTTCGGGAGCTGCCTCATCGGCGATCTTGATCGATTCCTTCTGTATGTCGCGCGGAGTTGGCTGATTGTCGAGAAAAGCATCGAGATTCGATTTCGCACTGCGAAAGATATCAAGCCGGATATTTAATTCGGACAGGCGGTTCGACAATTCCGTGCGCTTTGCATCGATGCTTTGCCTTCGAAGTGCCATTTCAGCGGCAACGGCATCGAAATCGGCATTGAATACAGGCGTGGGCGGCCTGTTGAAACGAGTTTCGATATGCTGTTTCGACATGTCGTATTGT
>CAZQYQ010000256.1:0-6829 GCA_964597625.1 uncultured bacterium
CGGTTCGCAAGCGGAAGAATCGGCTGTCGTCCGCGAACGCGTTGCCGCCGCAAGGCGCCGCCAGCATGCGCGTCATCCGCGAGGACGGCTGATGCTGAATGCGCACCTTCCGTCAAAAAGGCTCAAAACGGATGCGATTCTCGACGATTCGGCCCAGCATCTGCTTCTCCAGGCTGTCCGCCGGTTCAATCTTTCCGCCAGGGCGTATGACAAGATCATCAGGGTTGCCCGCACGATCGCGGATCTTGAAGGCGCCGCCGGGATCTCAACCGCGCATATCTCCGAAGCTGTCCAGTACCGGGCGTTCGATCCGACGGGCGATCCCGCCGGAACCCGTTGACACCTGAAGACGGCACCGATAGCATTATTCCATCCGATCTTTAAAGTTTCGAGAGGAGTTCCATGAACCAGACCGAGTTTCTCAAGGGCGTTTCCCTGTTTTCCGGTCTCACCGACGAAGAGTTGAAGTGCTTGAACGAACGGACCGAACTGATCAAATTCCCGCGTGATGCCTTCATCTGCAAGGAAGGGCAGAAGGCCGACTCGATGTTTATTATACGGTCTGGTATTGTTCAGATTTTCTGCGACGACGGCCACGGCGGACGCAAGGTGCTCACCCACCTCAAGCTGAGCGAGTATTTCGGCGAGATGGCGCTGCTCACCGATGAACCCCGTACGGCAAGCGCGATCGCCCTGGCTGAAACCGAAGTCATCAGCCTGAAGAAAGACGCCCTCGCCTCGATCCTGGAGAAAGCCCCAAAAGTCTCGATCGCCATCATCCGGACGCTGTGTGACCGGCTGGCCCGCTCCAACCTCGGCAGCGTCGTTTCCAAAACCGGATCCGTTTTCGCCGTCATGGGCCCCGACACCTCTTCCGGAAAGAGCCTGTTCGCACGCAACCTGGCCCTGGCGATGCAGCAGAATCTCGGCAAGGAAGTCCTGTTGTTCGATCCGAATCTGCGTGATGACCGGGTTGTCCGCCAGCTCGGCATCGAGCAGCGCTCTCACATCATCGACGAACTCGTTGACCGTGAACGTATCACCGACCTGAAAAAGTATATCGTCAAGACTCCATGCGGCCTGCTCACGCTGCTTCCTCAGGAAAACGGGCTCACCGATCTGAGGCTGAAAGAGTTCCATACGTTCGCGCTTCTGAAGACCGTTCTCGAATCGTTCGAGTTCGTCGTCGTCGACTCGAGCTCGACGTTCACGAAAGTCACCAAGGAGCTCGTCCAGTCGTGCAGCAAGATTGTCTATCTCATTTCGAGCAGAAACGTTTCGGTCCGCGGCCTGGTCGATCATTTCGAGGAGATGCGCCGCGGCTGGAAAGTTGATCCGGAACGCATTGTCTACGGAGTCAACCATCTTTCTGATGATCCGAAACAGGAAAGTCTCATTTCGGAAGCCGACAGGCAGTTCCTCAAATTCGAGATCCCGTTCGACAAGACGCTTCAGGGCCGCCGGGAGCCGGATCGTGAAACGCTTTTACAGCGGGCACCGGCCCATCCGATTTCGGCGATCTCCCAGCAGCAGGCGGACGCGATCCTGTATGACCAGGTTCTCAGCCTTTCTCTGCCTGCGTTTGAAAAAGATCCTGCGCGCCGGGAGCTCGCACGCCGCTGGGCGGAAACCGGCGCGAAGGAACTCGAAAAGAGTCTCCGCCACGTGGAACTGAAAAGCGTCGTGAATACCCAGGGAACCGCCTGCCATCTGGTGATCGGCCGCACGGCAAAGTGGCTGCTGAATCAACAGATGATTGCAGCCATCGACTTCGCCGGCAAATACAAACAGGAGTTCGGCATCGAGAAGGTCATCTTCACGCTCAACGGCCAGGAAAGCAACGTGTAAGAATTCCTGGTTCTTTCCATGATGCGCCGCACAACCCCATCGGGTGCGGCGCATCATTTTTTATTGCGGTGCGCTTTTCCCGCCGTCGCGCTCCAGACGGAACCGCTCTGCCATGGCAATGCGGTCAATCGCGGGCGGATGGCTGTAGAGCCAGAAGACACGCCACGGATGGGGCAGCAGGTCTCCCCGGTTATCCCGGGCCAGCCGGACTTCGGCATCGACAAAAACCTTTTCCAGCCCTGTCAGCTCGAGAGAAGCCCAGTCGGCCTGACGCTCGAATGCCTGGCTGATCTGCGACTCGATCGGCGCGGTCAACAGGCCCAGCACGATTGCCGCCGCAAGGAAAAACGGCAGATTGGTCGCCTTCCAGATCTCGGCGAGCTTCATCGACGGATCCGCCAGGAGAACCGGATACAGCCACCAGAGCAGCAGCGCTCCCGCAAATGCGCCGAGAAAACCGAGCGTCAGGCCGATTCGCACGTGGTCGTGCCTCCAGTGGCCGGCTTCATGGGCAAAAATCAGTGCCGCTTCATCAACCGTGTGGCTCTTGATGAGTGTGTCATACAGCACGATGCGCCTGCGTCCGAAGAGACCTGTAAAATATGCATTCGTATGTTTTGAATATCTGCTTTCATCGATCTCATAGATGTCATCGACCTGCACGCCGGCATTCGAGGCTATTTCCATGATCCGGTTTCGCAGAGCCCCACCGGCCAGGGGTTTCTGTTCGTAAAACAACGGGGTAATCAGATACGGCATCAAAAGCGTGATCGCGATTCCATACGCCGTCGTCGCGACGGGCAAAAGCAGCGGCCACCAGCTTCCGCACCATTTCAGGACCGCCAGCGCCGTCAGAATTCCCGCGATCTGAACAACCCAGCCGACCATGCAGCCTTTTGCATAGCGCCAGACCCATTGGGCCGCCGTCATCTCGCTGAACCCCATGCGCTGCTCACAGAGATGCCCAAGATAAAAATCGAAGGGCATCATGACAAGCCGCTCCACGATCAGAACCACAAGAATCATACAGGCCCCGGAACACCAGAAACTTCCGGGCATCACCGCTTCCAGGCGAGACTCGAGAAGCCGCAACACCCCGCTTCGCCAGAGCAGCAACAGCACCGCAAGCTGAACATACCCGTACACGACGCGCGCGGCAAAACCGTTTTTCATATACTCGCGACCGCGCGCCACGTCATCGGCCGTGAAAAAGGTCAAAACCCGTTCACGCCTGACCGGATCAATATCCCCATACCAGGCAAGTCCCAGCAGGACGGCCCTGACGAGCGCCCACACCAGAATCAGCGTCCACACATATCTCATCATCCTGCTCCTCCGGCTACCGGATGGAAGAATACTCCGTCGGCCCGGGATCCGGCAATTGCATGCGTGGTGAATATTGACATTTCAGCTCTCTCCCAGTACAAATGCTGCTGAACCAATGACAGCTCAAAGCAACAATTCAAGCGGCAAAAATGCCTCCGGCAAACCCAGAATCGATTGTTTCCGCTGCGCCCATTATTTCGTGACGTGGGAACCGTCCTCACCCCACGGCTGCCGCGGCCACGGGTTCAAATCCCGGCAGCTGCCCTCGATCGTTGTTCAGACCAGTTCCGGTATGGCATGCCTGCTGTATTCCCCGAAAAGATGACCCGCATCCGGCTTCCATTTGCATTTCGCTGTACCGTATGATAATGTGTCGCGTCAAATTCGAGCAGGAGGCCGTTCTTTTGGCAGAGTCCGCCGTTCCAGGCAGCACCTTTTTCGCGTTTGTGTCTGTTTTCGTAACAAACCGCTCAGTAAAGTCCTGACCCGAGCCGATGGTTTACGAAGAAGATCGATCCACAGATGACAAACGCAAGGAGGCATTCAGCCTAACCATGGAACAGAGCACAAGGATCCATTTTATCGGCATCGGCGGAGTTGGGATGAGCGGTCTGGCCCAGATCTGTCTCACCGCCGGCAAGCCGGTCAGCGGGTCTGATGTAGCCTCCAGCGCCAACACCAGGGCCCTCACAGCGGCCGGAGCGCACATTTTCGTCGGCCACTCGGCCTCGAACATCCCGGCCGATACCGCAAAAGTAATCGTATCAACCGCGATTTCCCCCGATAACGCGGAGCTCCTTGAAGCCCGCCGCCGCGATCTGCCGATCTGCCATCGTTCCGATCTGCTCGCCGAACTGTTTCTGGATGCTCATACGGGCATTGCCGTTGCCGGCTGCCACGGGAAAACGACGGTTTCATCCATGATTTCAACGATGCTGGTCGAAGCCGGCCAGGATCCAACCTGCGTTGTCGGCGGTCACGTTCCCGCGCTTAACGGAAACGCCCGAGCCGGCCGTTCCGGCCTGTTCGTCGCCGAAGCCGATGAAAGCGATGCCACGTTCCTCAAGTATTTCCCTCACAGCGCGATCATCACCAATATCGATAACGACCACATGGACCACTACGAAAGCCTCGGTGCGATCGTCAAAGCATTCGAGATTTTCGCCGGCCATATCATCCCCAAAGGCACGCTGTATCTCTGCACGGACGACCCGATCGCCCGCAACATGGCTCTGCCCGAAAACCGCCGGGTCATCACCTACGGGATCTCGAACCCGGCTGATATCATGGCGACGGAGATCGACCTGCAGCCCTTCGGCTCACAGTTCACTCTGATCATCGGCGGTGTTCTGCGCGGCACGTTCGAACTTCGCGTGCCCGGCCGTCACAATGTGCTCAACGCACTTCCGGTCATTGCCTTCGGCCTCGATATCGGCCTGACGATCCGCCAGATCCAGGATGGTCTCAGGCGCTTCCGCGGAGCCGGCCGGCGATTCGAGCTCAAGGGATCATTCGACGGAATCACGGTTATTGACGATTACGGTCACCACCCGAACGAAATCAGCGCGACGCTGGCAGCTGCACGGTCGCTCAATGCAAACCGGGTCATCGTCGTATTCCAGCCACACCGCTACACCCGGACACAGCTTTTGTGCCGTGAGTTCGGCCGCTGCTTCAGCGATTGCGACAAGCTTTTCATCACCGATATTTACGCTGCCTCGGAACAGCCGATCGAAGGCGTCACGAGCAAGCTCATTCTCGACCAGATGCCGGTCGCGGAACGGCGCAAGGCAAAGCTCGTCCGCATATCCGATGATCTGGCGTTTCAGCTGATGCAGACGCTTGAACCGGGAGACGTCGTGTTCACTCTCGGCGCCGGAACGATTACCAACCTGGGCACCGAGCTTCTTGAGCGGATGCGCAACAGGGCCCAGCAGCTCGTCGAACTCACAGCCCAACCGGCCGTCTGATCCGGAAAGGGGTTGTCAGCCATGTCGATGCTCGCAGCGGGAATTCTTATGCTTGTGCTGCCGGTTTTTGCAGGAAGGGTGGCCGTTGATGCGACATTTCGGTGTCTCGATGTTCTGAAACAGAAATACGGGACACACTGACTTCACAGACCAGAAAAAACCCCCGGGGCTTCCAGCGAGAAGCCCCGGGGGTTTTTTCTTCAGGCAACAAGATCAGGGAGTTGTGATCCCAAGCACATAGGATCCGCTTCCGAGCAGATTCTCCTGCATGATCTTCGTGACATCCTCACGCTTCACGGCTTTGACCAGCTCAGGATACTTCTCGAAATAATCGAACCCGAGTCCCAGGAACTCATCGCCCGCGAAAACATCCGCCTGCGCCTGGTTGTTGACCAGTTCGAGAGCATGCTGGCCGATAATATATTGCTTGGCATCATTCATTTCCTCGTCGGAAAATCCCTCGTTGCGGATCTTTTCGAGTTCTTCCACAAGCCTGGCCTGAGCGGTTTCAGCCCGCTCGACAGCCGTGCTGAGCGTTGCGAAGAAATACCCGGTGACACGGGTTCCGACATGCGCCGCAAAAACCGAGTATGCGAGCGAATCCTTGCCGCGAAGATTCGTGAACAGTCTCGAAGACATGCTTCCGGAAAGGATATTCTTGAGAACATCCATAGCCGGGCCACGCGGGTCATTTCTGCTGAAGGTTCGTGTTGCAACCATGATCTGGGCCTGTTCACGGTTCTTGCGCTCATGAACCTTCACGGGTGCTTCGATTGCCGCCAGTTTCGGTTCACGCACCTCGGATAAACTCCCCTTCGGAATGTCGGACAGTTTCGACATCAGGCGGTCTTTCACATCGCGGATAAAGATATCGCCAACGACGGAGATCACCATGCCGGAACCGACATAATTTGCTTTGAAGAATTCACTCACGTCGTTCCGGCTCATATCCTTCACCTGCTCAGGAAGGCCCAGATTCGAATACCCAAGCGGATGCCCCGGAAAGAGAACCTCCATGACGCGATGACTTGTGAACTGATACAGATCGTCTTCCTGTTCCTTGATTTCCTCGAGCGCCTTTTCCTGCTCCTTTTCGAACTCTTCTTCCGGGAATACCGGCGAAGTCAGGATCTCCATGAGCATATCGAACGAAGGTTCGAACTTCTCGGACAGACACTGCATCTCAATGGATGAGAAACTTTTTGCGGCTTCACAGGTAATCTGGGTCCCAAGGGACTCGAATGTCCTGGCGATCTCGTCGGCCTTGTGCTTTTCCGTGCCCTTCATCAGGAGTTCCGCTGTCAGGTTGGCCAGTCCGGCTTCTTTTCTGCCTTCGCGGAGGCCGCCGGCATCGGCATGAATCGAGACGGCAACGAGCGGAGACGAGTGATTCTCGCGTAGAATCAGCCGGATTCCATTCTCGAGCGTTATCATTTCGGGCTTCTGGGGACCGGAGGCGATCCTGGGTTCGTAGGAAACAGTCGACATGCCGTTTTCCGTGAAAAGGCTGCGGGCAACGCGTTTCACATCCTCGGTGGAGACTCTGCGGATGCGGTCGAGATAGGCATCAGCTTCTTCCAGGCGGCCCAGAATGCCGAACTGGCCATACGTGAACGCCTGGGATTCAGCCGTCTCGCGTCCGAAAACCGTTGCGGCGATCAGCTGCTGCTTCGCTTTTTCTAACT
>CAZQYQ010000257.1:0-6825 GCA_964597625.1 uncultured bacterium
CGTCAGCACCGTCGGAACCTGCTTTTTCAGGAACGGGACATGATCTGAACCCCATGGATTCACGCTGATCTGCGTCGAAAGCGTCGTATAGGCGGCTGCAAGCTCGGTCATGCGATCCGCCATCTCCTGGTTAAATCTGGCTGTTTCAAGAACCACCGAGAGGGGCGGCTTTGCATCGAAGCCGATCATATCCATGTTGATAACGGCCCGGAGTCCGGCGATCTCGGCCGGAGAAAGCCCCGCCACATACGCCTTCGAACCGAGCAGGCCCTGCTCTTCCCCCATCACGATGACGTATCTGACGCTTGCGCGGCCCTTGCGGCCCTGCATCAGCCGGGCGAGAGCAAGCACGCCGGCTGCGCCCGATCCGTTGTCGTCAGCGCCGGGAGCCAGACTGGAGGCCTTCGGCGACGTGCTGTCGAGATGGCCGATGATCACGACTTCGCCGGCGTTTGCCGGATCGAAGCCGGGCTGAACAGCTTCAATATTCGCGCTGGGGGTGCCTGAGCTGCCGAACGCCTGGCGGCGGACCGACAATCCCATATTCTTCAGCGACGTTTCGCAGTAATCAAGAGCCTTTGCACCGCCCGCGGCATAGGTATACCGTGTCTGAAGATCGCTGAACGCCTTCAGGTCGGCGGCAAAAGCCGTCCTGTCCAGAGTGTTCACGAAGGCCGCGATCGGATCTGCCGGGGATGGCTCTGATCTTCCGGGTCTGGTGGGAGGCGTCAGAACGACGGTGTCCGCCGGAAGCGGGTCGAGCCGGGTGAAGTCGGAAAGCCAGCGCGAGAGGCCCATGCGGGCGGTTTCACCGGCCAGCACCACGTGATAACCCTGTCTGGAGAACACTTTCCGCACGCCCGGGAGCACTCGGCCACGCAGCGCCGGGTCTTTCGTCGAAAGCAGCCAGGCTTCTTCACCCGGACGGAACGGGGTGGTCGAAGCTTCCGGGTGGCGCCGGACAAGATCCTCGGCAAACCGGCCTCTGCAGATGATAACCGTATTCGCGCCGATCGTCGTCCAGGCGATCTGGGAATCGTCAGCTTTCGTTATCACCGACTTTGCGGTCTCGGCGGGCAGTGTAATTGCCCAGCGGCTCTCGTTCTCCGAGGCAATGGCACCTGTACAGCCAAGAACTGCGGCGAACATGGTGCCTGCCAGCCAACCGATCGTGCTACGCTTCATGCTTTCCCCCATGAGGGTCGACTGACCCGTTTCGACCACTATACCAGCAACTCGGCATAATTGCATTTCTCCTCATTGCGATTCACTGCGCCGTGCTGCCCGGCAGGGGACGTGTTACCGGTATCCAGACGTAGCCTGCGCCTTCGGCGCGGAGATACCCGATTCCGGGGAAGGCCAGGTGAGCGCCGGCTGCGAGAATCTTATCCCGGGCCAGTCTCGAAAAGACCGCTTTCCTGCACTCGACAGCCTTGACGCTGTCACTGTCATACTGAACGGCGATCGACGGATGCGAAAACTGGGTCGCCGCATTGTGAATCACATCGCCCATGAACAGGAGCTGCTGATTGTTCGAAGTCACCAGATAAGCGGTGTGACCGGGAGTGTGGCCGGTTGCAGCCACGGTTTGCAGCCCTGGGAACAGCTCGGCGCCGGGCTCGAAAGTCTTCCAGCACTTGGCTGCCAGATACGGAGCCGCGGCTTTCCGGACCAGAGAAAACGAGTTCTGCCTGGCCGGTGGCGCTTTGGCGGCTTCTTCCGCGGAAAGCCATGTCTCGTTTTCAGCTTTCGATACCATGACGACCGCGTTGGGAAAGACACGTTCGCCATCCTTGCCGATCAGGCCGCCGACATGATCGCCGTGAAGATGCGTCAAAAGAATCGTGTCAACGTCTTCCGGCCGGTATCCCGAGGCGCGGAGGTTTTCGACGGCAAATCCCATGGTGGGGCCGAAAACCCCGCCCGCTCCGGCATCGATCAGGATGAGATGTTTCCCGGTATTGATGAGAAACGCGTTGACGCAGCCCGGAGCTTTCCCGGAAAAGATGAACTGCTGCTCCCATAACTTTTTCGTGAGAGCAGGTGTGGTGTTGAGCAGCAGTTCCGGTGAGAACTCACTGGTGCCGTCGAGAAGCGCTGTGATTTCAAAATCCCCGAGCATCATTCTGAAATAACCGGGGGCTTGCGTGCCGGCCATCGGGGCCGCGCTGAAAACGACTGAACATGCGATCAGACAAAGAAATGCGCACAATGCCGGCAACTTCATTCCATACATGCTCATAAAGCCTCCTCGCATGAAAAGCATTTCATCTATTCTTGACCAGATCCGTTCCAAAAGGCAAAAAAATCATTCCAGAACTTCTGGAACAAAAGGTCCGATCACATGCCGGGCATTTCGTCGGGTCAGCATCTGCCGGTTCCCGCCTTCATTCGGGGGCTCAAAAAAGCTCCCGGGCGGGTTGCCCGGGAGCATACATTCAGGTTTGCTTGCAGGAGGGAGGGGATGAAAACGCATACGGGTTCTACTTCCTGGAGACGGTTTCCACCTCGTGGCCGGATTTGATCCAGCCTGCAATGCCCTCGGGATACTCGAGAACGTTCTTGTATCCGAGAGATTTGAGGCGTTCGGACAGGTTGTGACTGGCGGGACACTTCAGATTCGCACAGTATGTAACAATCAGCGATTCCTTTTCGGGAAGGATTTTGACGATTTCGCTGACCTTGCTTTCAGCGTTCAGGGCCTTTGCACCCGGAATGCGCCGGCGATCGTCGAATATACCGCTGCGGGCATCGAGAATCGTGAGGGGCACCTTCGACTGAAGAAGGGCTTTCAAGCCTTCGGTTGTGATGCTTGATCCTCCGGGAGATTTCAGAGAGCTGGTCTGGAAGTGTTCGTTGATGGTTGCGCAAACGCCGTCAGGACACTGAGGGGCCGGACTGCCCCGGGCTTGAATGGGACTGCACGAACCGCATTCTGCCTGAGCTGAGAATGTGGCAGACAGGATGAAAACAAGAACTGCGCTCACGAACAATGCTGCTTTCATGGATTGGTCCTCCGATGACAGGGGAAAGGGCTGAATGCCTGATGTCGATCTCGCGCATGTGAAATGTTAGATTGATCTAATCTAATTAGACGATGCTATAATTTGACCCGTTTGTCAACTGAAATCGTTTTCACAACCTGTTCGATGTACGATGACTGGCTCTCTGAACGGTCCATACGTTCACGGATCACGGGGAAATAACGGTTCATTCCCGAAATCTGGTAATGTGGATGACACGACCTTATGCATGGGAGAGCCATATGCCGAATATCCTCGTCTGCGGGCTGACGAACCTTGAAACGACCGTCCTTGTGGATGGGTTTCCGATCGGTTATTTTCCTGTCCGTTATCTTGAAGACGGTGTCCGGGCAACGACTTCCGGCGTCGGGTTCAACGTTGCACGGGCGCTGACGGTTCTTGGAAACGGTGTCCGGTATCTCTCGCTTCTCGGTGATGACGTTTCAGGGCGCATGTGCCGGGAGGAAATAGTCGCTGCAGGTGTCGATGACGCTGATATCGTCACGGTGCGCGGCGGTACCGCTCACTCTGCGATTCTGGTTGACCGGGAAGGCCGGCGTCAGATCAATCTCGATCTGAGAAAGATGCAGGAATCGGTTTTCCCGGTTGACAGATTTGCCGCGGCCGCTCGCGATGCCGATATCGCCGTCTTGTGCAACATCAACTTTTCGAGACCGCTGCTGTTCGAGGCGAGAAAACTCGGAAAGGTCATAGCGGCCGATCTTCACGCGCTTGGCTCGCTCGACGACGAGTACAATCGCGACTGGCTGGAGAATGCCGACATTCTTTTCATGAGCCACGAGAATCTTCCCTGCTCTCCCGAAGAGTTCGCGGGCGAACTCCTGGAGCGCTTTTCGACGCGACTCCTGGTAATCGGCCTGGGCGGGGACGGCGCGATGCTGGCCGGGCGGGATCAGGAGCCGAAAAGATTTCCGGCGATCACTCCCAGGCCCGTCGTGAACACGATCGGAGCCGGAGATGCCCTGTTTTCAGCATTTCTTGACGGGTGGCTGCGTTTCGGGGATTCGGCGAAGGCCCTCCGAAGGGCCATTTTCTACGCCGGCTGGAAAATCGGAGAAAATGGCGGTGCAGCAGGCCTTATCAGCTCCAGTGAACTTGATGCGCGGCTCGGATCGTGGAGTGCGACGCCGTTTTGACACGGTACCCCGGATGTCGTATCTTTGAAGAATCCACCCACCTTCATTCCCCCCTGCCGGTACATTCATGTGCGCTTTGTCGAGCGCAGCGCAAATGGGGGAACATGTATAGATATATCGGGAGAGGAAGATGAAGCTTTCAGGTGAAGAGGTTTTTCCGGTAGGAGAGGCGTTTCTGCATGAAACGAAGTATCGCAGGGAATCGATGCAGAGCGGGTTTGACATGTCGGCGCGGCCGGCGCCGTTCAAGGAGTATTCGGACAAGCCGAACATTCAGCTTCCGGAACCTGATGCCGTGAAGCCCTCGTCGCTTCGCCAGGCGATAAAAAACCGGCGCAGCGTGCGAAAATACACGGCAAAGCTGGTGACGCTCGGGCACCTTTCATTCCTGCTCTGGGCTTCATGCGGAGCGCGCGGCCGCGATGCCGGAATTCTGAGGCGCACGGTTCCATCGGCCGGAGGTTTGTATCCGATCGAAACGTACGTGATCGTGAACCTGGTCGAAGGTCTCGAACCCGGTGTCTACCATTACGCCGTCCGCACGCACTCGCTTGAGCGGCTGGCCGGGGGAAATTTCGGCGAAACGCTCATGCATGCCGCTCTCGAACAGAATCAGTGCCGCGAAGCCCCGGTCGTCTTCGTCTGGTCCGCAATCTTCGCGCGAACCACCTGGAAATACGGCCAGCGTGGCTACCGCTATATCTACCTCGATGCCGGCCACATTGCCCATGCTCTGGCGGTTTCAGCATCATCACTCGGCCTCGGCTCCTGCCAGATGGCCGCTTTTTTCGATGACGAAGTGAACGGACTCATCGGCCTCGACGGCCACTCCGAAAGCGTTATCTACATGACCTCCGTCGGCCGTCCCGGCTGACCGGCCTCGGAAACATCACATCATCGTTCAACGGATGAATCCATGGGCCTTCTTGCCCGCGGTCCCGTCGAAATCCGTTGAGGTCTTGTACTTCTCGAGCCGGCCGTCTCCCGCGAATGGAGCTGTTTTGGCCAGAAGAAGAGTGCGCTCTCCCGGCGACAGGGGAACGAAGTGTCTGGCTACCTCGAGGTTCTTCCTGAGCTGGTCCATGTTTTCCATGCCCACGATGACGCTGCTCACCGGCAGGCTCATTGCATAGCGCAAACAATCCACATAGGACAGTCTGGTCTGATACAGCATGTCCGACATGAAGCCGCCCAGACTCTTCATGGAAACCACCCCGATCCTGCGCCTGAGCAGTTCCGGCAGGACGCGCTTCTCGAAGGACCGGAAGTGGACGTCGAGCACGTTGAGCGGCATCATGACGACATCCCATGGGGCAGGGCGCGCCAGCATGTCGAGAAAAATATCGGGGAGTTTATGCCCGGAAAACCCGATGAACCGGACCTTCCCTTCCTTTTTTGCCTGGAGCGCGACTTCCAGACTGCCCCGGGTGAAGATCCAGTCGGGATCGTTGTCGTAGATGACCTCATGGAACATCCAGAGGTCGAGATAATCGGTCTTCAGCGCTTTGAGACTTTCTTCGAGGCTCTTTTTCGCGCTTTCCCCGTCACGGGCATGTCCGCAGTTCTTGGTCATGAGGAAGGCTTTCGCTCGATATCCGTTTTGCAGCGCTTTCCCCATGCGCTCTTCGCAGAGCCCGCCCTGATACTCGCGGGAATTGTCCAGGAAGGTCACCCCGCCGTCGAGCGCGGCACGCACCAGGCTCACGGCCTGATCCTCCGTGGTGGCGTCGAGGCCGATATGAAAGCCGCCCATCCCCAGCAGGGAGACCTTCTCGCCGGTTGAACCGAGCGCGCGCATGGGCATGGTTCCCGGCAGCAGCTCAGCGCTGGCAATGCAGGGATCGAACAGAACGGTTGCGACGCCCGCCATCGCCGTTTTCAGAAAGTCACGCCGGGTCATCTTCATGGGTTCATCCTCCGGTAAGCATCAGTGAAACACCGCACGGGACCCCGAGCAAGAGGCCGGGGCCAGCCGGACCTTGACCTTCACCGGCCGGTCCGTTTTCGGCAGGTGCACGGTGAGGGCGAGGGAGTCGAAGTCGGTCCAGCTCCGGCCGTCGATTTCAACGGACTGCAGAATCACCCGGCCTTTCGGCAGGAAATCCGGCGCTACCCGCAGACAGCCGCCGAACGACCCCGGCATGGGCCGGAAATACAGATCGAGCGGCTTTCCCGTCACCAGGAGATTGGTGTAGACCGCTGCAAGATAGCAGAGCTCGAACGCGTGATACCCGCTCATGGAGTGACTTCCCTTCTGCCTCTCGCTGCCGACCAGATAGGGAATGCCGTTGGCAAGAACCGAGAAGAAAACGCCGCCGTCATTGTGGTCCAGGAACCAGGCGTTATAGAACGCGGAGGATTCCCGGGCGAGCTGCAGGGCATCGGCATCATCCAGGCAGCCGGCCTGGATCAGATAGCACAGAATGGCCTGTTCCTGCTGCCACCAGGTCTTCCGGTCGTGCCAGACGAAGCTGTGGGTCTTCCGCCCGGGAGAGGGGCGACGTTCGAGAACGTCATACCACCCGCCGCGACGGACATCCCGCCCGGCCTGCGGCATGAGCCGGCCGATCTTGCGTGCCAGGAGCAGAAAGGCGGGATCCGGCACGCCGTTATACAGGCGGGTCAGGTTCCAGGCGATTTTCAGG
>CAZQYQ010000258.1:0-6778 GCA_964597625.1 uncultured bacterium
TCCCGGTCAGTCGCCAGCCAGCGCAGGTAGGCGTCCTGAACGACATCCTCGGCCGCTGCCGGATGGCGGGTGTAAAAAAGCCCCATCATGTAGATCTTGCTTTGATACCGTTTGACGAGTTCCCCGAACGATTCCGTTCGTCCGCTTAATACCTGTCTGACCAGCTCGGCGTCTTCGACTGCCGGCGGCACCTGGCCCGAAGGCGTTTTGCTCACCACGCTTGCCAGCCTGTCAGCACGCTGTTGCTGGCGTGATTCGAGCAGTAAATGAACCGGTTCACTTCAAAAAATTCGGTTCCCTTCGGCGGCGTGCCGATTTTGAGATAGACCCGGAAACCCATGCGGTTATCCGGAAGATCGACGCGGGTGAATGCATTATCGAGCACCATCAGGTCGCGGCAGAATGTGTGTTCTTCAGGTGTCCCCGTCTTGGGAGCGCGCTTCCGGGTCATCCCCCGTCCGGTCGGTTCACGCTCATAGATGATCGCGGCCTGGGTCAATCCCGCTGGGCTTTCCTCGAGGATGTCGATCTTCGCTGACGGTTCAGCTGCGCCGGGTCCCATGGCGGAAAGATCAACCGCACGCTGGATATCGTCTTCGATCTGGGAAAGCAGAATCGCCGTGGACTGAACGTTTGTCAGGTGCGCGGCACCTTTGGTGGATGTTTCCATGCCTTTGGAGAGCAGTCGCGTGACCGCGTAAATGATGATCGAAGCGAGAAGGACGCTGATGCAGATCTCGACAAGGGTGAATGCTCGACGGTTCATGGATCAGCGGCTCCTGTACATCATACCGGTCATCGAGACCCGCCGCTTCACGGTTGCCGTGGCCCACGAGACTTCGGCGACGAGGACTTTGTAAACGAATGGCACCGACGCCGGCACGACCGGCATCAGAACGGAAAGTCTGCGCTGGAAGCGAGGCTCGATACCGAGTTTGAATGCCGCCCCCGTCGATGGTGTGACCTCGAGTTCGTTCGCGTTGTGATCCTGGCCCGGCAGGAGAAACGGCGAGTCATAGGGTTTCGTGAGGGCGTAATCGAGCAGTTCCGTCGCATAGTTGTATGCGAGCACTTCATCGCGAGTCTGAATGGTGCCGGCCGAACCTTTCGAAAAGATAAAGAAGATCGGGGCAAGGCATGCCGCGACGACAAGGACGGCTATCATGACTTCTGTGATGGTGAATGCTGTTCTGTTCATTTCAACTGAAGCGGTGTCGGATCGACATTGAAGGAGAGAAGGGCCTTTTCAGAGGAATCATCCTGGGAGATCTGATCCTGGTCCGGGAGGGCCGCAAGCGATGGCGCATATTCGAGATCGGCGCCCTGCGAAGCGCTGGAAATATCGAACCGTTTCATGGCTATGGCACCCTTGATCTGTGGCCTCCCCTTGTTCGAAACGGTGACACAGCCATTGCGTGCCGTCAGACCGGCCTGAACCGGTCCGTTGATATCGAGGGTGATGTTGCCATCCAGGGTTACGAGCTGAAGAACATTGAACGTGCTGCCGAATGTCGCATTGATCTTGTTGCTGATGGTGATATTCCCTTTTTCCAGGACGATTCCACCATTGCTCGTGACATCGAGATTCTGATTCACGGTCATCTCGGTGGTTCCGGGGACGTATACCCAGCCGTTCAGGTCAAGCTTGTTGTCCTTGAGAAGACCGCGCGCTTTCAGGTTTTCCCAGATATCCTGGGGGGAGTTGCTGGCTGGCAGGACCCAGGTCGTGCGTTTTCCTGGCACCTGGATCGCCGTAATGAACGGATCGATCGTTTTGAGAGACTGGGCGGTGCAGATCCCGGTGAATGGAGCCGGAATCGCGTGCAGACTCGCCTGCGCGGGCAGCGGGTTCGTATTCATGAGGGTCGTCAGCGGATCCGGCTGAAGACTCTGGAGCGGAAAGGCCTGATTGTTGTTGGTGACCATGATTGCCAGCGAAAGGTTATACGGGCTGTATCCGAGGTTACTGGCGTATTTCTGGTTGAACTGCTTGAGAGATGTCGCAGAAGTGGGATCAAAATACGTCATGCGCTCGGAAGTTTTGATGCACTGTGTAAATGTCGAGATATTGTCGTTTTCCGGCAGCGGTTGGGTGGTGAGGTATTCCTGCCAGTAGCTCAGATCGGGGTTCGTTGTTGAATATCCTGGAATATAATTTAAAAAGTCCGGTGAAAAACGCTTTCTGGCGTCTTTCACCGCTTTGGCCGTAATATAGGATCGGTAGACTTCGCCGAGAACGAGCGTCGGTGATTTTTTCGTGTCGGTGCCGAACAACCGGAAAATCGAGTTGAACCTGGCGAATGGTGCCAGTTTTGATTTGTAGATGAAACTCCACCATTCGCGGGCGCCCGGAGAGGTCGTGTCGAAGGTCATCCCCTGGTCCCAGCCGAGGAGGGCGACCTCGCTCGCATCGTCGAGCCATTCGATGGTGTAGAGACCGTCACCCTTTCCGCTCTTGAACAGGTGAAATCCTTCGGAATACTTGCCCGGCGAGGGCCAGCCCCGGGCAAGATTCAGATACATTTTCCCGCCGCCCAGGTAGATCAGGCCGCGCTTGCCTTTGACGAGGCTGTCGAGAGTCAGGCTGTTCACGGATATCTGATCATCGCCGTTGGATAAAACCCATGGTATGACCTGAGAACCCGTCCGAAGATTTCCGGAGACATCCGTCGTGGTGAGGTTGAACCGCCAGGGAGATCTGTCCGGCGAACCGTCGAGAGCATCTTCGACATACAGGGTGAACTTTGAGAGAACCGGGATCAGGGCTGAAGTCACCTTTACCCGGACGGCATACTGGTACTCTTCGGAATACTCGGGGCCGTCATGTTTCTTGTAGCGGATGGTGACGAACAGGTGGATGATTCCTGCCTTTTCGCGCGGATACTTCGCAAAAAGCGGCTCAAAATCCGCCTGGCGGCACTCGCAGCGGATTTCATAGGTGAATTTTCCCTGATCGGAGAGGGGGCGGATCAGTTCCGTCACGACACTGGAAAGATCGGGGGGGTCAGAGTCGAGCGTGATTGCCGGAACGGCGCTGCGAGCCAGGTCGCCCATGCTGCCCAGCGGCTTTTGAAGATACTTCACCAGCTCGTGGTCAGGCTTCAGGAGGATTCCGTGCTGAAGCTTCTGCGTGGCAAGCTGGGCAAGGGAATTGGCCAGGACGTTCGCGATTCTCTGCTGGGCCTGCCGATGACTGGCGCGATTCTGCATCAGCATGTATTTGATGAACCAGCCGCCGATGAGCAGAAGGGCGCACATGACACCGCCGACCACAAGGAGGACGGAACCGCTTCGCCTCGTGATCGGCGTATGGACCGGGGAATCTGAGATCTGAGCCGGGAAAGTTGTCACACCGGGTATCGAATCCCTTCTCAGAAGTCGTTACGCGGCAGGGAACGCGTATCCGTGCGGCTGGACTCCTGCCGCTTGGGATCTGCGCTTTTCAGTGCCGACGTTGGACGTTTTGCCGAATCGTCGTCAGGGACATCCGTGTATTCGGTGACATCGATGTAGGAGGCGTAGACATATCTGTCGCTCGAGCCCTGGAAATTGATCTGATACCACTTGCCTGCGACGTCAAGGATACTGACCTGAGTGCCGTTCGGAATCGTGGTGATGACGGTATAATTCAATCCCGGGCCGGTTCTGACATTGAGTGCGGAGCAGTTAACCTGGCCGCGTGACGGCACCTGAAGTGCCCACAGAGCTCCGGCGCATACCAGCAGGGCAAGGATGACAGCCGGCCATCTATATCCGCGCATGGTTTAACTCCTTTCACACTCTGCAAATATCCCATCATACCACAGCGGATATCAGCTCCGCCGGGCCGATGCTGCGGGAGGCGAACTCCTCATTCGACCACTCATATTTACCTGAAAATACCGGAAAAGTTACAACAATTAATCTTCAGGACATTTCCCCGGGAGGAGAATCAGATGGCGACCTCCCGGAGCATGGTCGCGGCATCTTCCGGCGGAGTCGGGTTGATGTAGAAGCCGGAGCCCCATTCGAAACCGGCCACATTGGTGAGCTTGGGGATGATTTCGAGATGCCAGTGATAAAAATCACGGTATGCATCGGAGCAGGGAGAACTGTGCAGGACAAAATTGTAGGGAATGCCCGGGAGGAGCGCTTCCATCCGTCGAAGAGCCGCCTGGAGAATGGCGGCGAATGCGTGAACATGTTCGTTGTCGACGTTTTCGAAGAATGGCTGATGCACCTTGGGGATGATCTCGATTTCGAATGGAAAACGCGAAGCGAACGGGCAGAAAGCCATGAAATACTGATCCTGGGCAAATATTCTGGAAGTCTGTTCGGTTTCCTGCCGAAGGATATCGCAAAAGATACACCTGTCGTGATAATGGAAGTATTCCCTGGCGCCGTCCAGTTCCTCTTCTATGCGCTTTGGTATAATAGGCGTGGCAATAATATGCGAGTGGGCGTGAGTGAAATTGGAAACGCCTCTTCCGCTGTTCTTCACGATCATCATATGCTTGAAGCGCGGGTTCTTCTTTATTTCAAGAAGTCTTTGCTTATAGGCCCAGATGACCTCGCGAACCATATCTATTGGAATAGATTGCAGTGTCTGATGGTGATTCGGCGTTTCCACAAGAACCTCGTGGATGCCGATCGAGTTCATGGCATCGAACATCCCGATCCCCTCGCGTCCTGAATCACCGGCGGGAACGAGGATGGGATCCTGATCGGGAATGATGCGAACCCACCAGCCGCGCTCATTAACGGCGGTTCCGGCTTTGCGGAACGCCATCGTTTCGGAGGGCGTCAACCGCTCGTTGCCTTCACAGAACGGACACGCGGCCGGATCGTCCGGAACATCGGCTGGAACGGGATAATCATGCGGTCGCTTTCCGCGTTCCGGGGAAATGATAACCCACTGTTTGAGGACCGGGTCTTTGCGCAGTTGTGGCATGGTTTACCTCACGCTGAGCCGGGCTTGACGGCGGCGGAACCGGCAGGCGGCGGTGCATCGTCGTCTTCATCAAGAGATGCCTGGACGAGATATTTCGCCGCCAGTTCGGGGGGGACCGGGTTTACGTAGAAGCCCGAACCCCATTCGAACCCGGCGACTTTTGTGAGCCGGGGCATGATCTCGATGTGCCAGTGAAAGTAATCGGCGCAGTGTTCATCGCATGGGGATGTGTGGATGATGTAGTTGAACGGGGGCTGGTCGAGCGTCTTGATGAGACACCTCAGGGTGCCGCTCATCATTTCGGCAAGGCTTTCGAGTTCGGCTTCTTCGATATCGCCGAAGGAAGCTTTGTGATCCTTCGGGGCAATCCATGTCTCGAATGGGAACCGCGAAGCGAAAGGAGCGAATGCCACGAAATTCTCATTCTCGTGAATGATGCGTTCGCCCGAGCTCAGCTCCTGGCGGATGATATCGCAGAAGACGCATCGTTCCTTGTAATAGTAATACTGACGTGCGCCTTCGACTTCTTCCATGACCCGCTTCGGAATAATTGGCGTGGCGATCAGCTGTGAATGCGGATGATCAAGACTTGCACCCGCCGCGGCACCGGAATTCTTGAACAGAAGGATGTATCGGAAGCGCCTGTCCCGCTTGAGATCGCGGTACCGATCTGCATAGGCATTGACGATCTTGAGAACATGCTGTTTCGAGTATGCTTCGAACCCCTGCTCGTGAATGGGGGTTTCGATGATGACCTCATGTGCCCCGACTCCGTTCATCATGTCGTAGAGACCAAGGCCGGTTCTGTCGAGGTCGCCTTCGATCTGAAGCGCAGGGTATCTGTTGGGTACAACGCGAACCTGCCAGCCGGGCTGATTGGGCAGCGTGTTCGGCTCGCGATACGACATGACTTCCGGCGGTGTCATCGACTCATGACCGGGGCAGAACGGGCATTTCCCGTTTCCTGTCTTCGGATGAGCAGAAGGAAAGTCTTTCGGGCTCTTGGCCTTTTCGTGGACAATGATCACCCATCGCTTGGTGACCGGATCCTTGCGGAGTTGTGGCATCCTGACCTCCTGGGATTCCCCAGATTCAGACGGAATTATACTATGCCGACAGCCTGATCGCAACGCCGCCAGCGAGAATCTTCATCTTCCAAAACCCGCCAATGCACGGGCTATGGCCCGGCTGCTACCCTCGAATCCGAAAATCGTTGACAAGCCGACAAGGCTCGGTTACACTTGCTCCGGTCGTGGTCCGCGAGGCCACGCCGTGCATTTACAAAGACAACGGCGAAAAAGGCGAAGAGGTAATCCATGGGACGGAAGCGAACCTGTGAGCTCCCATTCTGCAAGGGTGTCGTAGAGGGTACCCGCAACAAGCGGCGCTGCGACAACGATCGCAATATTCATCTGCACCAGGTGATCTCGAAAAACGTAAAGAAGATCATGCGGTACATCGAAACCCGCGATGACTTTACGGCGAACGACGTGAACCGGGATCTGTTCAAGAACCGGCTGGATAAAAACGAAAAGGGGTCCATGTACCGCCTTTTTCAGGCCATGGTCCGTGAAGATTACCTTGTCGAGCTCGGCAAGCGTGAAGGACTGAAAGTCTATGCCTTCCACGGCCGGACCGTGCCTGCTGACGAAGCGGTGCCCGTGCAGACGACCACTGCTCCTCAACCGTTGACGCCGCGTGAGCTGCTCATCGGAAAACTTCGTGAGTTCGTGCATATGAAAAACGGCACATGGAACCATGATGACTGGCTCTGGCTGGTTCATCGCCAGGATGTCCGCGACATCGGTGCTTCTGAAAGCGAGATCGGTTCGCTGCTCGAAGAAGAAA
>CAZQYQ010000259.1:0-3210 GCA_964597625.1 uncultured bacterium
AGCTGCACCGGGCAGGAGCAATCTTCAGACCTCTTCCTCGACTGACACAGCATCCCGTGGCTGAAATCGAACCCGACCACCGAGATGTCCGAGGGATAATACTCGAGGCTCAACCCCGTTCCGACGCCAACTTCAAGGACCGTCTGGCCAGGACGAAGATCGAGTTGTTCAACGGCAATACGATGCCCATCTTCAAGCCACGGCTTGAAAAACAGATCGTAAAACGAGCTGTACCGATCATAAGCATGCTGAATGGTGCTGGCGCTGTGCAAACGTGTTCACTCCAAAAGATGGCCGCCCTCTCGCGCGGTCTATATTCGAACTATAGCACACTGCTTCCCCGGCGTGCAACTGGTGCCCCGAATACCGCCATTCATCAGCGAATTCCCCGCTTGTCCCGTCCCGCAGACGGATGGACACGCAGAGAAGATGGACAGCGCAAACGGCCTCTGCTATACTTCCTCGGTATCGGCCTCTCCCTCAATCATTGAAAGCCGGTGCCAGGAGTTGTTGGAACGATGGTTAGACCGCTTTATCCGCCCCGCCGCAAGAACCAGCAGGAAAACAATCAGCTTCCGCCCTGGTGGAAAAGCTCGTATATCTGGCTTGCCGGTCTCTGTATCGCCGCCGTCGGGGGAGTGACCGTCTATCATTTCACGGGAGGCGGTGTTCCGGGCTTGTCCTCTGGCACGATCAGTGATTCGACCCCATCCGGGAAGGGGGACGGCGGGTATTTCTCCTTTCTCAAAGGTTCGAATCTCTGGCGCAAGACGTCGAATTCACTCGATACGAATGCTGATGAACTTGCCGAACTTGGTTTGCCGAGTGAGACAGTCAAGGCGTTCGCGGTCGACCCGAAGGCCGACAATTATCGTGAACAGCGTCGGCGGTATGCCATGGAGAAATATGAAGCCGGCCGCAGTCTCGCGGACGAACATGAGAAAGAACGCGAGTCGTTCCAGCGTCAACGCTCATCACCCGTCGCCCTTGAGCTGAAAGATGCCATCACTGCTCTCGATGCATCTGACAATCTCGGGGTTCTCAAGCTCGAAGGCCTGCTTCAGGAACAGCTTCTCAAAACGGGCGGCAAACGCGAGAATCTGGATATCCTCGTGTATGCGTTCCAGAACCTGGGCGATGTGTATACGCGCAAGAATATGAAACTGAAAGCCAAGGAGTCCTACCTGTCGGCCTTTCAGCTTATGAAAGAACAGGCCCCCGCTGAGCAGGGGCCTGAATGGGATCGCGTTATCGCGGAGGTCGGACGTCTTGAGGCTAAAGAAGGCGGCAATTGAGAACACAGTTTTCGGAGATCGGAACATTGTTTTCAAGCAGCGCCTTCACCTCTGCAATCGGGCGCATGATGACGAAGCGCCGCGTTTCCTTCGGAGAAAGGTTGAGTTCATCGTGGTTGAGCTGATGAGAAAGATTGACCGAGTTCTGGGGCTTGCTCACGAACGTGGGGAAGATCCTGACCTGCGGGACGGTCTTGTCAGACGTGTTCACCACGTAACCGCCGATGTAAAGGTTGCGTCGGTCGATTCTGATACCGGTCTTCTTGACCACCACGGGCGAATCCTTGACCTCGGCCAGGGGCACGAGCGTGGTGGATGTTTTCTTGAAGGCATACACCTTCGACGGCTGCAGGATTTCCTGCGTTTTTTTTGCAGCCTGCGCGAAGTGACTGTTGAATGACAAGGCGATGAAGGAGGCCAGAATCAGGCCCATGTGCTTACGGTCTATCTTCATGTTTGTTTCCTCGTTGTGCTCTCTGGTTTTCCACGAAACTCATCGGCAAAATCCGCATGGAACGTTAGAGCCCCGGATGCGATTTTTGCCGAAACTGAGGAAACCGGCTTTCAGCTCGTCGGGAAGCGGCATCACTCTCGTGGAAATTCTCGTGGCGCTTTCTGTCGCCTCGCTGGTGATGCTGCCGATTATCCTGCTCTTCGGTATATCTGAAAAGGTTACCTATAAGAGCATCAATGAGGTCGTGGCGGCCAACCTTGCTCTCCAGAAGATCGAGGAGCTCAAGAGTCGGCCGTTCGCGGAACTTCGCCAGATCATCGAACTCGATGCCGCCGATCCGATCGATGGCCCGTTTAAAGAGGTCGCGCTGCCGAGAGAGGCGAATGGTGTCTGGAATTCTCCGGGTGTTCAGTATTCCCGTGAAGCGCGGATTTCATTCTATCCGAACGTCGATCCCGACACCGGATCGCCTGACTTCGAGCTCCAGAAACGCCGGATTCGCATCAAGTCGATCGTCTTTTTCCTTGAACTCGTTCAGGGCGGAAAAAACAAACCGCTTGAAAAGACGTTCGAGCTCTCGACCATCGTTTCCGATGAAACGCTCGGCGCTGGTCTGAACTCCTCGTTCACGCCCTCGCTGCCGTCATCGAATCCGTGAGGTGCAACATGAAGAGCATGAGTTGTAAAACGCGTTCGTCCCGCCGCGCCTTCTCATTAGTCGAAGTCATGATTTCGCTCCTCCTGTTCGGCATCATCCTTGCAACCGGATATCTGTTTCTCAACCGCACCTTCGTCAGTCTCGAACGTCAGCGCCAGTCGCTCGATACATTGCATGAAGCCCGCGAATTTCTCATGCTCATCGAGCGCGATCTGCGCGAAATGACAAAGCTGGTCAGTCTCGATACGGTGCTTCGAGACGATCTTTTTGCCGAAGACAATGCCCTGTTCTTCACGATGACCATTGAAGTGCCGCAGCGGATCGGCGATGGGACGACCACGGTAACCTGGTCGTATGAGGGGCCCAGCCAGTATAAAGACCTGCCCGGCGCCCAGAAGATCATCTATCGCCAGGAAAAAGGCAAGATCAAGCGCGCGATCGTGACCAAGCAGCTTGACTATCTCAAGGTCTGGGGTACCGACGGGATCATCTTCCGGAAACGGGACAGCGGGGAAAGCCTGGATACGTATCAGAAATACCTGAGGCCGCACTATTACCATCCGACCAATGTCGGAAGCGGTCTCAGCGACCTGGCCAAAGTGCGTGGCGTCGAAGTGCAGCTTTCCATGAACGAACTGTATGACAAGGCCGGAATTCCGATCAAGACCAGGACCTTTGTGACCCGTATCTACTCACGGGTTCTTAACTCGAAATTCGAATAATCTAGAATATATATCTATATTCATCCTGCCAAGCCCACGAGGAGTGACCGCATGAACACCGCAACCGTCCGATCCAAGTTT
>CAZQYQ010000259.1:3220-6679 GCA_964597625.1 uncultured bacterium
TCAAACAGCACGAGCACTACGTCCGCGGCTCGTTTTCCCTGATTCCGCAGGATGACCCGACGCTGCTGTTCAACAGCGCCGGCATGGCTCCTTTCAAGCCCTACTTTCTCGGCCTGAAAACCGACCTCAAGCGCGCGGCAACCTGCCAGAAGTGTTTTCGCACCACCGATATCGAAAACGTCGGCTACACCGCCCGCCACCACACCTTTTTTGAGATGCTCGGCAACTTCAGCTTCGGCGATTATTTCAAGAAAGATGCGATCGCCTGGGCCTGGGAGTTTATTACGAAGGTCGTGAATCTCGATCCGAAGAAACTCTACGTTTCCGTTCACCACAGTGATGACGAAGCCCTCGAGATCTGGAACAAGAGCATCGGCGTTGCCAGGGATCACCTTGTGAAGCTCGGCGACAAAGACAATTTCTGGACGATCGGTGTCGGCCCATCCGGCCCATGTTCAGAGATTTATATCGATCAGGGCCCGGAAATCGGCTGCGGATCGCCCGATTGCGCACCCGGCTGCGACTGCGCGCGGTATCTCGAGTTCTGGAATCTTGTTTTCACACAGTACAGTCGAGCTGAAGACGGTGCTCTGACGCCGCTTAAAAAGAAGAATATTGATACCGGCATGGGCCTTGAGCGGCTTGCAGCCATTCTTCAGGGAAAATTCGACAACTTCGAAAATGACGTCTTCTCCGGAATCGTCGGAGCCGTCGAGAAGCACACAGGCAAGCACTTTGCGGAAGGTGGCAAGACGCGCACGGCACTGAAAGTCGTTGCTGACCACATCCGTGCGCTTTCGTTTGCGATTGCGGACGGCGCTTTGCCGGGCAATGAAGGCCGCGGCTATGTTCTTCGCAAAATTCTGCGCCGTGCTTCCAGATTCGGGTATACATACCTTGGCCAGGAAGAGCCGTTCCTGCACGGAATCGTTCCGACCGTGGCCCGTATCATGGATTACTATCCCGAAGTCGGGCAGAGCATCGAACTGATTACGCGCGTCGTGAAGAGCGAAGAAGAGCGGTTCCTGCAGACGCTGAAAACCGGAAGCGAGATGCTGAACGGATATATCGCCGACATGAAAAAGTCCGGGAACAGGCAGCTTGACGGCATTCGTGCATTTCAGCTGCATGATACCTACGGCTTTCCTCTTGATCTGACCCGCGAAATATGTGGTGAAGAGCAGGTGCTCGTTGATGAGACGGGCTTCAATACCGAGCTTGAGAAACAGCGTGAGCGCGGCCGCGCCAATGTCGTTTCGGCATTCGTGAATTTCAGCGCCATCAACCCGGCTGAATATGGCAAAACCGAATTCACCGGATACTCGAAACTCGATGACAACGGGAAGATTCTCAACGTAGTCGAGGCCGGCGATGAACTCCTCGTCATCACCGATCGCACACCTTTTTATGCGGCATCGGGTGGCCAGATCGGAGATCACGGCGTCATTCGCGGCAAGGGCGCAGAATTTGCTGTCCATACGACCGACAAGGTCGAAGATGTTTTCATTCATCGCGGCAAGTGGAGCGGAACGGCGCGTTTCGGCAAAGGCGACCAGGTTGAGCTGCATGTCGATTCAGCTTCCCGCCGCGCGACCATGCGCAATCACACCGCGACGCATCTGCTGCACAAAGCGCTCCAGGAGTTTTTGGGCGGCCACGTGAAGCAGGCAGGCTCGGCTGTCGACCCTGACCGGTTGCGCTTCGACTTTACGCATTTCCAGTCAATTGACCAGGCAACACTCGGTGCTGTTGAGCAGCGCGTAAATGAGCGCGTTCTCGAATCCCTGCCCGTCAGCACCATCGAAACCAGCTACAACGAGGCTGTGAAACTCGGTGCGATGGCTCTCTTCGGCGAAAAATACGGCGATGTCGTGCGACTGGTCAGGGTGGGGGACTACTCGAAGGAACTCTGCGGCGGCACGCATATCAGCAACTCGTCTGAAATCGGCCTGTTCGCGATTATCTCTGAATCATCCATCGCTTCGGGCGTGCGCCGCATCGAGGCTGTCACCGGCGCTGGTGCCTATGCGCGGTTGCAGACGATGCGCGAGGAAACAAGGGAGCTGTCGAAGGTTCTTGAGTGTGACCCCAAAGGCCTTCTGCAGAAAGCCGAAAAACTTGTTACGAGGCTGAATGAACTCGAGAAAGAACTTGAAGCAGCCCGCAGGAGCGATGCGAAGGGCCAGGTCGAGAAGGCCCGCCAGTCCATGCGTGCCCTTGGTGGCGCCCAGGTGATCGTCGCGAAGATCGACGGCGCCGGGGCTCCCGAGCTGCAGCAGATGACCGACGAACTGGTCGGAAGCCGCGAAAATATGCTCTGCCTGCTCGCCAGCGGCGGTGAAAAAGCAACGTTCGTTCTCAAAATCTCGAAAGATCTCGTCGGCAAAGGCCTCAACGCCGGCAAGCTGATTAAAGACATCGCGAAAATAGCCGGTGGAAGCGGCGGTGGCCGCCCCGATATGGCTACCGCGGGCGGCAAAGACCCCGCCAAAATCGACGAAGCCCTCAAGGTCGCCGAATCCCTGATCGGCACGACCCTCGGAGTCTCCGCCTGATCCGGACAGCCTGATAACCAACAGGATCCGCAGCCGTCATAGACGAATGCAGATGGTATATGTATGCATATACCATCTGCATTCGTTTTTCTCCCCGGCGCCCTGGAGGCGTGGTTGCTTCGTTCCCAGTGGGTGAAGTCCTCTGCATCCCGTGTCTTGGTGTTGCGTTGTTCTTTTCTTTGTTTTGTTTTATGGTGAAGATATGAAATTCATCGCCTTGGATGTCGGCAGCAAGCGGATCGGTGTCGCCAGTTGCGACAGACTCGAAATCGCCGCTTCTCCCCATTCCGTCATACCGGCCGGCAGAAATGCGCCCGCCGCGGTTGCAAGACTGCTGGAAACGGAAGAAGCCGACGGGATCGTCATCGGCCTGCCTCTTTCACTCGACGGGAGTGAACACGGCGAAGCCTCGCGCATTGTCAGGGCATTTGTCGAACGTCTTCAGCCCCTGATCACGGTGCCGCTCGAACTCGTCGATGAACGCTTTACGACGAACATCGCGGTCAACAGCCTGATCGAAGCCGGCATGCGCCGCGAAAAACGCCGCGATATCCGCGATGCCGTTTCCGCCGCGCTGATTCTCAAATCCTTCCTGGACCGCCGCCGATCCGCTTAATCGTAATTCCTGTGCCAGTATGGGTTGTTGATATTCTGGTTGGCGACGGAGCTTGAAATGGTGGTGGTCAGTTCCAGGAAATTCTGCCCCTGGCCGGTCTTTTTTGTATCGGCGTCGATGACAAGTGTTACCAGAAGCATCGGAATCTCGGGCTTCAAGGGGTGCGCATAAAGTTCGAACGTTGCCCCCCTGATATCGGAGAACACCTGCTCTTTGCCGGCACTCGAGCGAACCAGGCATTTTCTGGCACCATCCATGTGGTAATTGATTTCTTCCGTTGCGGGTGTT
>CAZQYQ010000260.1:0-6669 GCA_964597625.1 uncultured bacterium
CCCAAAAAGCTCACGAACATCCAGCGCATGCAATTGATCACCAAGGTCATCGACACCGAGATAGCGCCACATCTTCAGGCTGATGGCGGCGGGATCGAGCTGGTCGATATCGACGGGATGACCGTCACGGTCAAGCTTCAGGGCGCCTGCGCGCACTGTGTGAGCTCAACCGCCACGCTTCAATTCATGGTCCAGGACACGCTTCGCCGGAAAGTTTCGCCGGAGATCGTCGTCGTTCAGCTGTAACTGCCAGACGAAAACAGGGGAGGCAAACCCATGTCAGCTCCCGTCCAGAACGTTTATCTCGATAACAACGCAACCACCCGCGTCGATCCTGAAGTGTTCGAGGTGATGGTTCCTTTTTTCAAAGACTTCTATGGAAACGCGAGTTCGATGCACAGCTTCGGCGGCCAGGTGGCCCGCCACCTCGAAGAGGCCCGGGCCAAGGTTGCCGCGCTGATCAATGCGCAGCCGGAAGAGATCGTTTTCACTTCCTGCGGCACTGAATCCGACAATCACGCTATTCGCGGCGTCTGTGAGGCACTGCCCGAAAAGCGCCACATCATCACCACCAAGGTCGAGCACCCCGCCGTGCTCAATGTGTGCCGCTATCTCGGGAAAAAAGGGTATCGTGTCACGGAGCTGCCTGTCGACAAACAAGGCAACCTCGATCTGGAGGCTCTCAAAGACGCCATCACCCCCGACACGGCGATCGTCAGCGTCATGGCTGCGAACAACGAGACGGGAACCCTGTTTCCGATCGACAGGATCTCTGAGATCTGCAGCGAAAAACGAGTCCTCTTCCATACCGACGCCGTCCAGGCCGCCGGTAAAATATCTCTTGATATGAAAAAAATGCCCGTATCCCTGCTCTCGATTTCGGGCCACAAGCTTCACGCCCCAAAGGGAATCGGCATTCTGTATATCCGCCGCGGCACCCGCATCGCACCGTTCATGCTCGGCGGACACCAGGAGCGGGGCCGGCGTGCGGGCACCGAGAATTCACCCTATATCGTCGGGCTTGGGAAGGCTTGCGAAATCGCCATGAGTGAGATGTTCGAAGAGAACAACCGTGTCCGCAAGCTGCGCGACCGGCTCGAAAAGGGCCTTTTCGAAAGCATTCCCTATGCTCATATCAACGGAAACCCGCAATGGCGGCTTCCGAACACGACCAACATCGGCTTCGAGTTCATCGAGGGCGAGGCGATCCTGCTGCATCTCAGCGCCGCCGGCATCGCGGCAAGTTCCGGCTCGGCATGCACCAGCGGAAGTCTCGAACCGTCGCATGTTCTCATGGCCATGCAGGTGCCGTTCACCTACGCGCACGGCTCCGTCAGATTCTCGCTTTCACGGTTCAACACCGATGCGGACATTGATCACGCGCTGAAAACGCTTCCAGAAGTCGTCCGCACGCTCAGATCGATGTCGCCGTTTTACGCGGAGAAGCTCAAAGAGCAGACGGCCCCCTGACGCTGGATGCAGGAAAAACGAATCCCTGAAGCCTGAACTCTTGTTCAGGCTTTTTTCTGTCCGCCGTTTCTCATCTTCTGATCCCGCGGAAACACCTTGCGCACACGAACCGTGTTGCCCTTCCCGATGAACTCCAGTTGTTCGAAGTTGAGCCGGGCGAGAAAAATGCCGCGGCCATTCGGCTGGGTCAGGTTTTCAGGATCAAGCGGATTTGGAAGCGTGTTGAAATCGAATCCGAGACCTTCATCCGTGATGATCCACTCGCATGATTCCTGGTCCATGGTGAATTCGATCGTCACATTTCTTTGGGCAAATTCTTCCTTTCGCAGCCGCTCTTCACGCAGCTTGTCGATCCCGTCGAGACTCTCTTCCATTGCCGCCTGCTTTTCCTGGCAGGTGATATTCAGATTGCCATGTTCAATCGCGTTTGCCAGGAGTTCGACGAGAGCGATTTTCAGGCCCAACCGCTGATCATGCGGTATCATCTCGCAGGTCTCGATGATCAGGCGCTGAGCGATCATCGGAATCAACTCCATTCTATTCCCGATTTTCATCGTGCTCGAGCGCCTTGTGCAGAAACTGAGCGTCTCCGTCAGGCGGGTTCGCGATTCGACGATGCCGGCATACTTGTCGAGCAGCGGGAAAAGGACGCTGGGCTCGATCGGCTTTTTGATGAAGTCGTTGGCGCGAAGCCGCAGGGCTTCGAGAGTAAACTCTTCTTTGCCGAGACCGGTCGTCATGACGACGAGGGTATCCTGATCGAGCTGCCTGATTTCCGAGAGGAATTTGAGCCCGTCCATGCGCGGCATGACGATGTCCGAGATGACAAGATCCGGTTTTTCCTTCTGAAATATCTCGAAAGCTTCTTTCCCGTCGACGGCAAGAAGCACCTCGTGACCACGCATCGCGACGAGCTCACGCATGATGTCCCGGAGCATCGGCTCATCATCAGCGATCAGGACTCGCATATCGGAATCTTCACCACTTTTTTCTGGGATTCAAACATTTCAACAACTCTAAATTTATCACATCTTCCGGAAAGGTGTTCAAAATCTCTCACCCGTCCTGCAATTTCTTTACCTCTTGTCTTCTCTTTGTCTGTTTCCGAAGTGCCGCTTCATTTCAGCCTCAACCTGTGGAGGAACCATGGACGTGACATCACCGCCATATCTGGCGACTTCCTTCACAATGCTGGAGCTGAGAAAGGAGTAGGACATCGCCGACATGAGGAAGACGGTTTCCAGTTCGGGGGCAAGCTGTTTGTTGATCGAGGACAATTGAAGTTCGTATTCGTAATCGGAAACGGCGCGCAACCCCCTGATCACCGCGCACGCGTGAACCTGCCGGCAGAAATCGACGAGCAGGCCGTTGAAATGAATGGCACGGACATGTTCGCTTTCCTTGAGCACTTCATTGATCATTCCGACGCGCTGTTCCGGAGAAAACAGGCATTGTTTCGCAGGATGCACAAGGACCGCAACAATGATGTAATCGAAGATTTTCGCGGCCCGGTTGAGAATGTCCAGGTGGCCGTTCGTGAATGGATCGAAACTCCCCGGATACACGGCAATTCTCATTTTGATGTTTTCCCCGCCTTATTTACATAATCCATGATATCGAGACCGATATGTTTCATCAGGTTTCCGAAGGCAACGACGGGAAACCCGACGACATTGAAATAACACCCATCGATTCTCTCGACGAACAACGACGCCATTCCCTGGATCGCATAGGCGCCGGCTTTGTCATACGGCTCGGGGGTATCGATATAATCCGTGATTTCGCGCTCGCTGAGCTGTTTGAATACCACATCCGTCGATTCGGCATGCGTGACCGTCTCACCGGTTTTCGAGTCCACGAGGGAGATGCCGGTAATGACCCGGTGCGACTTTCCGGAAAGCATCGCCAGCATGCGTTTCGCGTCTTCCCTGTCGCGGGGCTTGCCCAGCACATGCTCTTCAAGCACGACGATCGTGTCAGCCCCGATCACCACTCCGTCCGCAAGACCGGTTGCCGCGTGAAAGGCCTTCAATCCGGCAAGTCTGGCGGCCTGTTCATTCGGAGCCAGCCCTACCACATCGCTGGTTGACTCCTCATACGGCGACTTCCGCAGGTGGAAAGGAATTCCCAGGTCTGCCAGTATTTCACGCCGCCTGGGCGACTGGGATGCAAGATACAGCGTTGGAAGCTTGTGTCGGGCTGTCATGGACTTCTCCTCAAGAGATGATGGGTTACTGCGGCAACCGCCAGGCCGGACGGAACGGCCGCTCCAAGCATGATGGACAGCTGCAGAAGAATCGGCAGGCCCCCGCCTGCAAAAATGGATACCACGGCCAGCTGGGCAAGATTGTGAGCCACGGCACCCAGAACGCTTATTCCCGACAGCCCGGCTCCGCCGGAACGCATACTCAGGGCAAGGCTCATGACCCCCGTCGATGCGATCGCGCCCGCAAGCGACATCATTCCGGCCGGGGTCATCAGCGTGCCCAATATTATACCTGTTACAATAGTTTTTGCGACGGCAAGCCGCCAGGCAAAGCCGGGGGACAGGCGGATCAGGGAAAAAAGCACGAGCGCATTTGCGAGGCCCGGCTTGAGCCATGGAAGAAGCCGGGGAATCGGAGCCTCCGCGATCTGGACAGCGGATGCCGCCGCTGTCAGCACCCCAAGCAGGACAACGCGCTGCAAGCCGGCCGGAACCCCGTATGATTCCGAAGCGTTCCCGCAGCCATGGATGCCGACGCACGGAGTGTTCATCATGCTCTCACCGGGCAATCCCGTCCGGTGCAGATGGTCCCGGGGCGGAATCCTGAATCAGGACGCCGTTCGGAACGCAGACGATTCCTTCGGCCGGCCTCACCCACCCCATCCGGACGCAGTTCTGACCGGGACAGGCTGACAATGACACTCTCACGAGCCCGTTTTGTCCACGCTCAACCACCATCGGCCCGCATCGGCCCATGATCGTGATTTCAGAGGGGCCGGCCGCCGGCAGGACATATTCGTGGTCCGGGCCATCCACGGACCGGACGATCATCGTATTCGAACCCTCGAATGCGCCGGCTTCGCGTGTGTTGTATGCACAGAGCGCGGCCGCCGAAAGCCCGACAACACCTGCCACAAGAATGCAATCCGCCCGAGTCAGAAAAAAAGGAGCCGTTTTCAATTCGCTCACTGGTTCACGATCTGGAACAGACCGGCCGCGGCCGGCGACAGCCAGAGGGGTCCGGACGCCGGAATCATCATGGCCGCGATATGTTCACGGACCGCGAATTCTCTTGAAGTTTCTGAAGCCATCGCAAACAGGGTTGTACTGAGTATATCACCGTCAAGCGCCGAACTTGAAATGACCGTGACCGATCGAAACGAGTCGGCCGGACGGCCGGTTTTCACGTCGAAAATATGCGTGTACCGCTTTCCGTTGACGTCCACAAACCGTTCGTAATCCCCTGACGTCGAGACCGCAATCGGTTGTTTCGTCTCGATCATCGCGATGCTGCCGGCTCCCAGGGGATCTTTCACCGCAACCCGCCAGGGGCGGCCATCAGGCTTGTTCCCCTCCATCCAGAGATCGCCGCCATCATCGATGATAAAGGTTTTGCAACCCCGACGCCGCATGGCGTCCGCGGCTGCCTGGATCGCCATGCCGCCCGCAACTCCGCCGAGGTCGATCCTGGCACCGGAAGCAAGACTGACCGCACCCGGCACCGACACCCCGCCGATTAGCCCGGCCGCTCCGGAGGAAAGGGGCGCACTCTGCGTCGCCCAGTGGATCTGCCGCTCCCACCCCGTTCTGGAAAGGCATTCCCGAATTTCCGAGTCCGCCGGAATCCGGCCGCGATGATCATAAAAGCCCCAGGCTTCCGCAAGAACAGCGCAGCTCGGATCAAACACTCCGCCGGAACGCTCATATCCCGCTGATACCGCCTTGAGAAGCCGCGAAAACGAGGCCGTCGGAACGATCACGCGCTCGGTGTTCCATTTTGAAAGCTCTGAGTCGGCTTGGAAAAAAGAAGCCATGGCGTCGACGGAGCGCATCGCGTCAAAGGCGGCATTGATGGCGCATGAGGCGGTTTCCCGATCGCCGTAGGCGGTGATGGACACGATCGTGTCCATCATCAGTTCGACACGCCTCACCGGCTCGACGTTTGAAGCCGGAACCCTCAGAACAGCCGCGCATCCCGCGAGTAAAAGCATCGCCAGTATAGCAAAGGATATTGTTTTGATGCCTGTCTGCATGCGATTCGTCCCGGACCGATTCGTTTGCGGCCGCTCAAGCAACCGCCCGAAGCACTACCGCGCGGCAAAAGCGTTCAACCGTCGCAGGCTCGCTTCTTTTCCCAGGACGGTCATGCTCTCGAAAAGCCCGGGAGTCGCGGTTCTTCCGCTGAGACCGAGGCGGCAGAGGTGAATAATATCACCCACTTTACGCCCCTTTTCCTCGGCAAAGCCCCTGATGAGAGCTTCGAGCGGGGCTTCCGAAAACTCCGCCATGGATTCGATGCGGCCCAAAAGTTCCTTGAGAAGCTGCGTCCCATCGGCAATTTTCGCGGCCTTTTCCAGCCCCTTCGCATCATATTCCGCCGGGTCGGCGAAAAACCAGCCGCTCTGGGACTCGATCTCGTTAAACGTCTTCATGCGTTCCCGATAGAGACCGACCATTTTTTCGAGCCGGGCCGAGTCGTATCCGCCGGGAAAGCCGGGCAGTTTCTCCAGCCAGGGTCTGCAGCGGCTGAGAAGGGTCGCGCCGTCCATCTTCTTGATATATTCTGCGTTGAACCAGGCCAGTTTTTCCATGTTGAAGATGGCGCCATGAGAACTGACGCGGTCGAGCGAGAATAACGAGAACATTTCATCACGGGTCAGAACCTCGGCTCCGGTTTCCGGCGACCAGCCGAGCAGCGCCAGGAAGTTTCTGAACGCCTCGGGTTCGAATCCCATGTCCTTGTAATCGATAACCGATGTCGCGCCATGGCGTTTGCTGAGCCGGGATCGATCGGCACCGAGAATCATCGGGATATGCGAGAACTGCGGAATCGGGTAGCCGAGCGCCTTGTAAATCAGGATCTGCTTCGGCGTGTTCGAAATGTGATCTTCGCCGCGGATGACATGCGTGATCTTCATCAGCGCATCGTCAACGACAACCGCAAAATTGTACGTCGGGAAGCCGTCTGATTTCACAACGACGAGATCATCGAG
>CAZQYQ010000261.1:0-6667 GCA_964597625.1 uncultured bacterium
CAGACCCGCCGAGATTTTCACGGAGTCGATGCTGTCACCGTTCTCCCCGGCCGCAATTTTTTTCGATATCGTCGAATACATATTCTGATAACTGAAGAGTTTGTTGATCGATGCCCGGCGGATGATCCGGTCAGGCCCTTCGGCACAGTAAGTCGATCCGTCCGTCATGCGCACGGTCGATCGCCCCGTCCGCAGCTCGATGTAATCACGCAGTCCGACGCGCTCACTGCCCCTGTCGGTCAGGACCATCGTGAAAAAAGCCCCGTTGGCCGCCGTCACGGAAACATTCAGTGTTTCATCAGGAGCAATCACGAGATCGAACGAAGTGACCCGGGGAAACCCGTTTAAATAAAGGAAATGATCGATCCAGTGACAACCGTTCGATACCAGCCGGCTTTTCGCGTTCGGCCAGTGATACCAGTGCAGGCGCGGCAGCGGGACTTCGTAAACGACACACGAGTAGGAAACCGGCATGCCCGGCTTCAACTCGAGATCCTCGGCCGCATACCCGTTGAACGGAATATATCGTTTGTGATAGCAGGAGAACAGCTTCGGCCCTGATTTTTCAAGGGCGGCAAGCAGATCGGCCAGTTGTCTTTCGTCAACCGCCACGGGCTTTTCAACAACGGCGTAGGCTCCCTGGGCAAGCGCCGCCAGGGCTACCGGAACATGGGTATGGTGATACCCGGCGCCGAAAAAAACATCAGCCCGTTCATCCGCTCGCGGCAGAGGCGCCGTATCCCATTGGATACGGGCGTTGTCGATCGGGATCTGGGTCGGGTCTATCTCATGAACCGTCCGAATGTCGATGAACGGCGAAGCATTCGGAAGCAAAAACGATTTCGCGTAGTTCCCGTATCCGTATACGATTCCGCAGGGCTTCCGAATCCCGTCCGGGGATGGCTGAACAAAACCGGATTGTATTTCAGAAACGCGGTCATCCGGGGCATCTTCACTCACGTTCAGCTTCCTTGCTGAAGACCAGTCCCAGTCCGCTATCAAGCGGGTCATCTCACCATAGATCTCATGCAGTCTGGTTGGATCGATGTCCGATCCCGAGTGTTCGCTGTAACCGGCGATGCCGTTCCAGAAATCAGCGCCTGATGCCCCGTCTGGCGGACCGACATGGAGAATCCGATGGTCATCGAACGTCATCCCCGTTTGCAGCGGAATTGCCAGTTCACTGTTCAAAACGATCCGTTCAACGCACGCCGGATGGCATGGAGCAAGGAATGCCGCCAGGCTGCCCGCGGGAAGGCGGCCGGCATCGCCCGTCTCGACAATCTTTCCAATGCCTATTGATATATATTTTTCATTACGTAATTTTTCGCCGAGTCTGGACCGGACTTTCCGGAACACGCCCCACGGCCCGAACTCGAAGAGATAATTCACCAGCAGGCGCATACTGCGCGGTCTGACGAAATACATTCCCTCGATGCGGGCGAGATTCCGGAAGGCCAGGACCTTGATGCGCGACTGGCCCTGAGCTTTGAAATAATCAGGGAACCCCGATAACCACTTCCCGCCGGCCAGAATCTTCATTTTCCCAAACCCTGCCCGCAAAGCCTGAAAACAGCGGCGAAGCGCCGATCGACGCCTCGCCGCCGGAGGAATGAAAACTCACCGGATTCTGAACAATCAGAGTCCGAAATGCTGCTTGAGCTGGTTTTCCAGATCGATCTCGGTCGTGGCTCCAAGATGCGTGTGAACGACCTTGCCGCCCTTGAAGAAAATCAGGCTGGGAATCGACATGACATTGAACTGGCCGGCAAGGCCCTGGTTGTCGTCGACATTGATTTTTGCGATCTTGATCTTGCCTTCGTATTTTTTGGCCAGAGTATCGATGATCGGGCCCATGATCCGGCAGGGGCCGCACCACGGCGCCCAGAAATCGACAATTGCCGCGCCTGCATACTCCGTGATCTCGCTCTTGAAGTTGGACTCGTTCAATTCCTTGGACATTTCGACCCTCCTCTGGATTGCGCCGTTCCTTCGACGCGAAATTCAACTCAGACGTAGTGTACACACTCATCGCCCGGATGACAAGACAAGCCCGATCAACATTCCGTAAATCGTGCTTCCAATCGGGCTCGACGTAATCGGGCAGGTTCCGCTCGAGCAGCCGACGAACGTGTAGAACAAAAAGCCGGCGACCGCGCCGATCGCAGGGTAAGCAATTTTGCCAAGAAAAAATGTCATATATCACTCCATATTTCCGGCCGGCCGGCTTGTCGATGTTTCGCAACAGGATCTGAAACCCGCCCACCGGAGAATATCTTCGAGCAAACACCACCGCGTGATCGCTGACTGAAAGAGATTCGCCCCGACGAACAGCGTCACCAGCAGCCAGTATCGACTGTGATACCGGGATAAGAAGACACTGGTAAGGATAACGGTTCCCGCCACCAGACGGACGACCCGCTCGATGCTCATGCCCCACCTCCTGATGCACCCGTTTCAGAATGCATCCCCTCATTTCGTGAAAATGCACTCTGCTTCGTTACTCAGCATCGTTCATGCCATGTTCGGAAAAAGCGTCACAACCTGGATCAGGAGTGTTGAGTCTCAGAATACGGAAGACATTGTTCCGATCATACCGTGCATTTATTGCGCGCTTTATTTTCCTGTTTTCTCTCACCCTTCAGGACAAAAGAGACCGGCCGGATACCTGGAGATATCATGTCCGGGACGGACCACATGGATAAAAAACTGATCCAGAGCCTCTTTTGAACCGGATACGTTTTGGTAGACAACTCTCAGCATATCGAATCCGCTGCGCCAGCAGCCTTCGAGTTCGATGGCCGGCACCTCATTCTCAGTTCTGCCGGCACAGTGAAAATGGAACCTCCAGCTGCATCCCGGCAGGATTACCCGCGCAGGGCGCAGGGTCAGGAAAAGCCGCCAGTCGCCGGCTCTTGCATCAGAAATCCAGCCGGTCAGATACCAGCATCGTTCATCGGGGTCGAAAACCGGCGCTTCCCAGATTCCTGGACTGATGACGGGCGCCAGTGAAAGCGATTCGGAAAGCCTGTCCAGACGTGCTCCTCCAAGCGCCCCCGTCGAAAGTTCTCTTTGAAAGCATTCCAGCAGGGATGCCCGTCGGCGCATGGATTCATGAACGAAGCCGTTATCTGCATCGGATGTCACCCAGGAAAAGCAGATAAACAACGCCATTCCAAGCAGTATTCCAATTCCCGCCTTTTGAAACATACAATGCCTCCGATGGAATTTTAATGTTCCAGAGAGGCATCAAATGAAAACCCCGGTCGGGGAAACGATATTGTTCGATATTTTGACCAGTTTTATCTGGATGGGCGCAACTCAGCTCTCCAGGCTCTTCCGCTCTTGACGGCGATCCATTTCATTCCGTGAGGGGGGGCAATATCGATCCGTTCTTTCACGGTGATCCAGCCGGAAAGAACCCACTGGTCGATATCGAGCGTTCCCGCCTTGATTCCCGACGGGTGCGCAGACATGATCTCCTCGATACGCGCCTGTTTGCGCGGAGACACGGCTGTCCCTGACTCTTCGACGAAGTTCGACCTGGAGACGGCAGCCATGGACTTTGCCGGAGGCGGCGGGGCAAACCCGGCTTCTGAGTCGGCTGCAAGCTCATCGGCAGCCTGCTTTCGATCATCCGGGGTCTCGCGCAGCATGATTTCCCCGACTTGTTTGACCGACTCCACTTTTGCATACGCATTTTCCGCCGGTTCGGCCGGCCTGACGATCAAGGCAGAAGGCTTCGACGGCGCGGGCACCGGGACCGCTGCAGGAACTGGTTTCACAGCCGTGGGCTTCACGTCCTTTTTGTCTTTCGCACCGATCAACGGCTCCCCGATGACGATCGGAAGCTTGCTCTCATCTTCCCGTCGATCTTTGTTCCGTACACGTGAACCGTCAGACTGCGCCGGAAGTTCTCCGGCCGTCTCGATCTTCGTCGCACCACTCTCTGCCATGGACAGACTGTCGGCCGGCCGGCTTTCCGTCATGTTCGTACCGCCTGCGGACTCTCCAGAACCGGCTCTGAATGCCGGCGGCGGAGGCGGGGGAGCAGCCGGCAGCGCGATCTGCGCCTTCTGCTCTTCCGGGGCGGAGGGAGCTACCGGTGCGGCAGCCATCATCATTCCGGTCGGTTGGGCCAGAGCTGAAGCCACTTCGCCGTCAGCGGCCGCCCCGACTGCCGCGTCAGGCACGGCAGGCACACCCGCAGGCAGTTCAGACTTCGCGGCCATTTCGGTTGCAGGGGCTGTGCGGGCTGATTCGGCCCGTTTTTCCGTAACGCCTGATTCCGTGGTCAGCAGCTGCGTTACGCCAACGGCAAGCAAAAACCCGGCGGTTGCAAAGGAAAGCCCCGCCTTGAACCAGAAACCCTGCCACCACGGGATCTCCCGGAAAGGCGCTTCCGGTCTGGAACGGGCAGGCTGTGCCGCGGGCAGTTCCGCGGGCAACTCCGGGGGCAGTTCCCGCGGTTTTTCCAGGACAGCGGACGGCTCGGCGATCGCCGCGGGCTGATCCACCGGTTTGAGCCGTTCCGGGATATCAAGAATGCGCGAAGCCATCTCTGCAGGGGGTTCAGCGGAAACGATCGCGGAGAATCCGGCCGCGAGAGTCCGTTCGAACTCGAGCCGTTCGCGGCATGCAGGGCATCCATCGAGATGCGCCACAGCCTCGGGTTCGGCTGCTGTCTGCTCGAGCAGCGCATGATCGAGTATTCTTTCGATGAATTCGTTGCAGTTCATATCGCCTCGCCTACCGATCTTCCTTGCATCTGTTCCCGCATATGCGACTCGAGCCTGAGCCGCGCCTGCCGCACACGCGTTTTGGCTGTTCCCAGAGGGATTTCCATCACTTCGGCCATCTCGGGAAACGACAGTCCGCCGAGATACACAAGCCCGATGACCAGCCGGTCACTCTCTGACAATTTTTCCAGCGACGCATCGATCAACTTCGAGGCCTCGTTTCGCGCAAGCTTGTCAAGCACCGTGGCCTCGACCCGCGACTGCGGATCCGCCACGTCAGGCATCTCATCGACAAGAACTTCGCTGCGCCCGCGCTTCCGCCATTCGTCGATCAGCAGATTGCGTGCGATCCGGAAGATCCAGGTCTGCAGCCTGCCGGTCTGGAAATCATCGCGGTGTCGCCAGATCCGCTCGAAGACTTCCTGGGTCATGTCCATGGCCTGCGCGGGGCGGCCGGTATTTTTCAGAAAGAACTGGTAGAGCCGCCCGCCGAACAGGCGGTATACGTCTCCCCAGGCCTGTTGAGAACCTCGAACTGCCTCACGCCAGATTTCTTCTGGAGTCATCCTCCAACCTCGGAAACGGCGGACTCGCCGCCGGGATTTAGCCCGTTGGGGCGTCACTACCCTACACTTTACCGGAGTCGCTTACAAGAGGCCTGCGCTGCAGACAGACGACCGTGACATCATCCCCGGCCGTCTGGTCGCCCCTGAACGCATCAAACGAATCGAAAACCGCACCGACGATCGATTCTGCCGTCATTCCCGGCTTTGAAGCCAGATCGGCAACCCAGTCAGCCGCTCTTGCATATCCGACCACATCCCCAGATCTGTTGCACGACTCGATCAGGCCATCCGTATAAAAAAGAATCCCGTCCCCAGGCGCCAGATCGATTTCACAGCCTTTCAGAAGAACCTTTTTACGAACTCCCAGAGGATGCCCGATGAGCTTCATTTCCTCAGCACATCCGGTCTCAGCCCTGAAAAGCAGTGGGAAATTATGACCGCTGTTGAGAGCCGTCAGACGGTTCGTCTGCAGATCGAGCGCAAAGCAGAACATCGTCATCATGTGCCTGCGCTTCGTTCCCTGCCGGACAAGAAGCTCGTTGAACTCGTTCAAGAACGCGTCGAGCGGCCTGCCGGGGGTCGCGAGAAGCGTAAAAGCGCTTTTCGCCATGCCCATGATCAGCGCCGCAGACACCCCGTGCCCGGCTACATCACCGATCAGACCGACGAGATGCCGCTCATCGAGAATCATGTAATCGAAATAATCCCCGCCGATGTCCGTCATGGCCCGGCTCAAGCCGAAAATTTCGAACTCGCCCGCAGCGATTCCGCCACCCGGGAAGAGGCTTTCCTGAACGACACGCGCAATTTCGAGATCGCGCATGCCTTCGGTCACGGTGTTCATCAAACCCGCGATTTCACCCAGTTCGTCACTCGATCTCACGGGCACGCGGTGCCTGAAGTCGCGCCTGGCGATCGCTTCGATACCCCCGGCGACATCCCGCAGGGGCAGCAGCACCTGTTCGGTCAACAGCCAGGCCATCAGGGCGCCGGCCAGCAGAAGCATTCCGGCGAGCATCCACAGCTGCCGCCAGAGTTCGCCGACCGTGGCGGTCACGCTTTCCAGCGGCGCTTTCGCAACCAGCGTGTATCCGTCCAGCAGCCGGCAGGGAAAGCCGATCCAGAGCATACTCACACCGCGCTCATTCCGAACTTCGCGCACGATCCCTCTCTGGACACCGGCCAGAGTCGCCATGTGCCTTGTCATTTCCTCGTCCATCGCCTTATCCAGAACCGGTCGGGCCGTCCGTTCGCAATTCACCGCGCTCAACCGGATCGGCAGATTGCCGGAACGCAGCAAAGCCCCATATTCCCTGAGGCAGTAGCGATACTGAAACGTGTGCCGATCGATGCCGACATGTA
>CAZQYQ010000262.1:0-6658 GCA_964597625.1 uncultured bacterium
GGCAGATATAGAACTGGCTGCCGGCCGAGTTCGGATCCATGGTGCGCGCCATGGCAAGGGTGCCTTTCTCATGGTGGCGCTTGTTGAACTCGGCGGGAAGCGTGTAGCCGGGACCGCCGGTGCCGTCGCCCTTGGGGCAACCGCCCTGAATGACGAAGCCGGGAACGACGCGGTGGAAGGTGAGACCGTTGTAAAAACCTTTGCTCACGAGGGTGAGAAGGCTTTCCACATGCTTCGGAGCGGAATCGGGAAACAGCTCGATCCAGATTTCACCCACGTCCGTCGTCAGTTTGACGACAGGGTTGTCGCTTTTTTCAAGCTTGATGTCTGAAGGAACCTGGGCCATGACGGCCGAGGCGGCGAGAAAAAGAAAACTGAGTGCGGCAAAACGCAGCATCCTGGTAAGACCTCCGTGGAAAATGTTTGTCATTCAAGACGGTGCATTCTACATCAGGTTTTCTCTCCAGGGAAGCCCCGCCCGTTGTGACTTCACAGGTGGAAATCAACAAGGCCTGAAAGAAACGTGTGATTCAGAAAAGCACGACGCCGCCTGAATGATCGTTCAGACGGCGTCGAGATGAATACGTCGTGCAGCTACCCGTTCAGTGTGAACTGGACCGTTATCTGAACCCAGGTTTCACGGGGTTCGCCGTTTACGAGGACCGGCGTGAAGCGCCATCTGCGCAAAGACTGGGAACCGACAATCGCGAGTCGTGGATCGATGGTTGAACTGAGCGTCATCACATCGCCGACGGTTCCGGCTTCCTGGATGAGAACCTTGTAGACGGCCTGGCCGCGCACGCCCTGGCGCCTGGCCCAGTCCGGATATTCAGGAACCACGCGTGAAATGATGTTCGGCGGTTCAAACCGTTCGCCGCTGCCGCCAAGAGACTCGATACCGGCAATGGCAACGTCACCGCCGCCCGGATCGGCGTTCACGGCAGGATTTCCGCTTGGCGCCGTTTTTTCATCCCCGGCTCCGCTTTCGAGGGGACCGCTCATCTCGTCGGCCGGAAGCGGGGTATCGATCGGATCGCCGAGATCAAGCCCCGCAATCGGTGCGGAGATCGGTGACGGCGCTGACTCATCCGGCGAAAACACGCTTACCTGATCGAAGCTCGGCTGTTTGAGCGTCGGCCGCTGTTCCCTGGATGAATCCGGACCGGCCTGAACCATCGTCGGCTTCACGTCGGAAGCCTTAACGGGGTCCGTCTTGCCTGGCTTGGCGCGTTCCCCGGGCTTGCTGGCCGTTTTGGTCCGGACCGGACCCTTGAGAACGGGGGAATGCTTTTTCCGTGACTGCGCAAACGGCCGCTTGGGGCCGGTAAGACCGGTTGAGAGCTTCGTGTTCGTTCCGCTGCGAAGGCTCGATGCCGGTGTCGGTAATGGCGCACGGCCGGAACCGGGCTTCGATACGATCAGAGGTCCCACGAGACGCACCTGGTGAATAACCGGGAGAGTGGGGCCGGCAATGCCGCGCCAGGCCATCCATGCCGTCATGAAGAGCAGCAGGGCAATATGCAGAAGGATCGAGACCTTGAACTCCTCGGTCCCTTCCGCAGGCGTGATCGACAGTGCCATTCCTTCAGTGCGACGCATTCGTGATACTCTTCGTTGATAGTCCGACGTTGATCCCGCCGGCAGTGCGGATTTTATCGAGAACCTGGACAACCCGGCCATAATTCGCGGCTTCGTCAGCCTCGATCAGAATCGGCCGGTTCACGTCTTCCGCGACATACTCGCTCACTTTCGTCATGATCTCGTTCTCGTCGATCTGCGCGCCGGCCATCATGACTGTTCCTTCGCGATCCACCTGGAACGAGAGGGTTTCACCTTCGATCGCCGCGCCGGAGGAAGCCTTCGGCAGTTCGACCGGCAGCTTCTTCGCATCCTTCGCGAAAGAGCTCGTGATCATGAAGAAAAAGACGAGAAGCAGGACGACGTCGATCAGGTTTGTGACGACGATCTGCGGCTTCTCCCGATGCCGTTCAGGCAGCAGCTTTTTCACGATTTGCCTCCGTCGCGACGGACGAAAGAGCCAGATTGTTGGCCAGATCGAGGGAGTAGTACTCCACCTGATTCTCGAACTCCTTGATGCGGCCCTCGCACCAGTTGAACGCCGCCAGAGCGGGAATGCCGATGAACAGGCCGGCTGCCGTCGTATAGAGGGCTTCCGAAATGCCACCCGCAAGAGCGGTCGGATCGCCGATGCCTACCGTCGAAATGATACTGAACGAGGAGATCATGCCGGTGACAGTTCCGGTAAGGCCCAGAAGCGGAGAAATCGCGGCGATGGTGGAAAGAATGCCCGTGTTCTTTTCGAAATGCTTCATCTGCCGCATTGCTTCCTGGCGCATGACATCGAGAAGGGCATCCTTGGGGAGGTCGAGACGATCAATACCTGCCGCTATAACTTTCGCGAGCGGATGCGCTTCCTGGCGGCACATACGCAGCGCTTCGAGATAATCATGAGCCGCGAGTGCGCTTCTCACGTGAATCATGAACGTCTCCGCGTTGCCCTGCAGGCGCAGATAAAACCGCGCACGCTCGATCATGATTGCAACACCGATGATACTGCACAGCAGAATCGGCACCATGACCGGGCCACCCTTGACGAATACATCCACGATAAAAAGATTGCTGAGCATTGGTGCCTCCTAGAAATGCGCTTCGACACCGGCGAGGGAAACGCGCCCCTCTTCCGGAACCGCGTAGCGGATACTTTTCGCTTCGTCGTAGAGATCCTTGATTTTCACATAGGCATGAAACTTCGGGGAAAATTTGTATTTCAACGTCAGGTCAGACCTGCTGTAATCTCCGGCATCGACGGACGCGACCGGAACATACGCGATGCGATCCGTCATGGCCTGACGCGAGAACTCGCCTTCCAATTTCCCGTTTGAATAGGCGAACCGGATGTCGAGAAGCCGCTTTGCCTCATACGAAAGCCGTGACCCGGTATCGTCGTCTTTCGGTGTCTGATACGTTGTCGTGGCTCGAAGAGTGAAATGGTCATCGAGTTTGAAACTGCCTTTGATGCGTGCGCCCGTTCTTTGGGCTGTCGGTACGAACCTCAGGTTGGAAGCGAGAAAGCCGCGGCCGGGCAGATAGTCATCCGTATACTCGATCGCATCGTTTTCACGCTCCGAGAAAAGTTCAAGGCTCAGCGAGGTGTCGTCCTGCCAGCGATAACTGATCGTTCCTGACTTCCTCTTCAGATGAGACGCTTTCAGATCGCTCGTTGCGACATACCGGTGGGGCATGAATATCTCGCCTAAATCATCATTCCCGAGAGACTCGTCATAACTGAGCACGACCTGCCACGGCTTCGCCCATCGGTAGTCATACCGCAGGAACGGCGAGGTCTTGTCGCGGTTCATCAGGCCCATGCTCTTGAGGCCGAGCTCGAGATAGGAACGGCCCCTGAAATCGAACTCCCCGGAAACGGCGAGAGAGCGGCTGGTGAGGTCCTGCTCTGAAGCGTTTTCGGGGCTCCAGGTTGCTTTTTTCAGCTCGAGAGCCGCTTTTCCCTTGAGATTGGGACGAAGATCGGAACGATATTCCGCCCCGACCTCGCCGGAAAACAGCGAATCTTCTTCCTTATAGGAAATCAGGGCGTTTTCGGCAAGGCGCGTGGCGGACTCGACGGAGCCGTGAGCCTGAAAATAGGCGCCATCCGACAGGGTCGCGTTGCCCTTCGCGGAAATGACTTTTGACGTGTCATTGATCTTCGCATCAGGAGTCGGTCGATTGATCGTGCCGCGCTGGCCGAACGTCTCGTCGGTGAGATCCCCGAAGAACGTCGTCTCATAACTGCCTTCACCGATCGAAGTCACGGCTGCATGTGCGCCGGTCTTTCTGTCATCGATGAAGGATCTGAACCCATCGTGTGAAAACCGGTCGAATCGCAGGTCTCCGACATACCCATTGTAGGAGCCTTTGCCGCGGAGAATGACTTCCTGGGTGCCGCTTCCCCCGCGAGCCAGCGCAAGGCTCACCTCATCGGTCTTCGGCTTGTTCGCGGCTGCCGGAAACGGTTTCTCGACGAGAGGCTGCACATCCGCATCGGCCGGTTCTGGCAGCAGATCGGGCAGCGGCGTATCCTTCTCTCCCATGGAGAGCGAGATGTCCTGTGGATTCGGCGCGAATGTGTCTGCCTGGGCGTCTTTGCCGACCACCTGCACTTCGCCGAGATCATAGGTGTCCTTGGCGATACAGGGGGGGCACAGGGCCAGAACGGCAAGCATCGCTCCAATAGTTTGCCAGCGCATGATTCCCTCCGGACAGAAGTATTTTCTGCATTCAATATCGGCATTCCGGGTTCAAAGAATAACCCCGGCATGCAAACGAGCATGAACGCAGGCCTCAAAGGGAATTTCAGACTGCGGGGATCAGAGGCGATTCGGCAGGGTTCGGGGGCGTGTGGCCGGGAATGCCTCTGGAAACGGTCAGGGTTTGTAGGCCGCAGCCTCTTCCGCAAGCGGTCCGGAAGGCTGGATACGACTGACCTCTTTCCACATCTGGCGGGCTTTGTCGCGGCGGCCGAGTTTGTGATAGGCCCTCGCGGTTTCCGCATAGGCCTCGGCGTGAAGCGTCGATTTCGGATACATCACCGGCACCTTCAGAAGCTCGCTGATCCCGTCTTCTGAACGATTGGATGCGACAAGCGTGCGCCCAAGCCAGAGACGGGTTTCCGGGATCGACACATCGGATGCGGGATAGTCTTTGAGAATGGCTCTGAACGACTCTTCCGCCGCAGGATAATCTTTCAATAAAAACAGGCAGATGCCGACCGCTCTGCGGGCCCGTGAAGTCAGGGGGTTGTTCGGCTCTTCCGCGATGATCGCTTTGTATTGCTGAATCGCAAGAGGGTAGTTCCCGAGCTGCCGCGATATCTCGCCGATCTGGAAGCGCGCTTCCTGGCGGAAATAGCCTTTCGACTCGCGCAGCTGCGAAAAAGCCACGAGCGCCTGCGCGGTGTCCTTGAGTTCGATCCGGCAGAGCCCGATTTTGAACTGAGCGTCTTCACGCAAAGAACCCTTCGGGAACCGCTTCAGATACTCCTCGAACTGGCTGACGGCATCGACATGGCGTCCGGCTTTCATCAACACTTCGCCGGCACGGAACACCGCCTGCGAGGAAAGGTCGGTGGAGCCTTTGCCGATGGTCGTGAAGGCTTCGAGCGCATCCGCATGGCGTCCGGTCTGATAGGCGATTTCCCCGAGCTGGAACAGCGCGTCCAGGCGTGCCGAGCCTTGCGGATAATCAGCGATCAGGCGCTCGAAAGACTCCTTTGCGGATGTGATGTTCCCGAGGTTGAAATAGCACTCGCCGGTTCGATACATCGCCTTTTCCCGGACAGTCGGGGTTGTCTCCCGTCGCAGGAGCGGGGAAAGGTCATCGAGAGCCTCGCGGTATTTCCCGAGAGATATTCTGACGAGAGAACACTGATACCGTGCATCTTCGCTTCTGGGATGGTTCGGATGAGCCTTGATGAACGTCTGAAAGGCGGTCAGGCTGTCCTTGAATTCGCCGAGGCGGGAAAGGGCGAGACCGTGCATATACTGCATTTCGAGCGCCTTGTCGCTTTTGAGAATCAGCGAGGCTTTTTTCATCCATTCGGCGGCATCCTGATATCGGTGAAGATTCATGAGCAGCTCGACAAGGTTTTCAATCGATTCAGAACGAACACCCGCGGAAGGATCATCAGCGAGTTTTTTGAAGAGCGGAACCGCGGACTCGGGTTTGCCGCTTTTGATATGGCACCAGGCCAGTGAGTAGGTGGCTTTGTCCCGGAGATCCTTTGGGGCTGATGCTGTTTCGATCTGCTGATACTGGGCGACCGCCTCGGGATACTGCTTATGGCGGAAAAAGGATTCAGCCAGGTAAAAGAGAACGCCTGGCTGCTGCTCTGACGACGACAGGGGGAGGGCTTCCTGAAAATGCGTGATCGCAGGCTCATACAGGCTCTGGTTGAATCGGATGATGCCGGCCTGGAGGTGGGCTTCCTGGCGCTGGACCGGCTTGAGATCTTTCTCGGTCAGGATCTGCTCGTAGAGATCGACGACCTTGTTCTGATCCATCGCGTATTTCACCATCAGAAAGCCCATCTTCAACCGTGCATCGATCCAGAGGGAGCGGTCCTGGCTGGTGACATTCGAAAAGGCTTCGATGGCGGATTTGGGATTGTTGTCGCGGGCATGGGCCCAGCCGAGCCCGTAGGCAGCCCTGTTTCGAAGGGAACTCTGAGGGTAATCCTTCAGCACCTGGGTATACAGGGCAATGGCCGGGGTGAACTTTTTCAGCCGGTACAGGCACTCGGCCTGCCAGAAGATTGAAGCGTCGCGATTGGAGAACGGCGTTGGATCTGAATTGATGCGGGCCAGAACATGGATTGCCTCGTCATAGAGCTGCCGCTGGAGAAGGCCGAGCGCGTATTTATACTGCTGAACGGTTTCCGGAGCGTCACCGGAAACGGCGGAAAATGCGGGAGAAGAGATGCAGAGATGAATGCAGAGAACGAGGAGGATGGTGAGGCGGTTTTGAATCACGGTTTTATGCCTTGGGATCATCTTTTTTTTCGTTTTTTTCATCGTCATCCGTAATCCCATTCTGGGCTTTTTTGAGTTCACGAATCCCCCGGCCGATGGCTTTGCCG
>CAZQYQ010000263.1:0-6640 GCA_964597625.1 uncultured bacterium
GTTCTGGTCGTCGGGCGCGCCGGCGAACGCCGCGTCATCGCCGGGCCGCAGACCTATCTTCTGGAATATGATGAGGCTCTCGAAAGCCTCGAACTCTCAACCGGCACTCCGAAACATGATGACAACAAGATCAAGACGGCCTATCTGCGTGTTCTTCACAACAAGGTTTCAGACATTGTCGAGGCCGAAACGAACGATTTGTGCCGCGTGCGTCTGAGACTTTCGTATCGTGTGAATTTCGAAGGGGATTCGAGCAAGTGGTTCAATGTTGAAAACTATGTCAAGTTTCTGACCGACCACATGCGCTCGCTCGTTCGCAATTCAGTGAAACAGCATCGCATCGAGGAGTTCTACGCCAACGCGATTCGTATTATTCGAGATGCTATTCTTGGATCCTCCGGCGGCGACAGCAAGCGCGCGGGCAGGAGTTTTTCCGAGAACGGCATGCACATCTATGATGTGGAAGTGCTCGACGTCAAGATCGGTGACGAAGCGATCGAGAAGCTGTTGATCGACGCCCAGCATTCGGTCGTGAAACAGACCCTTGAAATCGCGTCCCAGAAACGCCAGCTGGACTTTACGCAGCAGTATGAAACGAACAAGCAGCAGATCGCTGAATCCCAGTCGGTGACGAAACAGCAGGAGTTCGAGCTGCTGACGCGCGAAGCAAAAGCCCAGCTCACTCTGAATCTTGCCAATATCGAGTCTGAAACCCAGTCCCGAAAGAATACTCTCGAGGCAAAGCTTGCCGACCAGGATACTCTGGGCAAAATCGACGCGGCGGAACTGGCCCGCAAAAAGGATTCGTTTGATCTGGAACTCGAGGTCACGAAGCGCCGGCTCGCCCTTCGGCTCGAGGAACTCAAGAGCGAAACGGACGCCGTCATCGGAAAGGCCGGCGCTGTATCACCGGAACTCATCGCCGCCATGCAGGCGTTCAGCGACAAGGCTCTTGCCGAACGCATGGCGCAGAGCATGGCTCCCCTTGCGATTATCGGTGGAAAAAGCATCGCTGAAGTATTCGCCCAGCTTTTAAAGGGAACCGTTCTGGAAGGGGTTCTGAAAGCCGATTCGAAGTCGAGATAAGGCAATGATGAAATTGAAAGCGTTGCGTATGGCGATTCTGGCACTGGCTCCGGCAGCCTTCTTCTCCCCCGGAATCATCGCGGCCACGCTTCCGGTCTCACCGGATGAATGCATGGTGATCGGTGACGAGGCGAACCCGATCAAGGGCACCAAGCTTTACCTGGATGCCGTTTCCGCCTGGCGGCAAGGCTTGAAGAACAAAGCCCTCGATATCTATGAAGAAGCGCTTCTCGCTGACCGCGGCGTTCTTTCCAGGCATGATGAAGGACTTGCTCAGGCGCTTCTGGAACGCTATCGAGAACGCGTGAGCGTGGCGACGCCGACGACGGGACTTCTTTGCCGTCAGGGATTCTTCGAAAACGTCATTTCGGGGAATCTCGAATCATCGATCGCCGAGTATAAAAAGGCGGCTTCGATGGCTGTTGCAACCATGACAAAGGCGATCGCGGAGCGCGAAGTCGGACGGCTGCAGAAAGAACTCGAATACATCAGGAGCTGGCAGATTGAGTATCGCCGCAAGATCGCTCTTCAACGAAGGCACGACGATGCGGAAATAGACTTCCAGAGCAGCGTTGATTCTGTGGATGGTCGGATAGAAGCTCTGCAGGATGAAAAAGCCGCTCTCGAGGAACGGCTTGCATATCTTCGCCACCAGGAGGGAGACGGCCGCGAAGAGCTGATGACATCAATTCAGAGAGCCTCCCGGTACCGAAGAGCCTATTATTATCCAGGCCGGCAGTATCAATCGAATTCAACGGTCGCATCCTATGCAGGCCCGGTCGTGGGCCCCCTTCCGTCACCGCCCCCCGGCGAACCCGGCCCATTGACACCCGACCAGATCAATCCGCCCGGCCCGCTCCCTGACACGCAAAATTCCCCGACACAGACCGGCGGTGATTACCAGATCCCGGAAGACGGCTCCAGCCTTTCGCTGTATTATCGCAACCGCAACGAAACGATGCAGAACGAAAGCGCGCTGAAAAGCATCAGGGCAGAGATCTCGGGAATGGAACGCCGAATCGAGCAGATCGAGAAGCTGATTGAAAAGACGGAAAAAGAACGAGATCGCCTTTTCAACCCGCCGGTACCGGCGGCGGCTACCCTGTCTGCCCCCATCCCCGGAGCTGTAATTCGCGATTGACCGTAGAAGAAAACCGCCGGCCTGAGGAAGGCCGGCGGTTTTCTTCTGTGGTTTGCGAATTACATGATTTCCTTGATCAGCTCACGAATGCAGCTCTGGAGTTCGACAACCTTCGGCTCAGGCTTTTCACCGGCCATGAAATTTACCTGCCGCAGAATGCTCTTCAAAACCGGAACGAAATGGTCGGCGCCCTTTTCGGCTTTATATTTGTCAAGATATTGAACGAGCACGCGGGCTTTGATCAGTTCGCCCGTTTTCAGATCTTCGATGATCAGCTCCGAGAGACTTTCTTGCACGAAGGCGAGAAACTTGTCGTTCTCGAGGCGGCGAAGGCCGACCACATTCTGTGCAAAGCTTCCCTTGCTGGTGATGGCGATGTTGATGTGAGTGAGAATCTGACCTTTGCTGGTGCGGAGTACCAGGCGGGTTTTCCCGTTTTTCCAGTTCTCGACTTCCCCTTTCGCATGAGCCAGAAACTGGCCCTTGGGATTGCGGACAACCCATTTTGATTCGCCGGCCCAGGACTCGAGGCGTCCCACGCCCCAGCTGGCGAATGACCCGTCAGCATTGCGAACAACGAACTTAATGCCGTGGCTCTTCCAGACTTCATACGCTTTCGTGAGATCCGTTACCGTCTCATTGTCGGCGGCAATCAGCGGAAGCGTCGGAACGAGGAAAGAGAATGCGATCAGAAGAGCCATGAACAGGCGTTTATGCATGAATTTTGCCTCCATCAGATACGTATTTCGTAGATTGTACTGATGATGAACACATCTGGCAAGTCCAAATGATTTCATGACACTATCGACAGGCTCGTTCGGGCCCGGACAATCTTCCGCCGGTCGTTCTTCCGGACGGATGAAGAACATCTTTGACAGGGCATGAATGCATTGCTAGGATATCTTGTCGCATTTCTCACGCAGAACGATCGTTCGAGAAACGCTCAACCAGGGATCTGAAAAGGAGTCGCCATGGATCAGCCTGCTCCCGTCGCCGGTACTGAGAAGCCAGCTTTCACGGGCTTTTTCTCCGTTTATCTTGCCGCAGTGGTCTTCCTGATGATCTACGTTCTTATCGATTTTCAGGTTCGGCTTTCACCGGTCATCCGCGAGTGGGTGCTGAGTTCGACATCCCCGGACAGCGCTTCGCACGAAAAAATGCGCTCAGAGTTCCCCATGCAGAATGCGGGCGAACCGGTTGCTGCTGTTTCTTTTGCGCCTGCTGCTTCCTCAGCCTCAAGCTCCGCCAATCCGCCGGAGACCGCGACGTTCACTCCCCTTTCCGGCACGTTGACCGTCACACAGGCCACTTCAACGGCCCTGGATGCGAAGCCCGTTGCGACGGACGAATCGCCCCTGTCAATGCCGGTCTCCGCACCAGCCACAGCCTCGGAGATACTAATATCTAACGATATATCATCTGCGCCTTTCCTTCACGCACTTCCACCGGCTTCGTCCAGTCCGGTATCCGCAACGCAATCCTCTCAGGAAGAACCCGGACACTCGTCCGGCACCACGGAGGTTGGAAAATGAGCATCTTCACATCATTTTTCGGTGGCACGCCGGGTCTTCTCCTTTCATTGGCGAGTCTTCTGTTCGCCTTTTACAGGCCTGGCGTCGAGATCTACTCTCTTGCGCTGATCCTGAACGTTCTCGTTGCACGGCTTGTCCACCGCGCAACGCTTCAGGAAGGTCAGCCGGCAGGGCATTTCCGCCCGATGTTTGCGGCTGCGGGATATACGGCCATCGCCGGGGGCTTATACCTGAGCCTGTTTCCCATGCCGTTCGGGGGAAGCTTTCGCTCCTACTGCCTGCTTGCGATGCCATTTATATTTATATCTATTCTTGGAATTCATTGGCTGAACAGGCGCCGCCATGATGCCGCTCTGGCTGGTTTTACCGCCAAGGGAGACCGATGGCTTGCCGAAGACTCCCACGTGGCCGAGGTTGAACGGGGATTCATCTGCCTCGGCATAACCGGCACGATGTGGTCGATGGTTCTCGCATCCTGGGGATCACGCATGATGTCGACGTTCCCTCTCGCATGCGGTGATTTCCGGATTTCCTCCATGCAACTCGCTCTGCTGCTGTCGCTCTATCTGCTGCCATGGCTTTCTTTCGCCTGGTGGGTCGGGGAAAGATCCGTTCGCCGCGGCATCTATACCGGCGTCGGATTAACCGTTTCAGTGGCACCGATCGCCTATTATGCGTATTTTCATTCGATGGCGGGAAATCACTGGTGTCGGGATTTTCTGACCCCGGGCGGACATCTCGGCCACCTCGCCGGCTTGACGGTATTCCTTGTTCTGACTTTTCTGATCTGGTGGATCCGGCCCGTGGCTTCGACAACCGGGCGCGGTCTGCTGGGAGGGTTTTACGCGTCCGCCCTTCCCGCAATGCTTCTTTTTCCGGGAATTCTCGTCATGTTCTTCTGGCATCCGGGCATTACCCAGGGAATCGCAGATCGGGTCAGCCTGCAGGAAATGTATAGAGTTCTATATAAAATATCTTCGCATATCGTGTTTCTCGGCGCCGTGCCGCTGATGATCGTACTGTTGTTTTCCACTCTTGGCGGTCTGAGGAACGCCGGGAAAAGTGAAGCCCCTGACGCCTCTCAGACGGAATCAACGGATCCCGTTGCCGCAGCCGGTTCTCAAACATTCACGGTCCTGCTCGGGTCAATGATCAGCGTGTTCGTCATCGCGGCCTATATCATCCCGCTCTTTTCACGGGTCTCTCCTCTCCCAGGCCCCGGCGCGCTCCAGCTGATTCCCGAGCTTCTCATCGCCTGGGCGGCATATCTGCCCCTCTTCCTCACATGCACCATTATTTTTGCAGGCTTGTGGTTCAACGGAGCAGCGATCGCCAGATATTCCCGGCTGCCACATCCCCGTATGGCCGGAGCGGCACTCCTGATTCTTCATGCAATCATTATCTGGGGCTTCGATCCCAGACAGGCGGTTCCGGCGGGATTTCTTTTGACGCTCTCGGTTCTCCTGCTCCTGATGAAGCTCTTCGGCAAACCCCTCCCCGAGTTCCGCCGTTCCCTCCTGGATTATCAGCGATTCATCATCTGGAGCTGTTTCCTCGGAATGCCCATCGTCTTTCTCGCAAGCCTTGCCATGCACACCCTCGCCTTTGAAGTGAATCAGTTCATTCTGCTTCTTCCGTATTTCGATGATCCCACGAAGCTTGCGGTGATACCTTCCCTCGCGGCCTGCTGCCCACCCTCACTGTTCTGGTCCAGCCATCTGGTCATTGCCGCGGCGTTCGGCCTCCTGATCCTGCTCGGAATGCCCTTCCTCTGCCTGCCGCTTTATCTGTATCCGATATTCAAAGATCGAAAAGCCGCCGATGCTGTTTGAATTTGCGACGGCGGGCCGGATTCTTTTCGGGGATACATCCATCCGCGAAATCGGCCCTCTGGCAAAGGCCGTCGGCAGGAAACCACTTCTCCTGACCGGCTCCCGGCAGGACAGAGCCGCACCGGTCATGAGTTCTTTGAGCGCGGCAGGGCTGGTGCCGCAAACCTATTCCGTCGCAGCCGAGCCAACCTTCGCCACTGCCGCAGAGGCCGTCGAGATTGCCCGTCTTTCTGATTGTGATTGTGTCATCGCCTGCGGCGGCGGCAGTGTCATCGACACCGGAAAAGCCGTCGCCGCGATCATGACCAATGGCGGCACGGCGCTCGATTACGCAGAACTGATCGGCGCCGGCCAGACATTTGAACGCTCTTCGCAGCCGCTCTTTGCCGTTCCGACAACTGCCGGCGCCGGTGCGGAGGCGACAGGCCACGCGATGGTCGTCTCGCCCGGACACCAGCTGAAAGTGAGCCTCCGCAGCTGCCACCTTCTTCCCCGATTCTCCATTGTCGATCCGGAATTGTCCTGGTCGTTGCCGCCTGTCGTCACGGCAGCAACAGGTTTTGGTGCGCTGACCCAGCTGATTGAGGCGTTTCTTTCACGCGGGGGGTCACCGATGACGGATGTCATTTGCCGAGACGGACTTCGTCTCGCAGCAGCCGCCCTGCCACGCGCCTATGAAAACGGGCTCGATGCCGAGGCAAGACGAGACATGGCTCTTGCCGCATTATTCGGAGGCATCGCCCTTGCCAATGCAGGCCTGGGCGCGGCACACGGATTCGCCACAGCCATCGGAGGCGCGTTCGATGCGCCTCATGGCTCTCTCTGCGCCAGGCTTCTTCCGGAGGTCCTCGCCATCAATCTGCGGGCTGTCACCAGCCGGGACTCCGGAAACAGGAGACATTCCCGTTTTGAAGAAATGGCCCGCATTCTGACGGGAAATCCGGCAGCCTCCGCCCAGGAAGGAATACTCTGGATTCACGATCTGCGTTCCAGGCTGGAGATTCGCTCCCTGAGCGCTTACGGCGTCATGCCCGCGGATTTTCCCGTAT
>CAZQYQ010000264.1:0-6548 GCA_964597625.1 uncultured bacterium
CGCGTGGCCTTGACCACGAAGGATTTTTCCCCGTCTGACTGGGTGACGGCTCTGACTCTCTCCCGCCCGGAGTTCGCTGAAACAGCCACGGGGACCAGCAAATTCGATTCGAAATTGCAGCTGACCTATGAAGCCTTGCAACGAGGCATCCAGCGCCGAGAGAACCCTTCAAAGCTCGGTGAAATCGTGAAGGGTTTCAGCGACCGGATTGCCAGCCTCACTTCCCGCCCGGCTCTCTATGCCGCCACGAACAATGGGCTGTTTGTGATTGACAGGACCACCTGTTCCGGGGAAATGATCCGGGAAGGGTGGTATACCGCGTTGGCCGTGAATGCCTTTGGCAACGTATTCGCCGCGCGCAATGATCTGACCGTGCATGCTGTCGGCGTCTCCCCGCGCTTGTTTCCCGGGTTCGATATTTCCCGCCTGATCAGGTCAACGCTGAAAGAACGCCTGATGATGGAGATCAACGCTGCGTTCACAGAGAATCTGGCGGGGCAGGCGACTGATTCATTGCTTCTGACCCTGAAAAACATGAGCGACGAGGACCGCGATGCCTGGATCGGGAAGAAACTGCTTTCCAATTCCATCAGCGCCATGACGTTTGATCTGGAAGGAAACCTCTGGATCGGTCTGGACCAGGGTGGTCTCTTCAAGTTCCATCCCGAAATCGTCAACCAGGACTCTTTTTCCTTCGCGGTCAGGAAATTTCAGGAAAGCGGGGCGGAATTTTCCGGATTTTCCCTGAAGATGCCGTCGACTATGGGTGCCTCCGTTGACGAAGTCGAAGAAGGGAAGGGAATTCTGGCCCAGACATTGGCCGAAACGGGAAAGAGTTCTCTGACGATCGGGGCTGTCAGGTGGTCGGAATTATCGGACAAGGATTGCCGGATCCTGGCCGAATTTCTTGGCCAATGGAGTCTGGAAGTCTGCATTTCCCATTTTGCCGAATTTCTTCCCTATGATCCCTACGTCATCATCCCCGTCGATGATGTCTCTCCGTGATCCCTTGCGGAACCGGGAACGCCATCAGACTCCTTCTGCCCGAGGCCTGGTTGCGAAGGGGCCGGGTCAGGAGCCAGGCAATGGCATACGCGACCGGAGCACGTTCCAGATCATTGATGAGCAGCGCCCGGCGGGCCCGCCGGCGAAGGTGGCCAACCGCGCGCACGATCTCGGCATCTTCGAGATGGTGCAGAACCATCGATGCCAGGATGATGTCAGCCGCAGGAAGACGCGATTTGGGGTTTGTGCCCCGTTGGAATGGAGCCAGAAGCGATTGTCCTGATTAATTGGTTCGGTTATATGTTGTTAAATATATTATCAGAGCGCGGGGCGTCGGCATGCCGGATCGAGCAGAAATTCGACCATCGGCAACGTATTTGCCTCGATCGCCATGGACAACAATGGGTCATGGCAATGGACAACCCGGCGTATTCGGGACATATTATGAGTATGTTCCCCTGAGAGGAAAATACAACGGTCAGGGAAATCCGGCGTTGGGGACAACCGATCTGCGGAGATCATCGGTGTCATCCATCCGGACCCACGGTTTCGGCCGGGCCATTGCCGCCCCCGAATCGCCAGGCTGCCCTCGCTCGAGAGGTGTGGGGCAGACGCAGAGGAGAGACTATGCAAACAATGATGCATCACCATTTCCCAATAAAGAGGGTGAAGCTTGCGGCTTTGCTGATCTGCTTTCTCAGTCTCGCGGGGTTTCTCGCGGGACAGGAGATCGCGAGTAAGACCGTGCCAGCCGAAGATACCAGCATGAAGGCGAAGGCGGAACAGAAGATCTCCGAGCTTCTGGGAGTCCCTGTTTCCGTCAAGGATTACACATTGGATTTCACCACCGCCCGTCTCCATGGCATCACCATCGGCAACCGCGACCAGCTCCGCCTGCCGTTTGCCGAAGTGCAGGACCTTTCGGCCACCTGTAACGTCGTGAGCCTGCTGACCGGAAATTTGGTGCTGGAGGAGATCACCATCGCCTCCCTGTCGGGGCGTCTGACCCGAGATTCTTCGGGGGCCCTCGTGCTGGGGAGTTTTCCCATCCCCGCGTCCGGGGCGGCCGTTCTCGAGCCGACGGTCTTCCCCTTCCAGAAGATCCACGGAACGAACCTGCGGATCCAGCTCCTCGATGAGGGCCTGAAAAAGACGGTGAGTCTGCGCCTTTCCTCTCTGGAGGCGGCGAAATCCGCCGGCGACAAGGTCGTGGATGTCCAGGTGTCGGGCGCGCTGAGCCTCTCCGGGGGCGGGAAAAAAGCGAAACTTCCGGAATGCCCCTTTCATGGGACGTTTCAGGCCGCAGGGTTTTCCCCCTTTCTCGCTTCCGGTTCGGCCGCCCTGGGTCCGGCTCTGGCCAGTGATCTGCAAACCATCCTGGAAGGCGTCCTTCCGGGATCCTCCGGGAAAATCCAGTTTCAGTCTGGCACGGCGGAGGCGGGCCTCGAATTTTCATCCCTGGCGCACGCATCCCCTGACACCAAAGCGTGGGCCCGTTTGCGGGGCGTGAGTCTGCGATCCCCCTCTTCAAAGTTGCGTGTGCAGAATGTTTCGGGGGATGTTTCCTTTTCCGGAACCTGGAACGCAGGAGTCCTGAACGGATCCCTCAACATCGCGAAACTTCACGGAACCGTGGGTGATGGGAAGGTTCCCATCGGCGTCGAGGCCTTGCGCGTGAAGGCCGACAAGTTCGGCAGGGGTGCGGGCATGCTGGAAATCAAGGAAACCGACCTGACGATCCTGGGAACGGCGTTGCGGGTCTCCGGAACCCTGAAGCCGGCGGACACCCCCAAACTGCGCCTGGCGGTCCAGTCCACCCTCGATCTGACCCTCCTGCACAAAAATCTTCCCGGCCAGTATGACTGGTTTCGGAAAGGGACATCCCTGTCGGGCAAGGCAATCGTGGCCGCAGAGATCATCGGCAGCCTCCAGGACCCCGCAGCCAAGGCAGAGATACGCCTCACCGATGGGGAGTTTGCCTATCCCGAGAAGAAAGTCCAGGTCAAGAAGCTGGACATCGCGATGCGGGCGGATTCCAAGACGGCAACCCTTTCCGACCTCAAGGCGGTCACGGCGGGGGGCAACCTGGCCATGAACGGCACGGTGAAGGACCTCGCCGATCCCACCCTGGCTCTCTCCGGAACCCTTGAAAAAGCCGATTCAGCCCAGGTTCTGGCCATTCTGAGGACCCTTTTCCCGACCATCCCCCGGGATCTGAAATTCTCGGGGAACACCGACATCGAGTTCATCCTCGACGGGAAGGCGAACCAGCCGCGCATCCAGGGTGCCGCTGCGTTTCAAGGCGCCGGAATGGAGTTCCCCATGCTGATGCGGCCGCTTTCCCAGATCAAGGGGACCGTACAGTTCGACAACAAAAGCCTGCGAACCAATGATCTGCGCATGATGTAGGGCACCTCCGACGTCCGGGTTTCCGGGCAGGTGAAAGACCTCGCGTCGTTCCAGACGGCGTTGTCCTTCACGGTGAAGCCCCTCGATCTGACCGACCTGGCCAGCTTCTTTCTGGCCGAACACGGCTACCAGGTTCGTGGTTCGGGGGAAGCCGAGGGTACGATCGCGGGTCCGCCCGCGGGGTTGAATATCGAGGGTGAGGCGAAGATTCCCTCGGGGCAGATCATTGCCCCCATTTCGTCCAGCAACAAAACCGCGTATGCTTTTCCGTTTCAGAACCTGTCCACCCGTTTCCGGTTTGTCGGGGGCATTCTCTCGATCAATGAAGCCCGGGCCCGTGTTTTTGGCGGAACCCTCCAGGGGAACGGCTCCATCAACCCGCGGCAGGCGCCCATCCGGTTCGATTTGAACGCTACGGGGGAAAACCTTCGGACGGAAGCGTTCCTGGCGGAAAACACCAGTCAGAAGCAGGTGATTTCCGGGCCCATCAACGGAAATCTCAATGCAAAAGGCGATATCACCGGCCTCTCCTCATGGAACGGCAATGGCAGCGTAAACATGAAGTCCGGGAGATACCAGGCTCCCCCCGTGGTCACTCCGATCCTTTCCGCCCTGAATCTGAGTCAGTTCGCCTCAGGGGATCTGACGGGCATCAACGGCACATTCGCATTGAGGAACGGCATCATGACCACCGAGGACCTCACCTTCCTGAGCACGATCGGGAAGGCGTTCTACCGCGGCGATGTCGGTCTCGACACGACATTGAATGGCGACCTGAATCTGGTGTTTGCGCAGGTTGCCGTTGCCCAGAGCCAGATACTGCAGCAGATCTCCCTCGACGGCACATCCGTGAGTATTCCCACCAAGGTCAGGGGGACGCTGCTGGCGCCGCTGTTTCCAGGCTTCAGCCCGGGGAAGCTTGCGCAGCTCGGCCTGCAGCGGACGGGCCAGAAGGTGCTGCAGGATGTCCTTCTCGGCAAGTCCAGGACAACGGAAACCGGCACTGCCTCAGCGTCTGGAAAAATCGATCCCGGCAAGGAACTTCTTCGTGGCCTGGAGGGGTTATTCAAGAAGAAAAAGAGCAACCCGACCCCGACGACCACCGAGCCCGCGAAAGAAGGCACTTCTCCGGACAAGGAACTTCAGAAGGACCTCGGCAAGGAGTTGCAGAGGCTCTTCAAGTTCTGACACCGGTGGCGTTGATTTCCCTCCTTCGTCAGGGAGATGGTTGGTTATTTCCATTATTGTCAGGGTCTATCCCTATTTCAAGGTTGTTCAACATGCAGGAGAATCAGGGAGCCCTTACGATCCATCTCATGAATGAGGGAAATAACTCCATTAAACAAAGCCAACTAACATGGAAGGTTCTTCGCATGTGAAGGATCGAAGAGAAAAAAGGAGCAGGAATGAAACGAAATTTCATCGGTCTTTTTGTTGGTATTGGACATCGGACCAGCGTGTCTCGCCAGCAGAACCCTGACGGAACCACGAAATAATCCTTCTGCATAATCCTTCTCAGCAAGTGGGCCGGGTTCTCCGGCCCACTTGCTTTTATGATTGAATGTGAAAGATCCGTAATTTTTGGAGGTTCCCGGATTCATCTCGTTTCCAACAACCATGATCACTCCAGCGACTCATCGCAGATATGTTCCAAACAACCCCGAGTGCCTGAACCTTTTTCATGCGTTCATTCTGATGTATATATATCATAAAATATCTATACGTTGGAGCCTGGTTTTTCGTCGCAGATGAGCAAGAGTGATATCGTAGGCCGAAAGGCCGACGCCGGCCTGAAACTCGTCACGGATCGCCTCCTGACCATGATCGGGGAGCTGTCGAAATGACCGGAAGCGCCGGGCACTGCCCTCGTCTTCTGTTTGTGCAACAGACGGCTGTAGAAAGAGTTCTATCGATCTATAGGAGAAAAAGCCGAATGCAGCGCGATCCATGAAAGACAATGGCAATGATCTTTGACATTCATTGCCGAAGCGGGTCGGCGTGCCGAAACAGCACGCGGCCGGGATGGATCAGATCGATCGCGAGATTCAGTGCCAGGGGCAAAGAGGGTGGGGTCCCCTCACGATTTCGGAGTCAGCGTCGGATAATCGGTGTAGCCCTTGGAACCACCGGAATACATCGTCTCTTCATTCCAGGCGTTCAGCGGGGAATTCGCGGCAAACCGCCCGACCAGATCGGGATTGGAAATGAAGAGCTTGCCGAAGGCCACCGCATCGGCGGTTCCATCCTTCAACGCTTTTTCCGCGGTCTCTTTGGAAAAGCCCTCGTTGGCAATGTAAACGCCGCCGAATGCTTCTTTCACTCGCGGCCCGATGCTGTCTTCTCCCTGCGCCTCGCGCGTGCAGATAAAGGCAAGGCGGCGCCTGCCCAGTTCGCGCGCCACGTAGGTGAACGTGGCAAGCCGGTCGGAATCCCCCATGTCGTGGGCGTCTCCGCGCGGCGCCAGGTGCATCCCCACCTGTCCCGGCTCCCAGATCCCGAGTACGGCGTCCGTCACCTCCAGCATCAGTCGGGCCCGGTTCTCCCGGCTGCCACCATAGGCGTCCGTCCGGTGATTGGTGCTGTCCTGGAGGAACTGGTCGAGGAGGTAGCCGTTGGCACCGTGCAGCTCCACGCCGTCGAAGCCAGCTGTTTTCGCATTCGCCGCGCCCTTCCGATAGGCTGCGATGATGCCCGGAATCTCTTTTGTCTCCAGCGCCCGCGGGACGGGAAACGGGCGGATCGGGCGCAACAGGCTGACATGACCCTTCGCCGCGATGGCACTGGCCGAAACGGGAGGTCTGCCGCCCAGAAAACTGGGGTCCGAGATGCGGCCCACATGCCAGAGCTGCAGGAAGATCCGCCCTCCGGCACCATGCACCGCATCGGTGACCAGTTTCCAGCCTGCGGTCTGTTCGTCCGACCAGATTCCCGGCGTTGCGGCGTAGCCCACGCCCATCGGATCGACAGAGGTGGCTTCGGAGATGATGAGACCGGCAGCGGCGCGCTGGGCGTAATACTCGGCCATCAACGGCACGGGGGTGCGGCTGTCGGGCGTGGCGCGAGAACGGGTCATCGGGGCCATGAAGATGCGGTTAGGCAAGCGCAAGGCACCCATATCAATGGGATGGAACAAT
>CAZQYQ010000265.1:0-6542 GCA_964597625.1 uncultured bacterium
CAAACGCCGCCTCCGCCGCCTCCCGATGATGGAAGCGAAGTTCCGCCCCCACCGCCATCTGATGACGGAAGCGACGTTCCACCTCCGCCAAGCGACGGTTCCGACGTGACGTTTTGAGAGCAGCCGGCTACTCGCCTGCGGCGATGACGTCCACGAGAACTTCCCAGTCATCGAGAGACGACGCTTTTCTCATGCCGGATGCGGAGCCTGTCATACGGCCGAAGGATGATTCTGCGTGAGCTTCTGAGCCTGATCTGTCGGTGCCGCCGAGAGAAAACCATGTTCCGAAGGGCGCTTCTATCCGGCTCAGAATCGTGGATGTTCGCGATTCCGGCCCCGATGCCGCTCTGATTTCGATGACGGCTGTTCCGCTTGCGCCCAGGCTGCCCTTGATTTCTATCCCCTGGCGATGGTTGACAACGGCGGATTCCGGTCCCCACGGCGTATTCAGCGTCTCGATTCTCGTGGAGTCATCCGTGAGCTGAAGCCATGAGCCCTCCATGCCGGTGATATTGCGTGTTTCCATTCCACTGCCATGACTGTTGCGTTGTTCATATGAGGGGAAAGAGCCGCTTTTGCTTTTGATTCGGAAACCGCTTTCCGAAGCCGAACGATGTTCTCTTCGGCGAACCTGGAAGCGGAACGTTGCCGGCCGCCGGTCAAGTTGTGCAACCAGTGCAGAAGCCTCATCGAGTGCCGGTTCCGAATCGGCGCTGATGACGATCGCATTGATCGATGTGACGACAGCGGTTCGAAGGCGATCTCCGAACAACTGCTGAAGGGTCGCACAGACCGTTTCAGGATTCTGGCTCTTCATTTTCAACACCCTGGTTGCGCATTCGGCCGCGGGGCAGGAAAAGAAGATCAGACTGCCGATGGAAAGAATCCGGGCCAGGCGAACATACTCATGCATGTCGTTGTTTCCTCAATGGGGGGCAATGTCCAGCGCTCCGGCAGCACCGTCGCGTCTGTAATCCCCTACGGCCGTCAGGGTGCCGGAGGCCGCACCGACCGCTGAGACGAGGCCGAAATAATCGGCGCCGGCGGGCTTTGTGCCAGGCCGGTGCCATGGTCCCCGGGACGATAACGGTGGCTTTTGGGGGGACCATTCAACCAGAAGAACTCTTTTTCCCTGGACATGGAACCGGGGCGCCTGGACCGCTTCCGGCAGAGATTTTTCGTGATGAAGAACCGAGTCGATGATCAGGAAAAGATTTGAAACGATCCTTCCAGCGCCGGCTCCTCCGATGGCAAGAATCGGACGGCTGCCGTTCAGAATGATGAACGGTGATTTCGTTGAAACTGGCCCGGCGTCCTGGGGATAATCCTTCGGATAGGTGAAATATCGATGCCGGATATTCGCAAGTTCATTGTTATAGAAAAAGCCGAGGGGTGAGTAGTCGCCGGTTCCGAAATGCGTTCCCAGGGTGAGAGTCATGGATACGATCATCCCGTTTCTGTCCCAGGTGACGAGATGGGTCGTTTCACCGGGTGGTTCATCGGCCTGCTCGGTGAAAGGCATTTCTTCCGTCGTGCCGAACGGTCTCGAAAGAGGCCCCGCGGCATCGGACAGAAACCGTCGCGGAACTCGTATCGACTGGGCGAGAGAGCTCGTGATGCGGGAAAACAGCCGGTCGAGAATGATCAGGCGGTTGTCGAGGGAAAGCCTCTGCCCGAGACGGCGTTCATGGTCGAATACCGCGCGCAGGGCAGCCATGACGGCTACGGATGAACAGGGAGGGGGTGGCCCGATCAGCGTGAACGAGCCGATGGAAACGGCAATCGGGCTTGAAATACGAACATTGAAAGATATAATATCATTAAGAGTATAACGTGAGCCTCTGCGCTTCAGGTCGTCGGTCAGCTGTGCTGCCAGGGGGCCGGACGCAAAGGGAGAGGTTCCTGCTTCGGAAAGCTTCAGGAGCGTATCGGCCAGAAGAGGCTGGCGGAGCCGTTCGCCGGCGCGCAGAGGCCGGCCGGCCGGAGCGAAGAGCTGGACGGCTTCGGCATCCTTGAACGTGTGGATTTTTTCCTCGATTCTTCGTTCGAGATAGGACGTGACCGGAAATCCGGTGCGCGCAGCTGCGATGGCGGGTGCCAGGACCTCGGCGGGCGACCTGGTCCCGTATTTTTTCAGCAGCAGCAGCAGCATGGAGGGTTCCGTCGGCATGCCGATATCCGATGTGCCGGCAAAAGGATCGGCCGGACAGCGTATGGAGGCATCCCAGGACTCGTATCCGGCGCCGGGAATTCGAAGGAGGGCAAATCCTTCACCACCGAGTCCCGAGTTCGACGGCTCGACGACGGCCAGCATGAACCCGGCCGCAACAGCAGCATCAACGGCATTTCCGCCACGTTCGAGCATCTTCAGCGCCGCCTCCGTCGCCCATTCATGACCGGTGGAAACGGCTCCGAATCGACCGGTTGATACCAGGTCGCGGGCGTCCGCTGAAGCGGAAAGAGTCAGAACGGCAAAAAGGAGGACGCATGGCGCGAGCTGACGTCTCTGGAACCACAGGAACATTCTGCAAATGGATTTCATGACAACAGATATGCCTCTATTTTCTGGGTTTTTCCCTTTACTTCCCTGAATGGCAGTTTCCTGGTAGCCGTTCCGCGCGGAGCCAGATCCCGGATGGCTCCTGAAAGAACGATTCTCGTTCCATCCGTTGTGTGGGCGAGAGTCGCGAGACGGGCGGCCAGATTTACCGGATCGCCAATGACCGTAAAATCAAGTTTGGCAGCGGCTGCGCCCACGACTCCGGACACGACGGTGCCGGTATTCATTCCAATCGCGGTGTTCAGCGCAATTCCCTTTTCAGCCAGGGCCGGCTCGATTGCCCGTGCAACATTCAAAGCCATCTCCGCCGCCGTATTTCCGCCGCCGGTAATATCATGGCGGAAAACGACCATCACCTTGTCGTTGATGATTTTATCGATTTCACCCCCGAATTTTGTTACCGCTGCGTCAACAGCGCTCAGGTGAGCCTGCAGTGCCGAAAAGACAACCGCGGCATCATGATTTTTCTTGAAATCATCGAAGCCGACAAGGCTTGAGAACAGGACCGTGATTTCGCAGGTTCGGGGCATGCGGTCCGTTGAGCCGGATTTGATTGCCTCGAGAACGGAGTCTGAAACGAAAGACCTCAGAAGCTGTCCCTCCTGGAGTCGGCGTGCCATGTGGTTGAATGCCCCGGCAATGGAGCCGAACTCGTCACTCCGCGATGTTTCGAGCCGGAAATCATATCGTCCGCCGGAAATTGCCGTAATTCCCCGCCTCAGCTCCGAAAGTGGGAGAAGAAAAAAGATGCCTGCCAGTGCTCCAAGCAGAACAGCACCGGCCACGACGCCCGCAAGAGCATAAACGGCTGTGTTGCCGAGTTGCTCGAGGTCCTTTTCAATCTGCTCCGTCGATCGCTGTCCGGCAATCACGCCCCGGAGATGTCTTGCGGGATAGGCTTCCTGGACAGGCTTTCCAGGATCTTCCGTCGCCTTGCGTCGCACGCTCAGCTGTGTCTGGAAACTGGTGTTCAGAAGATCATACAGGCTTGCGAACGTGGAGCGTTCCTGGAGGAATGATTCAGGAGAAATCGTACGCTCATGCTTGAGTCCGCTCATCGCAACCGTCCTGTCAGAGGGTCCGGTCGATTTGAGGGCGGAAAAGGAGTTTTTCAGATAGGGAATATCGAGAGCCCGGCAGCCCCAGACCCAGGTGCAGTTCACCCGTAATCCCGGGGAAAATTCAAACTGGGTGTCGAGGGAAAAATTCGCCTCATGAAGAAATTTGATTTCAAACAGTTCGTGAGGATTGAACACAAGGCTGATATAGGTTGTCAGGCCGCCAAGATTCAGAAGGACTTCCTGGAAGGTCTCGATCTTCACGGCCTCCGCGAGAGCTGCGCCCTCCGATTTCGCTCTGTCCAGATCCTCGTTCGGGGCACCCAGAAAATGCAGGCCCCGCCTGAGCATGTGCTGAACGATCGGATTCTGATCTTTTGTCGTCATGACTTCGTGTTCGTTATTATCCAGAAACAGGCATTGGATGCTGAAATATCTGCCGTCGGAAACGACGACGAGGAGATTATGGAAAACCCAGTCATGACTCTGATTGAAATTCCACAGAAATTTTTTGAAATACGTTTCCAGATCATGGCTTTTGAGGCTGGGGTCTGAATAGGGGTCAAAGTCCGACCGTTTTGTATACGACCGGAGATAATTGGTGAATGAAGCGATGTGGGCCCGCTCGCCTTCATCGATGTCGATAAGATCCTGGTGAAGATCGCGCTGAAGGGCGTCAAGCCGCTCACGCCCCGTCTCGAACAGATAGCGGTTGATGACGACACCCGCGCCGGTCAGCGGAAGGAGCGAAACAGCCAGGAACGCTCCAGGCAGAATCCGTTTGACGGTGAATGCCGGACCGCGAGAAAAAAGAATACGCTCGCCTGCGATAAAACAGCCGGCTGATGAAAAGAAGAGAATGACCCCGAGCGTGAAAAATGCCGAAAAGGTCCATTCGTTCTCGATTTCCAGTTTTCGGCAGACGATCAGTCGATACTCGCCGGTACTCCCCTGGGGGGCGGTACAGACAACGTTATTCCCGATGCGCGCCGAACTGAACTGGGGCGACTTGAATCTTTTTGAGCCGGCAAGATACGAATAAAACGTGCGATCGTGAGCGAGAAGGTCGTTGCAGAGGGGCCGGGCAGACGATTTCAGAGGCAGCATCATGACGTATTCACCGGGGGTGTTCCAGTTCTTTACCAGAAGTTCCGGCAGATGCTCTGATGTATTCTTACCCATATTGATCCAGAAGATGACGATCAGGTCCGGACTTACAAACGTATGAAACAGAAGCCAGGACGTATCGAGGGACCGGAGAAACAATCCGTCGTCCCGGTACAACCTGATCGGATCGATTGGAATCAGAACCCCGCACCGGTCATGGAGATGCTTGCGGACCTTTTCACCGAGGGGCTCGATACAGGCCGTTTTGCCGATTTCCTTCCAGTGATCGATCTGCGCGAAATCATTCGCGATCGGATCGAAACTTCCCCCGGGACTGGAGGTGAAAATCCGCTCAGGCTCACTTCCGACACGAATGACGAAACATTCATGCGGAGGCAGTATTTCCTTCACGAATCTCGAATGGGCTTTCAGGAATCGTTCATGCAGTTCGAGGGAAGGAACCATATTCCCGGAGTGTCCTTCAAGCGAGCCTGCCAGAAAAGCCCTGACCGTCTTGTTGACGAGGCTCGAGTTCGAATATGCGCCCGTCGCCTCGTCGATATGCCATTGAATCTGCCTTGCGGCATCATCAGCTTTTTCCGTGATTCTGGCTTCATGGTTCTGGCGGACGGCGACGATGAGGGCTGCCGCAGGAAGAAACAGCAGCGTTGCAAACAGAAGAAATCTGGCGAGTTTCCAGGTCATCCCGTCTGATCCTTTCGCCTGACAAGCTCAGAAGCCTCGTGATGGGGAACCGCCTCGAAGAGATAGATACCGGAAAGGGCTTTCGCAATGAGTGTGTCAACCAGTATCTTTGTATATTTGCCGCGCCTGGAAAGGTTTTCAAGGGATTCCGCCATGCTGCGCGGCTCGCCAATCACGATGAAATCTCGTCGTCTCCCGCCGTCGAGCGTTCCTGCCATCAGTTCGCCCGTTGAGATTCCAATGCCGATCAGGTAACTGAATTTCCCTGATGAGACCCGCTCCTGGTTTATGGCGGAATGGGCGGCGTTCATTTCAATGGCTGCCGACAGGGCGGAACTCATGCCGGAATCTTTTTCAGGTGTCTGGAACAACGCAACGACCGCATCCCCGATGAACCGGTCAACGCGGCCCCCATGGCGTGTAATGGCGGACGTCATGGCTTCCATGTGGACATTCAGCATCTCAACGATTTCGGTCGGGGGATACGTCTCCGACATGGTCGTGAACGCCCTGATATCCGTCACGAGAACCGTGCCCATGATTTTATGGGCTTTTTCATCGGACGCAGTTCGGGTATCGAGTGCCGATTCAATAGCGCCTGATACAAATTTGCCGAGTTCTTTCCGCTCGCGGAGTCCGGAAATCATCTCATCAAAAGCGTGCGTCATCTGGCCGAGTTCATCCGCTCTTGAAAGCCCCGTGCTTCCGGATAAATCTCCAGCTGAAACGCTTCTGAGCGTTTTCTCGACCGCTTCCAGCGGCGTGACAAGATGATCCGCCGTCATTCTGGCAAGAAGAAACGCAATCCCGGAAAGAAGCAGGATAAATAACGCCAGAAACCGCTTGTTTCGGGCATCGGAAGCGAATATCTCATCAAGCGACCAGAGACTTCCGGCAACCATGGGGCCGAGCGTTCGGCAGGGGGCGGCGACGGCAATCAGATTTCCGCGGCGGACCGTGATCGGCGTGTCTGAAATGGCGGACTGGTCCATGCAGGTGCGGAGAACACGGCCTCCCGAAGAATACCAGAACCCTGCATTCGGGGCGGGCAGAACGGGGGTCGCTCCTCCTGGCGTGATATTTCCGCAGGCATGCTGCGCACGGTAGCGGAG
>CAZQYQ010000266.1:0-302 GCA_964597625.1 uncultured bacterium
TTCGGGGTTTGTGACCTCGTTGGTAGGGTCTATATTACCAGCCTTCGTTCACGGAGTCAACAATCTTTTTATAAAATTTTCAAAAAATCCGCTTCGCCATCATCCGCGTTCAGTATTGATGAACCGGCCTCTGTAGGGTATATTATCAGGAAATCTGTATGAATGGGTGAAGAAGATGCGTACATTCACGAAGCTACTCATTCTCATGGCCTTGACGGCCGTTGCACTTCCGCCCCTTGCCAGCGGGCAATCATCATCAGATGATCAGCTTCTAACACTGCCGGCAACGACAACGGAGCCAC
>CAZQYQ010000266.1:312-3329 GCA_964597625.1 uncultured bacterium
AACCCCCTCCGAAACGCTGATCGGACTCCCCTCTGAAGATGCGCTGAACCACCCGCCGGAACCACCGAAAAAGCCCGCTGACCCGGAGTGCCTGATTTTTCTTCCCGGGGAAGGGAACGGAACTTCATCTTCCAGTGCACAGACCGTACCCGCGACTCCCCGGGCAGAGCAGACGCCTGTCGTCATCGCAGCTCCGACGGGCAGCGATGAAATCGTCATCAGCGGACAGGCTCCCACAGTTGATGCCAGGCCCGCGGCTCCAGCAAAAAGCGATATCCAGCTGTTTCCCAAAGATACCAGTTCCGCATTGTTCATGGTCATGAAAACCTGGGAATGCGACAATTATGATGGGCGTACCCTGCTTGAGCACGCAATCGGGGTCTACTCAAAAGAATCCGAAGACCCCTTTTCCGTCAAAGGGCTCGACGCTCTTCCCCCGTTCAAGCTCACCCTCAAGGAAAGCGACATTACCATTGATGAGCTTCTGGACGTCGTTTCTCAAAAAGCCAACATCGACTGGGGCGTAGACATCGCCCAGAAGGTGATATATCTTTATCCCGCGAGACAACAGTAACCGGAGGATCTCAACATGACAGACCCGCAATGCCAGCAGGACGTAGAGCAGGGAAATGCAGCACTGACATCCGGCAATTTTGTCGAAGCACTTGCCTGCTTCCTTCGAGCCCTTGAAAAGCTTCCAGACGATCCCAGAATCAATGCCAAGGTCGGAGTGGCGAGCTACAAGCTTCACAACTTCCCGGCAGCCATCAAACATCTGGAATATGCATGCGAGCTGGCCCCGAAGGACCGAGACATGCTTTATACCCTGGGCCTCGTATGTTCCAAGGGCGGAGAGAAAGCCAAGGCGCTCGCGACGTATGACAAGCTGAAAAAGCTGAACCCAGAGAAAGCAGAAGAATTGTTCAAGGCCATCTACAGCTGAGAGGATCAGGTCCCGAGCCAGCCTGCGGTGATCCACGCTTCGGCAAGCCTGTCGTATTCTTCTTCGAGAATCGCATAATGGAGCTGATCCTGCCATGCCCCGGCGATAAACAGTTCGCGGCGATGAAGCCCTTCGAGGGTAAAGCCGAGTTTTTCCAGAAGTTTTCTGGAGCGAAGGTTCGTAGGCCGGACGCCGGCCCATATTCGATGAAGCCTGACTTCCTCGAAGGAAAATGAAACGAGGGTGGCAAGGGCTTCTTTCATCAACCCGCCCCCCGTGTGCTTTTCGTCGATCCAGTAGCCGATGCCGGCAGATCGGACGATTCCCCACTGGACGGTATGCAGGGCAATGCGACCAACAAGGGGCTTCTTCTTTTCGTTGAGGAATATTCCCAGGTCGAGTCTGGTGCCTTTTCTTGCTTCCTGATTTTCGAGGAATATACTGCGCCGGACAATATGTTCCGGGATTCCCTCGGGAAGAGTTGGCATCCACGGGTCGAGCCAGTGTCGGTTGGCTTCAAGAATCAGATCAAGGGCGCCGGTATGTTTTGCCGAAAGCCGCGCCAGGGTGACACGCTTCCCGTAGAGACGCCTGCCGGGGGGCATCCATTGGCCAAAATGATTTCGTGAGGATCCTGTTGCCATGTCAGCAAGAGTATCATGCTCCTGTGCTGATCGTAACGAAAAATTCGATCACAGGGAGATTGAACCATGAAAAGCCAGATCAAGGGCATTTTCTTTGACATGGGCGGCACCCTGGTTTTTCCCGATCCGGTGCGGATTTCCGCGGCATTCCGGAGCCATCTCGGCGTGAGCGTGACGAAGGAGCAATGTCTTGAAGCGATTCATGCCGCCACCGTCTCTCTCGACCGACAGCTCGAAGTTCCGTCTCAAAAGCCCGGTGACTGGTGGATACAGTATTTCACCGCCATTCTCGCCCACTGCAGCTCCGGGAAGATGCCGGCGGAAGATTCCACAGCGGCGGCGTTCGAGAGCCTCAGGGCCGAACATAAAGTCCATAATCTGTGGTCGTATTTTGATCCGGAGACGGAAGAATTGCTGAACTGGCTCGATGATGAGGGCTTTTTTCTCGGGATCATTTCGAACAGCGACGGCCGCGTCAAAGCTCAGCTTCGTGAAGCGGCGCTGATAGACCGGTTGGAGTTCGTTCTGGACTCCCATGAAGTCGGCGTGGAAAAACCTGATGCAGGAATATTCAAAATGGCACTGGATGCAAGCAGGCTGAGCCCGGAAGAAGTATTATATATTGGAGACTTTGTCTACATCGACGGCATCGGAGCAAGCCGGGCGGGACTGTTGGCGCTGATCATCGACCCTCTGGGCCAAAGGGCCGGGTGGGGATTTCCGACGGTGAAATCGCTTGGTGAGGTTCGAACCTGGCTTGAATCCGCATAAAAACCCGCCGGTCCGGCTTTCGGATCGGCGGGTTTGAGGGAATCGCCTGTGATCTGCCAGGAATCAGGCTCCGGGGGGCCTGACGACATAGCGGGGAATCCAGCCGTCGTAGAAACCGGCAACCGGGTGAATCGCGCCGCGATGTTTGCTGGAGCTGTTGGACATGCACATGCCGTTTCCGAGATAGACGCCGACGTGGTCGCTCGGGCTCCAGAAGATGACGTCGCCGGGCTGCATGAGCGAGGTTTTGATCTTGCCCGAGTCGGGATTGCCGTTTGAAGGCACCTTTGCCCAGCCGAATTCCTTCACCATGCGTCTCGTAAGGTTGAGTGCGCCCAGTTCCTGCCAACCGGGGGGCACCATGCCGGCGGCGCACAGAACTTTGGACATGAGCCAGGCGCAGGCAACGTTGCCACCGCCAGGGCCCGTCGAGGAGTTATACCCTTCGAACTTGCGGCCGGAGGAAACCATTTTCGCCGCACATTCGGAATAGAGCTGATTTTTCAGTGAGGCGAGCCGGCCGCGCATCGCGTTGACAAGGCTGCCATCGACGCCGCCCTTCGTCATTTTGCTGAACAGGCCGGGTGTGACGGTCTTTCCGCTTTTCGTATCTTTTGAAAGCTTGTTGATATAGGCGATCGCTTCGGAAGACTTCTTCG
>CAZQYQ010000266.1:3339-6538 GCA_964597625.1 uncultured bacterium
GCTTTTTATATAGCTTTCGAGTTGAGCGAGAATCTGGTCGATCGTCTTGTGCGCCTGCCGGGCATCGGGGGTCGCGGATGCAAGAGGATCAGAAGGCGCGCCAGGCTCGGGACCGAAATCATTCTGCTGCTCGAAGCTTGGAATTGCGATCGTTGCATTGGATCCGGTCGTGTCGACCTTGTCACCGGCAAAGGGGTTCTGAGCCCAGACTGGTGAAATGCAGAGAGCGAAGATCGAAACGGCAATCGTTCTGCGCCACATGGATTGACCTCCTGAGATAACACGCATAAAGAAACCCGTACAGAATTCTACCTGAAAGACCGGCCATCCCGGAAGTGGGTGCCGCTCTTTTTCCACACGCTCGAACCACGACCGCGTCTCAGGGCATCGGAATGATTCTGCCGTTTTCAAGGACGGCTTTGCGTGCGCAGATTGCATCGGCAAGCCACTCTTCGTGAGTCACCAGGACCAGTCCGCCCCCATCCGCCACGAACTTTCTGAGGAGCGCGATGATCGGAACGAGAGTGTTTTTATCAAGATGCGAGAGGGCTTCATCGAGAAGCAGAAGCTCGGGGTTCACCGCCAGAGCGCGGCCGATGGAGACGCGCGCCGCTTCGCCTCCGGAAAGGTGACGCGTAGAACAATCCAGCAGCGCTCTGAGCCCGAGCGCGGCGCTCAACCGATCAAGCCGGCTTTTGCGCAGTTCGGAGGGGAGGCCATGGATGGTCATTCCATACTCCATGTTCTCCCGGACGGTACCCTTGAAGATGTAGGGTCTCTGAAACGTGATGATCGCCGTCCGTTCCTTCAGATCGACGACTCCTTCATTCGGAGCAGCCAGGCCGGCAATCATCCGCAGAAGCGTCGTCTTCCCGGAGCCCGAAGCTCCCATCAATGCGATTCCGCCGGATACATCGAGATTTGCATCGAGCCGATCGAACAGCATCCGGTCATCGAATCTGACGGTCAACGCACGAATCTCGACCGGCTGTATAACGCGCCGACCATTTTGACAGAATTTTTCGACCATTTTGACAGAATGATACCAGCTTGCCAGAAAAAAAGCCCCGCTTATGCGGGGCGAAAACAGAGGAACACTATTACCAGATCTTTGGAACCGGGAAATTGCAGATCAGAAGCTCATTTGCTTCCTTCCCTTTGTCTTTTGCAGCACTGTAATTGAGCTTTGCCGTTATCATTTCGAAGCCGGCAAACAAATCACGGATTTCAGGACGATCGTTCAGGCTCAGAATAAATCGCCCTTTGACCGTTTGGAGAACGTCTCTGAGCTTTTCAAAGTCTTCCCGAGCGAACAGACCCTTTCCATAATCTCCTTCGCAGCCCCAGTATGGCGGATCGATATAGAAAAGCGCTTCTTTGCGATCGAATTTCTCGATGCATTTCTCATAAGGCAGGTTTTCGAATATTACGTTTTCCAGCCGCTGGTGAGTCTCTATCAATCCCTCTTCTACTCTTGTGAGAGGAAACGACTTCGCTCCGAAGCTGGGCGATCCGACCTTCCCAGCGTAACCACCCCGAAGAAGATAATAGAGGCGCACAGCGCGTTGAATATCAGTCAGAGACTCGACCTGAAGCGACTTTTGCCGCTCAAACTCGTCTCGGCTGATGATTGCCCACCTGATATGTCTGATGAACTCCTCGATATGGTTTTGAACGACTCTAAAAAGGTTAATTACTTCCCCGTTAAGGTCGTTTAAAACCTCGATCTTACTCACTGACTTTTCGAGCAGAATTGTCGCAGAACCCCCAAAACCTCACAATAGAGATCGTGCTGTGGCAGTAGTTTGACTATTTTCTTGGCAAGAAGCCTTTTTCCACCAAGATAAGGAACGAGTTTGGACATTTGATCTCCTGATGATATAATAATAAGTATATTATGCGGTCTTACGCAATCCGAGCCGCTGACGCACCTCCATTCGTCGATGCAACAGGAGGCTGCTCATCTCGAATAAGAGAAATCAGCCAGATAAGGCAATCGATAGTAAGAATGAACCCCTTTTTGACGGTCAGACGAAGACCGCCTTTTCTAGAAACGGTGATTGTCATCGGGCCGAGTGGCGAATCGACCAGGCCGGCAGCGCTCTCGATCCCGTGATTGCGCGGATCGATGACATTGTATTCGGTATAACTTTCGATCAGCCCTGCAAGGCGGGCGCGGCGGACTTCCTTGTCTTTCGGATTGGTCAGCACGATCGATTTTGTCTGACTCAGGCGGTCCTGGAGCTGGCTCATCTGCCTGAACTCGAACTCCATGAGGGATGCGCCATAGCCGGAAGTCGCCGAGATCACGTTAGAAAGGCCTTTGGTGGGACCGCTCTTTCCCATCGTGAACATGCAGTTGTCGAGAAGCAGGAACTCGGTGCTTTCGATCCGCTTGAACAGCGTCTTCGTCGAGATACCCTCGACGAGATGCTCGACCTCGAAAGGAACGACACCCGAATAAAAACCGCGAATGAGGCGTTTGTTCGCGTCACAGTCATGGAAACCCGGTATTTCGGGTTCGAGCGTGAAGGCATCACTCTCGCCGGAAAGCCTCTTGAAGAATTCCGGAATGTTATCTATGCGGGCATTCCAGCATTTGAGTGCGATGGATGTCCCTGGAATCTCGATTTCATCAATGGCCATGAAACAACTCCTTTCGCTTGCTGATTTATGCGGCTTTTTTATCTGCCGAGGGTGTGGCTGGCTGCTTTGGCATGGCCATTTCCACCGCACGAATAGCGGCATCAGCGACGACTTTGGGGTCGAACTCCATGCACTCTGCATCAAATGGGCATGCCCATGGTTCGCCGTTACCAATAAAGTCGCCGATATGAGTTTCTGGTCGATTACAGTGCGGTGTTTTGCAGCGCTTGACGGTTGCAGTCAGATTGTTGTCCCCGGCGTATCCGTAGCTTGCCGGGTTCGAGTATCCCCAGAGCCTGACCGCGCCGGCCTTACCGAGCGCCGCCCATGCATGGCCGGCGAACGAGTCGATTGCGACGAGGCCGTTGCACTTTTCCAGCAGAGCGAATAACCGCCGAGTCGGTGTGACACTCTGAGTATCGAGTGCAATTACGTCTTGCAAGGTCGGCTCGGTCGGCAAGCTGATCTGCAGGACGGCAAATCCTTTTTTGCGAATCAAATTCACGATCTCTTGAGCGATTTCCTGACGAAGATGCCGCGCTTGCTTCACCTG
>CAZQYQ010000267.1:0-6510 GCA_964597625.1 uncultured bacterium
TTCCGAGTGTTTCGACATGATCAGAACCTGACGGTGATCCCCGTTTCCTTCCATGACCCGGTCGATCGTCTGGCTGACGATGAAGGATTTGATCAGCGCGAACAGGGCGAGATTCGGCCCGTAGACCATCCCAGCCACCAGAAGCACGACCGCATCGCTCCAGAGAAACGTCGTCCCGACCGGAATACCGCGAAACCGCATCAGCAGTTGAGCCAGAATATCCGTTCCGCCAAGCGTCGCGCCCCCGCGAAAGATCAGCGCTCCGCCGATTCCGGTCAGAACACCGCCGTAGATGCAGGCGAGCATCGGATCCTCGACCAGCCGTGAAACGTGCATCCAGGTGGTCAGGACATCCAGCAGCGCGCTCTGGAGAAAAATCGTGACGATCGTTTTCCCGCCGGCTCCGATGCCGACAACGCGGCTCTGAATACCGATCAATACGATATTGCAGGCAATGACGAACATCCCGATGGGAATGCCGGCGCTGTGATACAGAACCGTGCCGAGCCCGACCAGGCCGCTGGGCACGATGTGATTCGGCACCAGGAAAAATGCCTGTGAAACGGTCGCCAGGATGATACCGGCACCGATGGAAAGGGCATTATTGAACGTGACATTCTGGCTGAGGCGGGTCATTGTTCCTCCTGACTCACCCGCCTCTTTCGGCGTATCACGCCCTTTTCATGAGAGTCAGCGCAAAGGAACGACGGGTTTGCAGAAATGTGCGGCGAGATCGCTTCTATCCGCAGATGCCGCAACGTCATGCGACCGGACAGATCGCTGAGCCGAGAAATCTGCGCGGATTATCCTCTGTGAGCCTGCGGATATCGGCTTTGGTGAATTTCACGGGCGCCCAGAAAATGCGGCGCGCCCCCTTGGTATACCATTCGATATAGCTTTTCTCGGACCAGAGGAAGCGGCCCATATACCAGTCGGTTCCATACAACAGGCGGTCCTGCACCACGGGAGTCCGGAGTACGCGCAGGATATTCGCGAAATACCGCCCCGGCTGCCAGAACATCTCGGCATCGAAAGAGATGTCTGAATACAGGTTCGGCCATTCCAGCATCATGTTTTCAATTTTGACCTGCCAGGGCGTGCCGGTCCTGTCGAAATGCGCAAGATTCAGGACGAGTTCAGGAAATCTGCGCAGCACGGGTTCCCAGTGTTCGGGAGCGGCAAGATCATAATACCCGTCGTGGCCCGGCAGACCGCCGTTTTCGCAGTGCGTCGTCACCGGAATGCGATGGTTCTCACAATAGGCATAAACCGGATACAGGCGTTCATCATCGGGTTTGAAGCCCATGACCGGATACAGTTTCACCCCGAAAAAGCGCTTTGCTTCGAGATGCCCGATGACCAGGTCGGTGATCCCGGGCCGGCGGGGGTCCACGCCGATGAACGGCTTCAACCGGTCCCGTCCCGCGGCGGAGTTGACTGCGGCGACCGCGGCGAGCGTTTCCCTGATCTGTTCGTTCCAATCCTTGACCCTGATCTCCTGATAGGCGGAGTCATACGCCATATCGACCATGAGGGGGGTTGCGATATCCATCCCGGCGATATCCATCTCGGAAACCAGCCGCTGAGCGATCTGGGCTATATCGAGATTCGCAAAATCCAGCCAGGTCTCGAGCCGCACCCCCGGCATCAGAATGGCTCTGACGGCGCGATGCAGCAGCTTCTGTCGGTAATTCTGCATGTCGAGCACGAACCGCTGCCTGAATCCGAGTGGCACGCAGTCCAGGGAAAAGATGTGACAGTGGCAGTTGATGTGCATATAATTGTGTGTACTATTATTTATCGTTTCGTTTCTGCGGGAGTCTCATGAGTTATCGCCGCTGAATTCGTTGCCGGGGCGGCGCCGGAGGCGACGTTTTCCGCGGGTGCACCAAGCTCGGCCAGCAGGGATGCCATTGCGAAATTTCCGGATGAACTGGCGGCGCGCATCGGCGTCTGATTCAGGCTGTCCCGTGCCGAAAGATTCGCGCCGGATTTCACAAGAAGCCGTATCAGCGCCTCCTGTGGGATGTCGGCAAGCACCGCCGCATGAAGCGGCGTGACATTCACGCTGTTTGTGGCATTGACGGCAGCTCCCGCTGCGATCAGCAGGGAAGCGACGGTTGCCGCATCGCCGGGATCGCCGCATTCGGCGGCAAGATGCAGGGCGGTATTCCCTTTCGCATCACGGGCTCCGATCATGGCCCCGCGGCCGATCAGGATCGAAGCGGCGGAGGCATTCCCCAGAAGCGCGGCATGATGCAGCGGGGCAAGTCCGTTCCCATCAATCGAGTTCACGATATCCGTGCCGGAAGCGAGCAGGCCGGTCAGGGCTGCCCGAGCCGACTCGTTCATTTCAGGATTTTCGAAAACGAACTGCAACGGGGTTCTGCCGTCATCGGTTCGTTCCTCCAGGTCCGCTCCGGCCTGAATCAAAAACCGCGCCACGTCGACGTGCCCGCGAATGGCGGCGTAATGAAGCGGCGTCACCCGGGTTGCGGTCTTCGCTCTGACAAGGCGGCTGTCACTCGCCAGCAGCCTGGATACCGAGGCAAGATCACCGCCGGCGGCGGCTTCATGAATTTCCGCGGCCCCAAGAGACGTTCCGGCGAACAGGACACAGAGCATGAAGATTTTCCGTAGGAACCCATGCATGAAGACCCGACCTCCCGGTGGAATACAGGATGCTGTCTGGAACATCACATCAGAGAACGACCAGTGTAACATGTCTGGACAAAGCGATCGTGTCGCCGGTCCTGATCTGATATTTGATCCCGATCCCGATCTGCCGCCCGTTCACACTCGTGCCGTTCGTGCTGCCGAGATCCTCGACAAACCAGGCATCATCGACAAAAACAACCAGCAGATGCTTTCGGGAGACCCCGGCCTGCCCTTTCAAAACATCCCGCCCGACCGCGCTTCTGCCGATCACGTCGCCATGGCGGATTTCGAGCCTCAAACCGCTGAAACTGAATGCCAGTCTTGGCTCAGACCGCTTCGTGTCTCCCGCCGGTTCGGTTTCGGAAATATCCTCCAGGCACCAGCTGCAGATAAGGCATTCCGGCGTGTTTTCATGCCCGCATGCCGGGCAGATTCTGACCTTGTGCATGATCTCTGGTATACCACGCCCCCCGTTGTGACTCAACAAAACTCATCTGTTGCGATGCACCAGGAACCCTGTGTATAACAAGGATGGAGCTTTCACTTCCAGATATCATCTCGAACCGAATGGATACGTTCAAACAGATGTCATCCCCAAACGGAATGTCCGGAACCGGCACGAACGTGCGCTCACATACCATCAGATATATAGTTAATCATGCATACATCATCCTGCCTGACAGGGGAAGCGCATGAATACGTCCGCAGAGGAACGGCGGTTCAGCCTCGCCGAACTGGCGGTGCTGGTCCTGCTGGTCGTCGTCGGCTTCGCGCTCCGTGCCTGGGGTGTCGGGCGGGAGAGCCTGTCGCCTGACGACGCCTGGGCTGTCGCGACCGCCCTGATGGAACCTTCCCGGCTGATTCAGACCAGTATCGAAAGCGCGCAGAATCCCTTGTATTGCCTGGTGCTGCATTACTGGATCCTGTTGACGGGAACCGCGGAAGCCCAGGTCAGAATGCTGTCGGTGCTTCTGGGCGCGATCACCATCATCTTTACGGCCCGGTTCGGGAAAAAAATCCACAGCCCGGCCGCCGGGATCTTCGCTGCGGCGCTGCTGTGCTTTTCCCTGTTCCAGATTCATCTGGACCACGATGTGAGGACCTATGCCCTGCTGAACCTTCTCGTTCTCCTTTCCATGCTTTCCGCCTGGAATCTCTTTACAGGGAACAGCCTGTTTTCCGTTTTCGCCTATCTGTTCTCCAGTCTTCTGATCATCGGTTCGCATAACCTGGGGCTGTTTGCGATCGTCGCCCAGAACGTGTTTCTCGTCCTTTGGTACGGCCGTTTTGTTATCCGCGCTCCGTTTTTCCGGCGGTGGCTTGCAGCGCAAAGTCTGATCGCAGCAGCATTCATGGCATGGGCCGGCTCGCTTTCGAGCCAGTTCGCAAGCCTCGCCGGCGGCGGCGAACTCTCCTGGATTCCAACGCCTTCTCTCCAGGCGTTCCTGCTCTTCTTTCTGCAGTTTGCCGGTGCCACGACGACCTGCAATCACCTGGTTCAGTTCGAGCGGATCGACCACTCCCCCGCCCTCCTTGCCTGTTTTCTGCTGATCTTCCTTGCCGCTGCGGCCCTGATCGAGTCACGACGCATCGAAGACCCCGCATCGGGCGGAGAGGCCGAAACAGGCTTGTTTTCACGCCTCGCAGGAGCACGTTTTGAATGGTCGCTCCGACGCCTCGATATCCATGCGTTCTTGTTCTGCTGGATGTTCGTGCCTCTGCTCGGGGCGCTCGCCGTTTCACAGTTTTCTCTTCATATCTTCGTTCCCAAGCCCCTCGGATTCGCCTCCATTCCCCTGTTCATCTGGGCCGGCATCGGCTTGACGCATCTGCGCAATGCCGTAGTCAGATATAGTATATTGATGACAATTATCATTCTCTCCCTGCTTTCTTTCGAGCAGTATCACTCGATGAACACCGAGTGCCAGTGGCGCGAGGCAGCCGCGTTCATCGAAGAGAACTCGGCTCCAGGCGATCTCGTGCTTCTCGACATCTGGTATTCTCACTGGGCGCTCGATCAGTATCTGCGCCGCAAGCCCCTGGTGAAACAGCCGTTTCCCTTCCTTGACGGCATGATCACGGAAGAAAGCCTCGCCAGGCTGAAGGCCGTTTTCACCGGCCACAAATCCGTCTGGCTTGTCCTTTCGCATTCGCTCGATTTTGACGAGTTTTCCGTTCAGCTGCTCCGCACCATGCTCAGACCGCAACTCGAGCAGCGCTGGTTCGGCATCAAGGCGTTCAAATTCGCGATTCCGACCCGGGGGCCGGTTGCGGGGAGTTCCGGCCGGGAGTAAACTGAGCGCATAAGGGACGAGCACCCGGTTCGGGGCGCACGCAGACATATCTAGGGAGGGAAAAATGGAAATCAAGTTCGGAACATCGGGCTGGCGCGACATCATTGCTGACGGCTTCACGTTTGAGAACGTACGGGTCTGCACACAGGCCATCGCCGATCATCTGAAGGCGAATGGAAAGACCGGCGGCGTGGTCGTCGGCAGTGACACACGCTTCCTCTCGCAGAAATTCATGGAAACGGCCGCCCGGGTCCTGGCCGCCAACGGCATCAAGGCTTTTCTCTGCGTTCGCGACACCCCGACTCCGGTCATCAGTTACGAGCTCCTTCGCCGCAAGGCTGCAGGCGGCATCAACTTCACCGCCAGCCACAACCCGCCCGAGTATCAGGGGCTCAAATTTTCCCCCGACTGGGGCGGTCCCGCCCTGCCCGAAACCACCACCGACATCGAAAAGCGCGCCAACACGCTGATGAAAAGCGGGCCGGTCTATGATATCGACATGGCTGCCGCCCTTCAGAAAGGCCTGATCGAAAGGATCGACCCGATGGAGGCTTATCTGGCCGATCTCCGGAAAAAAGTCGACCTGGGCGCGATCAGAAAAGCAAAACTCAAGGTCCTCGTGAATCCGCTGTACGGCACCTCGCGTGGGTATCTCGACACCCTGCTGCGCGAAGCCGGCTGCGATGTGACCGTCATGAACGACAAGCTCGATCCGTATTTCGGAGGCCAGCCGCCCGAGCCCTCGGAGAGCCATATTCCCGACATGATCGAGCTCCTGAAAAAAGGAACATTCGATCTCGGCCTCGCGACCGACGGCGATGCCGACCGGTTCGGCATTCTCGGCCCCGACGGCCGGTTCTTCGAGCCGAACCAGATTCTCGGCATGCTGCTCAACCATCTCAAATCCACCCGCAAATGGCCGGGCGGTGTTGCCCGTTCCGTCGCCACAACCCACCTGGTCGATGCGGTTGCCCGCCTTCACAAGCTTGAAGTGTTCGAGACTCCGGTCGGATTCAAGTTCATCGGTGATCTGATCAGCAAGGACAAGATCATCATGGGCGGGGAAGAATCTGCGGGGTTGACGATTCGCGGCCATGTGCCGGAAAAAGATGGCATTATCGCCTGTCTGCTCGTCGCAGAGATGGTTGCCGTGCGCGGCAAGCCGATCGCCAAAATCCTCGACGAGCTGTATGCCAAAGTCGGGACGTATCTGACCCGCCGGCTGAACGTCAGGCTGACCTCCTCCGAGAAGGACCGCGCGGTCGAGAAGCTGAAGACATCCCCCTCCGAGATCGCCGGATTGAAGGTCGTGAAAACCGTGAAAATCGACGGAACGAAGTTCCTGCTCGAAAACGACTGCTGGGTTCTGATGCGTTTTTCCGGCACCGAGCCGGTCGTGCGTTACTACGCCGAAGCCCACGATGTCGAAACTCTCGACAAGCTCTGCGCCTATGGAGAAAAGCTTCTGCGCGGCTGATCCGCCGCATTCAGATGGGATTCCAGAAATCACCGCCGGGCCTCCCCCGGCGGTGATTTCTTTTCAGACGTATACCAAAGG
>CAZQYQ010000268.1:0-6492 GCA_964597625.1 uncultured bacterium
GGTGGAAAAGGGTTCTCCCTGTTCAGTGGCCGTTCCAGCGGCATGTGAGACGCCTTGCGCGTGGGCATACACTGGATATCGGCTGTGGAAACGGGCGGAACCTTCGTTGCCTCCCTCCGGGCTCCTGCGGGATAGACCCCGACCCGGAACTGGTACGCATTGCCTGCGAAAGAGGGTTGCCCGCATTCACGACGGTGGCATTCGACAGCCTGATCCGGCATCAGCCGCGCATTTTTGAAACCATCCTTCTTTCACACGTCCTCGAACATCTGCAGCGGGACCAGGCGTATGAATTGATGACAAAATATCTGCCACTCCTGAAATCCGGCGGCCGGGTCATCATTTTTACGCCGCAGGAAGCCGGATTCAGGTCTGATCACACGCATCAGACATTTTTCGATGATGCGGCCATCATCTCCCTGGGAGAAAAAGCCGGGCTGATCCAGGTGAAAAACTACTCTTTTCCCCTGCCCCGGCGGTGGGGACAATGGCTGTATTTCAATGAGTTCGTCGTCCTGTTCCGCTACCCTGGCCACGGGTGTCTTTCCACAGGATGACACGGAGGAGGGTGTGGCACACCCTTGAAATACAGTTGGCGGCCTTTTCGAGCAGAGCTTCCTGCGGGAAATCGAGATGATCGCTCATAACAGGCCACAATACCGGCCAGGGATGCGTCTGGAACCTCCTCCAGAGACGGCGTGACCGCCTGATGGACGGGAGAAGCCGCACCGCATCCATTGCGGCCCACAGCTTGCGTTTCAGCCAGCCCTGCCGGAAAGCCAAAAGGACGACGGCGGCTTCGGCTGAAAGAAGCAGGGGCAGGAGGACGACGAACTCCTGCAGATTCAACAGCAGTCCGAGAAGAAACCATCGATTTCGTTCGAGCATGAAAAACTTGTTTTGCGTCCTGCCCGCGAAATCATGCGCATGAATCGCCCGGGCGTCGGGAACCGTCCATGCTGAAAAGCCCGCAAGGCGCGCCCTGAGGCCGAATTCAAGATCCTCATGATACAGATGCAGATCTTCCAGAAACGGGCCGATCTTTTCAATCACCCGGCGGGAGACCAGCAGGGCGGCTCCGGACGGATAGGCTATTTCGACTTGCCGGGCATTCGGTGAATGAAGCGCCTTCCCGCTGCATCCGAACCCAAGATAATGAAGCTTGTTGCCCGATGTCTGAATGGCACCATCCGGATAAAGCAGCAACGGCTGATAGAGCCCGCAACGACTGTCGGCCACGGCGAGAAGCCGTTCGAGACAGTTCGGAGCAAGATACACATCCGGGTTGAGAAAAAGATACCATTCGGCTCCCCACTCCCAGGTTGCCCTGATGCCGACGTTGTGTCCGCCGGCGTATCCGCGGCTTAATGGGCTTTCCAGGACCAGGGTTCCCGGGGCGTTTTCCGCCACCCACCCGGAACTGCCGTCTCCGGAACTGTTGTTTATATATATCACATGGTATTTATTGAGCGTTTGTCTGCCGATGGCTTCGAAGCAGGATGGAAGAAACTCGATGGAATGATATCCGACCACCTGGATAATAAGGGAAGGAACGCCAGATGGCGGCATGGGAGCCTTCCTCATGGGTTTGCCGGCGTGGAATGATCTTGTGTGTCATCTCTTCGCGCTGGAACCGGGCGCGCAAAGGCGTACGAGACGATCGAAAATGCCGGACGCACCAGGTCGAGCACCTCTTTGAAACTCCGGATTTTCAGCAGCCGCCGAACCAGGTAACGGGGAGACAGAAAAAAGCGGCGATATGCCGTTCGCAACACGCTGTCGAGACGATCCGGGGTCCAATACGGATCGGAGACAATCGGTCTCGGGGAGTCATGCTCAAGGAGGTTCATGGGAGGGAGTTCGCGATAATACCCCTTTTCGCGCGCCCAGCGGACAAGCGGGGTTCCGGGCATCGGATTGAGCAGGCTGAACTGGGCATACTCGCAACCGAGCCGTTGAGCCCAGCGGATCGTACGCATCGAGTCATCCCATGTTTCTCCGGGGATACCGATAATGAAATATCCGAGAACCCGAATCCCAGCCCGATGAACGGCTTCCACGGCCCCGCGCCCCTGGCGGGTCGTGATGCCCTTTCCCAGAAACTTGAGACTGGACGGATTCGCGCTCTCGAGCCCGATTGAGATCAGGTCACAGCCGGCTTTTTTCATCAGTGGCAGCAGCTCGACCGGTAACACGTCCGCGCGTGCCTCGCATTTCCAGCCGAACTTCCAGCCGCGCTTCATGATAGTATTGCATATGCTATAGAGCCTGGTTGCGTCGCCGGTAAACAGGTCGTCGTAAAAAACAAGATAATCAGCGCCGTGGCGCAGGCAGTCTTCGATCTCCGCAATGATCGAGTCGACCGGCCTGTATCGAATCGTATGGCCGAAGGTCGTATGGTCGCAGAAGATGCAGTGATGCGGGCAGCCGCGCGTCGTGATGAGAGAGGTGGGTCGGCGTCCCGGGCAGAGTGGAGAGCGGTAGAGATGATTGGGAAGAAGATCGCGGGCGGGCAGGGGGAGCCGTTCGAGATCGACGGGACGGGTGCGTTTTCTGAACGGGTGCCCCGGAAGCAAGACTCCTTCGGGAAGGGGAAGGTTCCTTTCCCGGGTTTGCCAGTAGGAAATCAGCTCCTGGAGAGCATCTTCTCCTTCCCCGATAATCCCGGCGTCGAACCCGTCCGGAAGATCATATCTGCCTTCCGCGGCGAGGCCGTTCAAATGAGGGCCGCCCAGGATCACCTTTGTGAAGGGCGTGCCAACCGCTTTGGCAATTTTCTGGGCCGTCGAGAATGTCGGAGTTGTCGCGGTAATGCCGATGCAATGCCAGGGAGAATGCGCGGTGACGCGGCTGATCACGGAGGGAAGATCCAGTTTTTCGGCTGCAGCATCGAGAAGTTCGACCTGATGCCCGTTTTCCCTGGTTACTGCAGCCAGGGAGGTGAGTCCCAGCGGGGGCATGACAAGGCCGACATCCCCTCCCTGCTGTGGCGGGTAGATAAAAAGGATGCGCCAGGATTCCGGAGGGGGCATCATGTGAGGCTCATCCTTGGTGTTTGAGATGATGCTCGCGCAGGAATGCGAGCTCCTGGATGATGACCTGGAGTTCTCTGGTCATTCGTGTATGCCGGAGGGAACCTTGCAGGGCGAGCAGCATGAGAAAGAGAAGACCGAAGAAGAAAATGGTCGATGTCGGAACGACAATGCCAAGCAGAGTGCTGATGCGTTTCAGCAGTCTGTAATTCAAACCGAGAATGAAGATGGTGACGCCGACGAAGAGCCAGAGCCACGAATCGTCTTCGCGCAACTTGCGTCGGCGCACGAGATCGAGGGCCAGATAGAAAATTCCCCCGCTGGTCGCGAGCACCCAGGCTTTCTGGCGGGGTGGGAGACTGTTCTCATCGAACTGGTTAGACATTGGGGCCTCCGAGGTGACGCAGGAGAGTCATGACGATGGAGAGAAGCATCTTGGCTGTATACCATACCGGATGGAATAAACCGCCGTGCATGCTCAGTCCGGGAAGTGCCTTGTGCATGATCACGTTGACTTCGCATATCCGGATGCCGGCGAGATGCAGCATGATGAAAACGTCCGCATCAGGGTAATCCATCGGAAAACCGTCCTGGACCAACTTTCCGAGGACGGCACGATTCAGAGCCTTGAAGCCGGAAGTCGGGTCTTTGAGAGGCATTCCCGTGAGCAGCCGGCAGAGAAAAGCGAAAAAACGACGCCCGATATCGCGTACAACAGGCGATTCATAGGCGCAGCCGTCGTGAAATCTGTTGCCAATAACGAAATCGGCTTCATCAGCCAGCAGGGGAGAAAGAAGCGCCGGCAGGGAGGCCGGGTCGTGCTGCCCGTCCGCGTCCATCTGAACTAAAATATCGTATCCCTCGCGGAGGGCGAGTTTATACCCGGTCTGAAGTGCTCCGCCATATCCAAGATTAATAGGCAATGATATACAACGAGCTCTCTCGTGTTTCGCCACCGAGACGGTTCCATCCGTCGAGCCATCGTCGATGACGACGACGTCGGTCCCGTTGGGAAGCTTGTCGAAAAGTGACCGCAGGGTGATGGGAAGCCTTGCTTCCTCATTGTAAGCAGGAAGGCAGATCAGAATGCGGGGTGAGGGAGGTGTCGTGTTCATTTCATCTGCTGGACGATCGAGAAGAGGGGCATGAAGACGGAGAGAGCGATGCCGCCGATCATGACGCCCATGAAGACCGTGAGAACCGGGAGGAGCGCGCCGGTAAGGCCGTCAAGGGCCTCGGCGGTTTCCTGATCGTAGAAGTCAGCGACTTTTTCGAGCATTTTGTCGAGATTGCCGGAGTTTTCGCCGACTTCCATCATCTTCTGGACCATCGTCGGAAAGATGGGGTTTCCCTTGATGCTTGAGGAAAGGCCCTTGCCCTGCTGAACCGAAATCGCCATCTGGGCGACCAGATCCTCGAGAACCTTGTTGCCCATGACCGATCCCGTGATCTTGAGCGCATTCAGAATCGGAACTCCGGACCCCAGCAGGGAACAGAAGGTGCGGGCGAAGCGGCTGACGGCGATCTTTTTGGTGATCGGCCCCACGATGGGTGCGGAAATGGCGAGTCTCGCGATGATCGCTTCCCCGAGTTCGGTTTTCAGGAACATGTAGAACCCCAGTCCAAGGCCGCCTGTCACTGCCAGGACGAGGATATACTGCTCGAGAAGCGTGTCGGATGCCCAGATCATCGTTTTGGTGAGGGCCGGAAGCTCGGCTTTCATCTTTTTGAACATTTTCGTGAAGTTGGGGAAAATCTTTACCAGCAGGAAAATGACGCAGCCGACCGCGAGAACGAGCTGTACAACCGGCATGGTCAGTGCGCCCTTGATCTTGCCGCGCATCTTCGAATCGGCTTCGGCAAAGGCCGCCAGACGCGCAAGAACCTTGTCGAGAATACCTCCGGCTTCGCCGGCTTCAACCATATTGCAAAATATATTATTGAAAACCTTGGGGTGTTTGCGCAAAGCCGTCGAAAATGGCTGGCCTGAACGCAGATCTTTTCCGACTTTGTCCAGAATGTCCTTGAAATAGGGATTGTCCGTCTGGTCACACATGATGCCGACACTGTCCACAAGCGGAATCGACGCACTGATGAGAGTCGAAAGCTGCACCGTGAAAACCATCAGGTCCTTGGCGCTGACGCTGCCGCCGAAGGATAAACTGAAACCGCCGCCTTCTTTGAGGGCGGTCGCCTTGATGAGATAAAACCCTTTGTCTGACAGCATCGAAGCGAGCTTTGCCATGCTCTCTGCCTCGATCTGGGTCTTGAGGACCTCGCCCTTGGCATTTTTGACTTCACAATCAAACTTGGGCATCCATCCACCCCTCGCTGAAATCCAATCTCTGTATCAGACCAGAAAAAACGGCTGCAGCAAATTTTACCATAAAGATTACATCAATGATTATGCATTGTTTCACTGATTTCAGTATGACAGACTCGGGAACACGACACCATGCGCGTGTTCGATTCGATCAGTCGGACCTGGAAAGGGCGAAGATTTCTTCCGGAGTTGTCAGACCCTGAGTGAATTTAAAGATGATGTCCTCCCTCAGGGTCTTCATTCCACCCTCAATCGCGGCTTTCATCAGATCGTCCGGACCGGATTTCTGGATGATCAGGCGGCGGATCTTCTCGCTCGTGTACATGACTTCGTGCACGCCGACGCGGCCCTTGTACCCGGTGGTGGCACACTTGTCACAGCCTTTGCCACGGTAATAAGTCCCGTTGATCGATTCCGGTGGAAGCCCGATGTCTTTGAGCAGTTCCGGCGTAATCGTCGTGTCGGGGGCCTTGCAGGTTTTGCAGACGCGCCGGGCCAGGCGCTGCGAAACGATGCAGAGCAGAGCCGCCGAGACGAGAAACGGCTCGACGCCCATATCGACGAGGCGCGAGGCCGTGCTGGGCGCGTCGTTCGTATGAAGCGTCGCGAAGACCAGGTGGCCCGTGAGAGCGGCTTCGACCGCGATCGTCGCCGTTTCCTCGTCGCGGATCTCTCCGAGCATGATGACGTCCGGATCCTGACGCAGAAATGCGCGCAGGACCGTTGCGAAATCGAGATTTATCTCGGAGCGCACCTGCACCTGGTTGATCAGCTTCAACTTGTACTCAACCGGGTTTTCGACCGTACAAATATTCATATCGACGCCTTTGATGGCGTTCAGACACGCATACAGCGTCGTCGTCTTTCCCGAACCCGTCGGACCGGTGATAAGAACCATGCCGTTCGGTGCCGCGATGGATTTCTGAAGAAGTTTGTAATTGTCAGGCGTGAACCCATCTGATCGAGGCTGACCTGCACGTTCGACTTGTCAAGAATTCGCAGACAGACTTTCTCGCCAAACGAAACGGGAATCGTGTTCACGCGAAAGTCGATCGGCTTGTCCATGATCGTCATCTGGATGCGGCCGTCCTGCGGAACGCGGCGCTCGGAGATGTCCATCCCGCTCAGGATCTTCAG
>CAZQYQ010000269.1:0-6480 GCA_964597625.1 uncultured bacterium
AGCGGTACATGAAGTGCGGTATCGGCATCTGCGGCCAATGCTGCATGGACGGCTCTGGCCTGCGACTCTGCGTCGACGGCCCCGTCCTCGACGCAACGAAGCTCGCCCAGATCACCGAAATCGGCCTTCCCCACCGCACCGCCTCCGGCCACAGGTAGAGTCCGCACAATGAGCAGCGCGACTTGTGCAGAAACCTGGGGGGCATTACAGCTACGCAAGCGTTCATGAAATCAAATCTGTGAAATGTCCAATTTCATTTCATATTGATTAACAATAGTATGGAAGCCAATTTCTTCAAGTGTTTTGCAAAGATAACTGGCGTCTTCAACATTTATGAGTGAAATCTTGCCGCTGGTTGTATTCTTGATTAATTCACTGAGCAGTATTTTCTCTAGTTCCGTATTTCTAAACTCATTTAACAAGCAGATCTGAGGAATATCTCCTTTTACTTTGTGGATACTGCCATAGCATATGACCTTTGAATTGCTGGAAAGAAATACAAAAGAGTAATTATCTGCCGCATTTCTTATTGAAATGTCATCGTTTTGCCAGGATGGACGATACAAAGAGTAATCATTTGGATCTAAACCATTCAAAACACTCGTGTCATTACTTACGATGTATCGATGGCTGTTTTTGCTCGTCAACATATCTCGATCGCACTCATAACACTTGAGTTTTCTTGTGATTTCAAACCCATACTTCTTGTATAAGTTTATGGCTGGTTCATTATTTTCCAACACTTCTAAGACAAAATATTTTATGTTTCTCTTATGGAATATATCGATAAGTTCTTTTAATAGATTCTCTGCAATTCCCTTCCTTCTAAATTCCTTTATGACACCCGTTCCACCATCATAGCAATACGTAATATGTTCAATTTCACGGAAGCCGGAAAGAATAAAGCCGATGAGCTTTTCGTTATCATAACAACCAATTGAATATTCCAGATTCAAGCTTCTTGTGACAACCATTTCCATGAATTTTTCAATTGGCATTTTGATTTGAACTGCATAATCGGAAAATGCTTCGACGAAAGCTTTATGGACAACGTCAATGCGTTCATTTGAAAGCAATTTTATGTTCATCATTTTGTCTTCTTTTTTTAAGCATACCTCTTGTAAACCTGCGCAAATCCATTAGCTGCAACGAGTTCGAGGCAACCGGGAAACATCAGCCGCTGTTTCGGATCAGGGGTTCGGAATCGAGGCATATCAACCCTCCGGTGTCTGATGCTTCAATACTACTATATTATTACATATTGTTCAAGAGCGAATATTCGCAATTCTATAGAGGCTTTCCGTCAACTCGAACGCCTGCGATGAACGGGCCGCCGAACGACGCCAACGACAGAGTGAGTGAACCGATGCGCTTTGGGCGCAAAGCTTGCCCCGCAAGCTTTGTGACAAGCATCGGCGGTCCGCTCAATCGCACAGTTATGCGCATTTTCTCTGTTTTAATACTTTAACTTCTTTTTCGATTCTCTCGGCAATTCTATCTTGTTCGATATCAAGCTCGTAATCCATTTGAAGGCCCATCCAGAATTGAGGAGTCATATTAAAATATCTTGCAAGCCTAAGGGCAGTATCAGCAGTAATACCGCGCTTGCCATGTATTATTTCATTAATTCGGCGCGGTGGGACACCAAGATCATTTGCTAGATGATTCTGGCTCATATTTAGTGGTTCGAGAAATTCATACATTAATATTTCGCCAGGATGAACAGGGGCAATATCTTTCATTTTCATTTTTTAACCTCATTGCTCATTTGTGATAATCGACAATCTCGACATTGCTTGCTTCACCAGGAGACCAGATAAAGCATATTCGATATTGGTCATTTAAACGTATGCTATATTGGCCTTTGCGATTACCAGATAATTGCTCTAGATGATTTGAAGGTGGATTTATCAAATCATTAATTGTATTTGCTCTGTTGAGCATTCTTAATTTTCGAAAAGCAACTATTTGGATATCATGAGGCAGTTTTTTCGCGAATTCTCGATTGAATATCTTTTCGGTTTCTTTGCAATGGAAACTTTTGATCATATCACAAGCATATAACGCATGACGTCATATGGCAAGTATTGGCCTCGAATGTGCATAACGCAAATTGAATGGAACGAGGCGTTGGCTGTATTGGAGAGGGAGGCGAAACGTTGGAAGGAAGTGTGGAGAACAAGATAGGTGGATTGAAAGGCGGGATATCGGGGAAGCAGGCACCCCGATTTCAGGGGTCAGGTTTTTTCCGGCATCTTTCAGGTTTTCCCCGATGGCCCGACTCTTCCCCGATGCCTACCATGTGGCAACACCCCGCAACATATACGCATCACAAGGAGAGTCGAATGAATTTCAATGCTGCTGATACCGGATTCATGTTGATTTGCGCAAGTCTCGTCATGCTCATGACGCCCGGCCTGGCCTTTTTTTACGGCGGTCTCGTCGGCCGCAAGAATGTTCTCGCCGTCATGATGCAAAGCTTCATCTCGCTCTGTTACACCACGGTCATATGGTATATCTGCGGCTATTCACTCTGTTTCAGCGGCGGAGAAGGTGCTTTCATCGGCGACCTCGGCAAGGCGTTCATGCATGGAGTGACTCTCATGTCACCCTCTGCGGCAAATCCCGGAATTCCTGAATTCGTCTTCGCGTCCTATCAGATGATGTTCGCCATCATCACTCCGGCACTGATTACCGGAGCTTTTGCAAACCGCGTCACGTTCAAATCCTACATGCTGTTTCTGACCGCCTGGCTTTTCCTCTGTTACTTCCCCTTCGTTCACATGATCTGGGGAAACGGATATCTCGCCAAAATGGGCGTCCTCGACTTTGCCGGCGGAATCGTCGTGCATAACATCGCCGGCATGGCGGCTCTGGCCTCTGTCATTTTCGTCGGATCGCGCACGGTAAAGGAGCCGCTGCCTCACAGCATTCCGCTCGTCGCTCTCGGAACGGGTCTCCTCTGGTTCGGCTGGTATGGCTTCAATGCCGGCAGTGAGCTCAGGGTCGATGCCATTACTGCCCAGGCCTTTCTCAACACCGACGTCGCCGCTTCTTTCGCGGGTGTGACCTGGCTGCTTATCGCCTGGATCATGGAAGGCAAGCCGAAGTTTCTCGGTCTGCTGACCGGCTCCGTCGCAGGTCTCGCCACGATTACTCCGGCCGCCGGATTCGTGACGCTGAATGCGGCAGTTGCCATCGGCATCATCGCCGGTATCGTCTGTTATCTGGCCGTCATGCTCAAGAACAGGATGAACCTGGACGATGCCCTGGATGTATGGGGCGTTCACGGGGTCGGCGGCATGATCGGCGTCGTTCTGCTGGGCGTGTTCGCCACCAAGGCCGTCAATCCGGCCGGAGCGACGGGCCTCTACTACGGCGAATCGTCCTTCTTCCTCGCCCAGATTGCAGCCATTGTCATCAGTTCGATTTACGCGTTCGGCTTCACGTATGGTATGTTGCTGGTGATCGACAAAATCACTCCGGTTAAGGTCGCCGAATCCGTGGAAAAGAACGGTCTCGATGAAGCCCTGCACGGCGAGCAGGCTTATGAAGCGCTTTAAGTCACCGCATTTCGCCTGCATCAAGGAGCACACTATGCCTTGCTTTCATCAAAGACATCTTGCAGCCGTCCTGATCTGTCTCCTCGTTCTCTCGGTGAACGCCGTATCGGCATTGCCGACGATTCTGAATTGCGTTCCCAGCACGGATCTGGTTCCAACCGGGAATCTGATCCTGCAGTCGAGTTACTACGGCTTCAACTTCACCGACGACGCCAGCCGGGCTCTCATCAGCGCTCCCGGCTCGATGATCTATTCGCTTGGCTATGGATGGAAAAAAGCGGAACTCGGGGTCGATGTCGTCGGACGGCAGTCGTTTTCGACCACCGAATCCGGTCTGTATGCAGGGCCTACCGCATTCAACTTCAAATACCGCGTTCTCACCCAGGGAACGGGCAGCGACAAGGTATCTCTCGCCGTCGGAGCATTCAATATCGGAACACATGACTATGGAGATGCGTTCGGGTATTACCGTCCCTCCCCCTATCTGGTGTTCTCGCACGCATTCAAGGAGTTCCGGATTCACCTGGGATATCAGTGGAATATTCTTGGATATCACTGGCTCGATACGGACAAGAAGTCGAACAACGATATGATCGCCGGCTTCGATGCGGTCATCATCAGGCACAAGAAACGGCCGGTTTCGCTGCTGATCGATTACGCTGGCGGGCCTGGGAAAATGGTTTCCTACGGCATCGCTCAGACTCTCAGTTCCGAGTGGGCCTGGGGCTTCTCCTATTTCGTGCCGATCGATGATCATCTGCCGATTTCCGGTATGGAACTTCCGAAACAGTACTGGGTTGGAATTACGCGATATTTCCAGCTGTAACCGTTATCGTGTATGGCAGACCCCACCGGTTTGATGGACAGCAGGCTGACGCATCGCCTTCAGGAACGCATCAAGGAACTCTCTGCCCTGCACAGCGCAGCGGAACTCCTTCAACATGACCGGATTGCCATCAGTGAACTCCTGAACCAGATCGTTGCGCTCATTCCGCCGGCGTGGCAGTACCCCGAATCGACGGCAACGCGCATCACCGTCGGAAATCGGTGTTTCACCTCGCCCCGGTTCACCCCAACCCCCTGGACCCAGGAAGCGGCTTTCACGACACGCCGGGGCACGCATGGAACGATCACCGTCGTCTATCTCGAAGCCTTCGCAGAAATGGATGAAGGTCCCTTTCTGCGCGAGGAACGCGCCCTCATCGATTCGCTGGCCCGCATGGTATGCAGCTGGGTCGAACGACGCGAAGCCAGAGCCGCCCTTCGCCGGGCCAACGCCCGCCTTGAAGAGTCCGTGCAAGCCCGCACCAGACAGCTCGAACAAACCAATTCCACCTTACAGGCCGAAATCAAGGTGCGCCGGCAAGCCGAACGGCGCATCCGCCGCTATCAGCGCCAACTGCGGCAGCTGGTCGCGCAGCTCAGCCAGACGGAGGACCGCGAGCGTCGCAATATAGCTACAGATATACATGACAACATCGGGCAGGCTCTGGCAATGGTGAAGATGCAGCTTCTCCAGCTCCACGGAGAAGCCATGTTCTACGGACTGGAAGGGCGCATCGAGGAAGTCTCCCGGCTGGTGAACCTGACCATCCAGTACATGCGCGGCCTCGTCGTGTCGATCAGCCCGCCGACCCTGTATGAACTCGGCCTGGATGCGGCTCTCGAAGCCCTGATCGAACAGTTCCGCGACAAATACAAGCAGCAGATCGCCTTTTCCGCTGCAGGCAGGCCTTCCGCGCTTCCGAGCGAGATTGTCAAGGGAACCCTGTTCCGGGCAACCCGCGAACTTCTCACGAACGTCGTCAAGCACGCCGGCGCCCGGAAAGCCTCGGTAACGATTACCTGGGATGCACTCGGCGTCTCCATTGCCGTCGCGGACGACGGCGTGGGCATCGACAAAACACGGCTTCGGGCCCGCATGCTCGCGAACAAGTGTTTCGGCATTTTCAACCTCCGAGAGCAGATGCGGGAGCTGGGCGGCACGATGCAGATATCGTCGAACATCGGACTCGGAACGACCGTTTTGCTCCGCATTCCCCTGGAGAACAACATATGACCAAGGAACAGCTTCGCGTTCTCATCGCCGATGATCATAAAATCGTGCGGGAAGGGCTCAAGACGCTTCTTCACGGACTGAACGACGTAACCGTCGTCGGTGAGGCGGCGGACGGTCTCGCGGCCGTCGAGCTGACACAGAGTCTGCAACCGCATGTCGTCATCCTCGACATTTCCATGCCGGAAATCAACGGCATCGAAGCGGCACGCCGCATTCTCGCCAATGACCCCGGCGTTCGTCTCATCGCGCTTTCCATGCATGCCGACCGCCGTTTCGTGCTTGCCGCCCTCAAAGTCGGCATCAAAGGATATCTCCTGAAGGATTCGGCGTTCGAGGATCTGACCCGCGCCATCCGCACCGTCATGCAGGGGCAGATATTCCTCAGCTCGACGATCACGGCCATGGTCGTGACCGATTTGATCCGTCAGTCTTCCGATCCGGCCGGCGAGTCCGCTTTCGATCGTCTTTCGCCACGGGAACGGGAGATCCTGCAGATGATCGCCGAGGGGAAGAGCACGAAGGAAATCGCGGCACGGCTGCAAATCAGCGTTAAAACCGTTGAAACACACCGGAAGCAGCTCATGGACAAGCTCGATCTTCACACCATCGCGGAACTGGTGAAGTATGCCATCAAGGAAGGCCTGACGATCCTGTAGCTGTTGCGAAGGCGACCGTCCGAGTGTGCGTCAGAATCCGCTTCGAAACTCCTGACCGCTTCGCCTCGGATTTTCCCTGATGCGAACCGAAACTCTCAGGGGTTCTCGGGAAGGGCGATTTCCATGCCCGGCTGGTGGTCCTCCGCGTCGCGGTCGATCCAGCGGATGGCAGCCGGCCTTCCGTCGATCGTCACCTGGATGT
>CAZQYQ010000270.1:0-6477 GCA_964597625.1 uncultured bacterium
CCGTCGATTCCTGCTTGAGAAGAACCTTGATCGCAACTTCCCGTTCGAGCGAGGTGTCGACCGCGCGCAGAACGCACGCGGTTCCGCCGGTTCCCATGCGGTTCAGGACGCGGTAACTGCCCCCGATGATCCAGTCTTCGAACTGCTCGGAGTCTTCTTTTCCCGGGGCAGACGGATTCGGTCGTCCGTCCTGGATGGCAGACGAACTCTTCGTGCCGAAAAGCAGATGAAAAAATTTTGCTGATACGCTCATTCAGGCTTTGCTGCGCATCTGCGGCTGGTTCCTTCTGCCGGCTCGCGCGGAATCCTCTCCGTTATAGTATACCGCATAAAATAGGCGATGTTCAGATAAAAAACAAGCGATAAAGAATCACGCCCCTGCGGATGACGGAGGCGACACCGAAGGGGCGTGATCGATCGGACCGACGGATGGCTTGCTACTTGACGATGCCGATGACCGCGAGGGCCGCGATCAGGACACCGATCAGGCTTTCCCCGGCGATAAAGCCCGAGCTGACCGGGACGACGGTGCGTTCGGCGATATCCTTGTCCTTCCTTTCCAGGAACAGCGTGATGCAGGCGCCGATGAACATTGAGATCGTGTTGAACGCGGGGGTCGTGAAGGCGAGACCGAGGCCGGTCGCCGACGGAATGTATTTGCGGTATTCCGGCCACTTGCGCTCGGCCAGAACGATCAGGATGCCGAGAATGCCCCCGAGCGCCAGCGAAAGCTGGGCAGACCAGTGCAGCGTGGAAAAGCCCTGCGCGAGCATCTGGGCAACGCCCTTCCAGGTCTGAGCGCCAGGTGCCGGCCATTGATCCGTGCCGAGAATATCGGCGGTTGGAATCAGCAGATTATACGCCGGAACCACGAACAGCGAGCCGGCGATGACGCCGAAGAACTGCGCCCAGAACTGCTGTTTCGGATCGGCCTTCAGGATGTACCCGGTCTTCAGATCGGTGAGCAGATCGGCCGAGTGAAGTCCCACGCCGCCCGTGACATTCGCCGTCATCAGGTTCGTCGTGACATTGCCGGGATCGAGGATGCCGAAGGTGATCTGGGTGATCTTCCCGAGAGCGCCGGTCGGGGTCGTGTCGGTCTCACCGGTCGCGCGGCAGGCGACGATCGCGATGAAGAAGCCGAGGAAGACCGAAAGGGCCCCCATCCAGTATTTGATGCCGAAGAACAGATGCTCGAGATACACCACGATCGGCGTGAAAATCAGCATGCCGATGAAGAACCACAGCATCGGCACTTCCTTCTCGAAGGCCGCATCGACCTTTTTGCCGGTGAATGCCGACGTGACACTCTTCATCGCGCGCAGGATCGATTTCCACTGGAAGGCGAACGCCAGAAGGCCGCTCGTGAGAATCATCGCCGAACCGAACCAGACGCTCCAGGCAACGATGTTTTTATACCCGAGCTTGGGGTCGATGATGCCGTAGGTGTAAAGAATAGGAGCTAATATACCAAAATTGATCAGCGCGCCCAGCAGCATGCTCCAGGCTGCCCTGAACCCCATGATCGCGCCGGCGCCGATCATGATCAGGCTTCCTTCGAAAGAAAGCGTGAACTTTTCAAGCGGCTGCCCGGCAAGCGTGACATAGGGAATCTTGATCTTATCCGGCAGATTCCAGGGCATGAAGGAGGTCTTGAAATCCCGCAGGAACGCGACAATAGCACCGGCTATGCTGCCGATTCCCAGAAGCTTTGCCTTGTCGGAACCTTCGCCGCCCTTGCTGTGAAGAGCCTGGAGCGTTTCGGCTGCCGCAATGCCGGTCGGGAACCGCAGTTTCTCGACGTTGATCATCTGCTGCTTCATCGGAATCGCCATGATGAGGCCCATCATCGCGATCGAGCTGATCCAGAAAAACATGGTCCAGTGGCTCATCGTCTCGCCGGTGAGCATCATCAGCGCGGGAATGGCGGCGACCGTTCCGCCGCCGGTCATATACCCGGCTGCGCTGGCAACGGATTTCAGGTAGTTGTTTTCCTGCAGGTCGAGCGGTGTCTTGATAAAGCCGATGCGGTACATGAACGCAAAGACGGCAAACCCGAGGATGCCGGCTGTGATCGAAACGCCGATGCTCCAGCCGGTTTTAAGCGCAACATACAGGTTCGACAGGCTCATGACGCCGCCGAGCACCATGCCGGTAATGACCGCGCGTGGGGTGAGCCGGAAACGGGTGTCGTATTCGATCACTTCAGGGCTGGTGGGGAGGATGTCAGATCCCGCTGATGACTGATTCACGATGTTTCTCCGTTAGGGAATGGGGCCGCGAATGCGGTGACACTACTTTACCAGAAGTTCCCGAGGTTATCAGCTTTGAATTTTTGACGCCGATCCGATGCGATGTGCAAGAAAAGTCTTGCATGCCGCCCTGCGTTTGCCCTAGAATGCACGCCATGGCGGCTAAACCCCTCTCAAACGAAATATTCGACCAGATCCGCGAGGCCCTCTCCCTCAAGGATTTCGCGCGCCCGTGGGCCGTTCAGCTCGATGACGGCGACCTCGGCACGGTTTTTACCTATATCCCTCTTCAGCCCGAAGAATTCAAAACTCTGGCGCCGGCGCTCCAAAGCTACGTCTACCTGATCGCGAAAGGCCGCTACGGTCTCGTGGGCCATATTCCCAAAAGCTTTGAAGCCCTCGAAGAAGGCGATATTACAGGCGTCACGGTCGTGTACAACCTCTACCACACGATTGTCGAAATGTCCTATATGCTCGATGGCCACGCGCACCCGTTCAAGGTGCAACACTCCATGCGCCGCGACAAACTTCTCGAATACGCGAAAAAGAAAAAGATATCGGTGAAAACGGTCATCCGCTCCTGAGAAAAGAAAAAGCGCCTGAGCAGGGCGCTTTTTTCATGATCTCGTGTATAATGAAGCGCCGTTCCGGGATCGGGTATCACGCCAGGAACGGCTGAATGCGGATAGCTGAAGGAGAGGACGAATGAAGATTGCATTTCACGGTGCCGCCGGCTGTGTGACCGGGTCCTGCTACGAAATCGAGACCGGCGATGTCAGGTTTCTCGTCGATTGCGGCATGTTCCAGGGCAGCAAGACTCTGCGTGAACGCAACTATGGCAAATTTCCCTTTAACCCTGGCGATATCGATTTCGTCCTCGTAACCCATGCGCACATCGATCACACCGGACTTCTGCCGAAGCTGGTCAAATACGGTTTTGCCGGAAAGATCTGGGGAACCGCTCCGACCATCGATCTGATGGGCTATATGCTTCCCGACTCGGCGCGAATTCAGGAATCTGAAGTCGAAATGAAGAATCGCCGCAACGAGCGGAAGGGCCTCGAAGAACTGCAGCCGATCTATACCGAGGAAGATGCAAAAAAGACGTTAACCCTGATGAAGTCCGTCCGCGAGGGCGAGATGATCGAGCCGGCCAAGGGGATCGGCGTCACGTTCAGAAATGCCGGCCATCTGCTCGGCTCCGCGTTTCTCGAGGTGAAGATCGATCGCGACGGCAAACAGAAACGCATCGTGTTTTCCGGAGATCTGGGCTCGAAAGATCATCCGATCATTAAAGATCCTGAATATGCGAGCGACACCGACATTCTGCTGGTCGAATCGACCTACGGAAATCGTGTCAGACCACCCGATGACAAGGAAAATCGCCTGAAACAGCTCGCAAAAGTCGTCAACGACACGACCAAGCGTCGTGGAAACCTGCTTATTCCTGCCTTTGCCGTCGAGCGAACCCAGGATCTGATGCATGATCTCACCATTCTCATGGAACGACGGGAAATTCCTGAAATGCAGATCACCGTCGATTCCCCTCTTGCCAGCGACTCGACAAAGGTTTTCGCGAAATATCCCGAGCTCTATGATGAAGATGCGACGAATCTTCTCAAAAAGCGCGGCAAACTGTTCGATGCGAGCTATTTCAAATTCACGAAGTCCGCCGAAGAGTCGAAAGCATTGAATGACGCCCAGGGGGCCATCATCATGTCGGCGAGCGGCATGTGCGATGCCGGGCGCATCAAACACCACCTGATACACCAGCTCTGGAAGCCTCAGAACACGGTTCTTTTCGTAGGCTATCAGGCCGAAGGGACTCTTGGAAGGCTGCTTCTCACCGGAGAAAAGACCGTTCGCATTCACGGACAGGAAGTCGCCGTGAAGGCAAAAATCGTCGAAATGCCCGGGTATTCCGGCCACGCCGATGAAAATGGCCTGCTGGAGTGGATCTCGAAGATCAAAAGCGTGCGTGACCGCGTTTTTGTGGTTCACGGCGAAGATGACGCCCGGAATGAACTGGCAAACAAGATCCGAGAATTGAAGGGCTTCGCCGTCGACGTTCCGGCTCTCGGCCAGACCTTCGACCTCGAGGCGCTGCCACCGGCTCCCGCTTTCATCCCCAAGGCCGTCCCAGCGGCAGTTGCAGCCCCGGCACCGGAACTCCTGAAGGTCGACTCGCACAACATCTACGCCAGCTTCATGCTGCAACTGGCCGATTTCATGCGGGCCCAGACGGACGAAGAAAAGCGGCGGGCTGTTTTGCTGCGCATCTCGGAAACCCTGAAACAAGCCTCCTGACCGTAGTGTCGGACATCCTGCCGGAGATGGCCGGCAGGGGAGGTGAGGGAATGAAATTGTCCAGGTCCGGCCGTTCTGTCTGGATCCTCCTGATCTTGCTGGCGCTTGCGATCATTGGATTCGCGGCGAGCTATGCTCCGTTTCTCCGCCATGGCACACGTCCGGCGGGGGAAACGGGGACGCCGGTCACTTCCTCCGTGCCGCCCGCATCGGGCCCCGCTGATGTTCCGCGTCCTCCCGAAGCCGATATCGCACGAAGCGGGGAACGTGCCGCAATGGTCGAGACGATCCGGTTCTATGGAATGACGGATGAGCCGGTTCTGCGTGCCATGGCGACGGTGCATCGTCACGAGTTCGTTCCGTTCCCCTATGGGATGGCGGCATATGACGACTCGCCCTTGCCGATCGGATACGGCCAGACGATCTCCCAGCCGTATATCGTGGCCGAGATGACCCGGCTTCTGTGCCTGGCCTCGGCGGCGAAGGTCCTTGAAATCGGCACGGGATCGGGGTATCAGGCGGCGGTCCTGGCCGAACTGGGGCACCGGGTATGGACGGTCGAGATCATCAGGGAACTGGCCGAATCAGCGGCAGAGAGGCTTGGCCGACTCGGATACCGTGGCGTGAGCGTGTATCATGCGGATGGCTACTTCGGCTGGCCCTCCGAGGCTCCGTTCGACGGCATCATCGTCACCTGCGCGGCGGGCGAAGTTCCGCCTCCGCTGATCGACCAGCTCGCGACGGGCGGTCGCATGGTGATCCCCGTCGGAGCGCCGTTCTCGCCCCAGTGGCTTCTTGTGGTTCTCAAAGGGGAAGACGGCACCGTCACGAGCCAGGCTGTCATGGGCGTGCGCTTCGTTCCGCTTGTCAGGGATGATGAGCCAAATAAATAACGAAAAGAATATGACAGTCGCCCGGGCCCCGCGCCTGCGGCTTCATGCGACGCTGTTTTTGGCCTCGTTCGCCCTCATGCTGCTCGAATTCGGTTTGATGAGACTGCTGGCCGAACGGTTCTGGAGTCATTTCGCCAACATGATCATCAGCGTCGCGATGCTCGGCTGCGGCATCAGTGGCGCGCTTCTCGCCGCCGTCCGGGCCCGCTCCACCCTCCGGTGTGCTTCGATATGCCGATATGCCATGCCGGCGTTCGCTCTGCTGATTCCGGTGGCGGCTGCGGGAACCGGATGGGCGGGATTGAACCCGCTGTATATTTCATGGGATGTCTATCAGTGCCTTCATCTGCTGGCTCTCGAACTGTTTGCCCTTCTGCCTTTCGTGGCAGGCAGCGTGGGGATCGCTGCCTGCATGATGGAGGCGGGAGAGGGTGTCGGCGCGGCCTACGCCGCGGGACTCTTCGGCTCGGGGGTGGGGGCCGTCGCCGGGATGATGTTGCTTTTCCGTTTCTCGCCGGTCGGGCTGCTGTGGATTGCGGCATTGTTGGCATTCGCCGCAGCCTGGATGCTCGGCGGGAATGGCGCCCGCCATCACTCCGTGATCGTTCTTGCCACGGGAATCATTCTTGCGGGCATGTATGTCGTGGTTCCTGCCGAGCCTGCAATGTCGGAATACAAGGCCCTGCCGGTCTTCAGTCGCATGCCGGGAACCGTTTCCATCCATTCATCCCGAAGCCCGCTCGGGAGGCTCGATGTCGTCGGGGGGCCGGGGATCCATCTCGCGCCGGGCCTCGAACTGGGATACCGCGGAACCGTGCCTTCCCACACGGTTCTGCTGAACGACGGCGACCAGCCTGCGGCAGTGTATCGCTGCAAAGACGACCGGGACCGCGCCTTCCTCGACCGCCTGACCTCGGCTGCCGCATACTCGTTTCTCGACCGGCCGGAAGTCCTGATCGTCGGACGTGGCGGCCAGCCGGAAACTGAGGCCGGCGGGAATCGCCCTGGGCATGCCCTGGCTGAGT
>CAZQYQ010000271.1:0-6458 GCA_964597625.1 uncultured bacterium
CGGTTGGACGATCATGGAGACCGTTATCGTGCTGCTTATTGCCGCGATATTCATGACGGTATTTCTGCGGATCATGTTCACAACCGGCAGGCAGCACGATTTTCAGACAGCGGTACACGCATCTCAGACCGAGTTTATCCATCTCTGCGATGATCTCACACGGGATCTAGCAGGCAGTCAGGATCATTCGGCGGTCAGAACGCGCGATGGCAGGTATGTTGTCGTGGTCGCCCGCAAGGACGGTGAAATCACGTATGACTTTTCATCATCGACGAGGAAGATCACGCGTACCCGCCCGACTGAAAATCGGGCGTATGATTTCAGCGGCGATAGAAACCAGCCTGTAGACATGCTTGTTGCAACTGACACGCTGGGGAAAACGCCCTACATTTCCATCACAATAGATATCCTGTCGAAACCTCCGATCAGGCTGGAACGACGATTTGACGCACACAAATCAGACATGAGGGAGGGGAAGTTTTTTCCCGCCACGGAAATCCCCTGATCCCTCCCGGAGTGGTATTGACACCCCTCTGGTTAATTTGTACAATCAACATGTATTGTTAGCATCGGTTTTTTATCTCTATGGAGTATCAATCTTCTCACAGATAATGTTCACCCACGGCCTTATAAGGAGCAGAAGAGTATGAAGAATCTATCACTGCGCCGCCTGATTCCAGCTTTGTTGCTGGGGTTGCTGCTTGCCGTTTCGGCTTTTGCAGCAGGCGATACGAAGCTCAGAGTCACATTTCTCGACGTCGGCCAGGGAGACTCGATTCTCATTCGCACCGCTGACAAGACCATTCTTGTCGATGCGGGCGATGACAAGGCTGATGCGGCCAACGCTTCGATCATCCCCTATTTCAAAAAAGAGGGAATCAAGAAGATCGATTACGCGGTCATTTCACATCCGCATCGCGATCATTTCGGCGGGTTCATTCAGCTTGTGCAGTCGATTCCGATAGATGAATTCATTTATTCATCCGATTCGATGGGTGCCGGAGATCCTGAAGAAAGCAGCTCGGATGCTCAGCTGTACATGAAGCTGCATGATGCCATCGTCGCCAAAGGGATTCGCTACACCCAGGTGAAAATGGGTCAGAAACTCAACTGGGGCACCGGCATCACCACGGAAGTCCTCCACGCTGAAGACAAGACGGGGTTATCCCGGTCCATCGACACCAGACGGTTCGACGATATGTACCGTGCTGATGCCATGACGCGCTCAGGAAGCGATACCGTCAAAATTTCGGCAAACGAGCAGTCGCTGATCATCAAGATGACCGCAGGGAAGATAAGCTATCTGCTTACGGGTGATGCAGAGCGCGGAGCGGAATCGGTCGCAATCAGCGCCTTCCGCGACAAGCTGAACAGTACGGTTTTGAAATCCGGCCATCACGGCAGTAAAACCTCTTCAAGCAACCCCCTCATGGATCTCGTCCGGCCTGAGTACGGTGTCATTTCCGTCGCTGCACGGAACTCGTTCGGCCATCCGAATAAAGAAACCCTTGATAAATATGCCTTTTACAAGATGAAAGTATTCCGCACCGACCAGGACGGCCATGTCGACAGCTGGACGGATGGTGAGGCGGTTCATTTCAACAGCAACCAGAGCCCGCTCGAATTTTCCAAGAAACCGGAAATCATTTCTCTGACTCCGACCTCGGCCACTCTTCAGTGGGTCACCAACAAGCCGTCAGATACGCGTATCAACTACGGCGTGAGTGATCTCAGCCAGTCGAAGCTGATTTCCAATGCCGTAACCATTCACACCGTCACCCTGACCGGTCTTCAGCCGAAATCGACCTATACGTTCAGGGCTTCATCCCAGGATTCGAGGGTTGCAGACCAGGTTGTGACATGCGATGGCACCATCACGACTCCGGTCGGGAACGGCATCCCGCTTCCCCAGATCGATACGTTCACCGTCAACTCGAAGATGATTTTCGTCAGAAAACCGTTCAAGACGCGGGTCAAGATATCGAATCCCGCCGCCGAAGATATGAAGAATCTTTCGCTGGTGCTGTATCACACGGCAATGTCGGCAGACAATATTCTCGGCAAAACGACCATCTCCCGCCTCAAGGCAACCGGCACCTCATCGATCGAGTTCCCGGTTGAAATCAGCTGGCTTGGTCAGGTCGAGCTTCTCGCCGTTCTGATGAAAGGCAAAACCATCGTCGATACCGAATCGATCACGATCGATGTCGAACCGAAAGTCATTTATGTCGACTGCGCCCATGGAAATATCGAGTTTTATACGGGCAAGTTCGGCGGCATGAAGATGGATCTGTTCAACAGCCTCGGCTTCCAGCTTCGAAGCGCATCAAAGCCACTTACAACCATCGACCAGCTGAAAAATTCGTTCATCTTCATTATTCCCGAACCCAAAGAGCCCCTCAAGGCGGAAGAACTGTCCATCCTCAAGGAATATGTCGCGAAGGGCGGCTCTGTAATGCTGTATTCCCGCTCTGATTACGGCAACCGCAGCACTCCTGAAACACAGAATGCGATGCTCGAAGCCCTCGGAAGCAAGATCAGGTTCAACGATGACCAGTTCTGCGATCCGACGAACAACATCGGTGCCCCGTGGCGTGCATGGGTTCAGACATTTCCCTCCCCTGTCATCACCGGCGTCAACAATCTGCTCGTCAGAAACTGCTGTTCGCTTATCTCAAAGGGAAACAAGGGTCTGACATCTGGCGAGAACATCGAGATTTTTGCCACCGGCGATGATGACTCTTTCAACCAGAATGCTGATAATCTCGATGATGCCTACATCTATGCTTCTCACACGCCGAAACTTCCTGTTCCGATTGCCGCTGCCGAAGACCTTGGAACCGGCCGCGTCGCCTGTTTCGGTGAAGCGATGTATGATGACAGCATGTATCAGCCGAATAATCAGATCCAGGCTCCGCAGTTCAACCGCTGCGTCGCGAAATGGCTGGCGACGGCGCGCGAAAAGTCACTCAAAGATCTTCTCAGATTCGCTGAGCTGCTCTCTTCCGAAAAAGATCCGGAATCCCGTGCCGTGCGTTTTGAAGCCCTGCGCAGCCAGGTCACGGATTACGTTCATGCCACCCTGGAAAATGGCGATGCAACAGATGTTCGCGATGCATTCAAGGGGTTCGCCAGCAAAGCCGTCCAGGAACTCCGTCAGTCCGTTCGTGACCAGCTCGAGTTCCGCGTTCTGCATGGCGAGAGCAATCTGAGCCCAGATTTGATCAAATCCTTCTGATAAAACTTACGTTCGACTCATAAAAAGAACCCCGGATAAAACCGGGGTTCTTTTTTGCATTGCAGGAACTCTGTCGGCCCCTCGACAAGCTCACCGATCAAATACCCGTTCGATACTCCGTTGAACCGCGACCGGCATTCATCTCAACCCTTGCCCGAATGCCTATGAATGCGGAACACAATGGGGCTTAGAAACGCGCAACCAGTGCCTTATCAGCAAGCTCAGGAGGAAGGCGGGGAATCGGGATCCGTGGCGGGGGCGTCGTCTGAGGGCGGAATCGGCTGGATGTCTGATGGAGGGTCAACCGGTATCTGAGGAGCCGGTGCCCCCTCTTCCCGTATTTCGAGGACGAAGTTTGCCAGCATTCTTCTCAATTCTTCAGATACCATCGAGAGATGCTTGGTTATCTTCGCCATCTCATAGATTGTATCTTTCTGCAGCTTGATGGAATTCAGAACCTGGTCTACCTCGCTTGTCGTCGTCTTCGTCGTCAGTGACAGATTCTCAATCGCGGCACTGACCGACTCGATGTTCTTGCTCTGCTCCGCGCTGGATTTGCTGATATCCTGAACCTGGACATTCACGGACTCAGACGCCATGCCGATTTCGTCGAGCAGCGCACCTGCCCGGTTGATGATCGCCACACCTTCCTGAACCTTCATCTTGCCCTGATTCATTTCATCGACGGCTTTATTCGTCTTATGCTGAATTTCACCAATCAGGGCGCCGATTTCTTCAGCGGCTTTCGCACTCTGCTCAGCCAGTTTTTTCACGTTTTCGGCAACGACGACGAAGCCCTTTCCCTGTTCGCCGGCACGCGCTGCTTCGATAGCTGCGTTCAGAGCGAGCAGGTTGGTCTGTCTTGAAATGGCCGTGATCGTAAGAACAATTTTTCCGATTCGTCTCGACTGGGATTTCAGTTCTTCGAGAACCCTCGAAGAATCGCCGACAGCGCGCTCGATTCCCTTGATCGTCGTCGATGCTTCCCGCACGGATTCCATGCCCTGCGTCGCCTTCGTGCGGTTTTGAACGGATTCTTCGAAGGCTTTGCTGGACCTCTTCGCAACGAGCTGCGCATTCGCGGAAATTTCCTGAATCGCGGCAGCTGTTTTTTCAAGCATCAACGCAGACTCGCGAGTGGCTTTCGTAATACGCTGCGTGTTTCCGAGAATTTTCTGAATTGAATCATTTTCATGGGCCGTCGCATCGGAAATCTGGCTCGACATGCCGAAAAGACGATTGATGACATCCTGAATCTGAAGAAGCAGTTTTTGAATATAGCTGATGAATTTATTGAATCTGTCGGAAACCTCGGCCATTTCATCGCGACCGATCACCTGGATTCTCTTGGTGAGATCGCCGCGGCCCCGGGATATCTCTTCGAGTCCCGTCGAAACGCTTTGAATTGACATGACGACGGTTCTGATGACCATCATCGTGATCATCGTCATCACGATCAAACCGAAGATGATCAGGAACAAGGAAAAATTCTGGGCTTTATCGAGCGCTCCCAGCATGCCTCGAGAATCGACGACCGTCAGCATGACCCAGTTCGTGTTTCGAATCGGAGAGGCCGCAACGAACATATGCGAACTCTGGCCGGTCATGAATCTCGAGAAAGCGGCGCTTCCCTGAAGAATGCGGTCGGCGGAGTCCTGCAGATCGATTTCTTCCGTATTCAAGAATATATTCCGCTGGGGATCGAGAATGATTCCTGTATCAGAGTGGGCAATATAGAATCCATAATGGGTTTTGTCTGAAGTGACAAGGGAGGTTTTGCCATTCATGGAGTCCAGCGCGCCCGGAACACTGTTAAGGAGGTTTTCAAGATTCACCCCGACCAGCGCCACTCCGATCACCCGCCCATCGGCAAAGACAGGCATTCCGCAATACATGATCCGCTGTTTGATCAAATCACTGTCCGCGGTGTCTTCGGCGGCAGCCTCATCGGCCGGGGCCTCTACCGGAGGAGCCTCCGTTTCTCCGGGTTCAGCCGGAGTCTGACCATCGGCTTTCGGAGCCTCTATGGGCTTATCGGTTTTCACTTCCGTCGGAGAAGGCTGGCTGGATATTAATATAACCGGCGATTTATAAACGCTGTCATCGGCCATGGATGCTATTTCCATATCAGTAACGTATGGTTCATACGGAGCAGATGCAAGAGGAAGCTCCGTTCCTCCACGGCCGACTCTGTACTGTGTTTTGCCATCAAGGGAAAGAATGGCAACCTCTTCCACATCAGGATTTTCATCGCGGGTGAGTCGCGTCAGCTGAGTCATCGGGGAATACAACGCTTTTCGCCACTGGTTGATGACGTCCGTAGCGTCGGGTTTCTGCGTCTTCCAGGAAAGGAACTGAACGGTCGCATCGAGCCGGGACATGAACCTGGATAATTTTTCGTATGACTCGATGATCTTTTCGACGCGATTTGATTCAGAAGTGAGCAGCGTCTGGACCTGGAGTGGGATCTGGGACTTGACCGTCTCCCGGATCATGCGGAAAATATACAGGTTGAGCACGAGCAATACGATGGAGACGATGACCATCGTTATGAACAGCCGAGTTTTGATTTTCAGATTTGCAAAAAAGTTCAAACCAGCCTCCGTCGCGCCTGGCGCCTGTCACACGGGTGTTTCATCACGAACAGGGTGCTTCATGAACCGCATCAGCGGCCTGGAATTCGAATGACCTCACCTGACTTCAGTTTGCGCTTTTTTCCAAATTGATTCAAATCACGCAGCTCTGAAATGCCGACGTTGAATTTTGCAGCGACGGATTTCAAGGTATCGCCTTTTTTTGTTTTGTACGGCCTGCTGTTTGCGAGAGCCTTGGCCCGTCTTTCTTTTTCACGTCGGATTCTCTCGGCCCGGGCACGTTTTTCCGCTTCAACACGTTTCACATAATCGATGTAACCGGCATCGTATCCCTGCTGGATCGTGCCCTCGAGGAAATCCCGGACCCCCAGATAAATGCCCTGCGCCATTCTGGTTTTTGCATCAGCCGAGCGCATTTTCACGGCATCTGAAGGATTCGACATATACCCCAGTTCAACAAGGATGGACGGCATGGCTGTCGAGTGCAGCACCTTGAATCCGGCTCGTTTCACGCCTCGAAGCATCAGGCCGGGAACGGCAACGCCGAGCCGGCGCGCGATCTTCTCTGCGAATTGACGGCTCTGGAACATCACTTCCGCCTGTTTTTTCACGATGACCTGTTTGCT
>CAZQYQ010000272.1:0-6434 GCA_964597625.1 uncultured bacterium
AGCGAGGCGAGGCGGGCGGATGCCTCCGACTGTGACGGGCAGCCGCCGCCGCGTCCGAGGCTGGTGAATACTTCGCAAAGGCCGTTTTCATCAGCATTGACGGTCACATACAGATTCCCGCAGCCGATCTTGTACCGCTCGGTGGCGCCAACGGTGCGTTCCGGGCGCGGGCGCGGCATGATGCTCACGGAAACGCTCCGGGAGGGGCCATCCGGTGCCGCATTCGTTTGTGCCGGTCTGCCATTTTTCGGCTGGCCGGCGCCGAGATTGAGTACCTGTTCTTCGCGGGAGCCATCGCGATACACGGTAATGCCTTTGCAGCCGAGCGTGTGAGACATGAGGAAAACGCTCTCCACGTCTTTTATGGTGGCGTCGTGAGGAAAGTTGACGGTCTTGCTGACGGCGTTGTCGGTATATTTCTGGAATGTCGCCTGCATCCGGACATGCCATTCGGGAGTGATCTCATGGGCTGTCACGAACAATCGGCGAACCGATTCCGGTATTTCCGTGAGGTCGTGCAGATGCCCCTGCTTCGCGACCTTTTCAAGAAGTTCCGGTGAGTAAAAACCCTGCTCCTTGGCCATTTCGAGAAAATCCTCGTTGACCTCGATCAGGCGCTCTTTATCCAGAACATGCTTTTCATAGGCGACGGCGAACAGCGGCTCGATCCCGCTTGAGCAGCCTGCGATGAGGCTGATCGTTCCCGTCGGGGCGATCGTCGTCGTGGTCGCATTGCGCACCTGGGGCATTCCGCGCTTTTCGAGAGCGGAGCCCGGATAATTCGAGAACGGGCCGCGCTCACGGGCAAGATCGATCGACGCGTTCCAGGCTTCCCGCTTGAAAAAGCGCATCAGCTCTTCCGCGAGGGTGAGAGCCGCCTCGGAGTCATAGGCCAGTCCCATCCGGAGCAATAAGTCGGACCAGCCCATGACGCCCAGCCCGATCTTGCGGTTCGATTTCGTCATCGTGTCGATTGCCGGGATCGGGTATTTATTGATCTCAATGACGTCGTCGAGGAAACGCACCGCAAGCTGGATCACGCCTGCAAGCCTCTGATAATCGACATGCGGGGCGTCGCCATCCCTGATGACGAAGTTGGCCAGGTTGATCGAGCCGAGATTGCAGGATTCATACGGCAGAAGAGGCTGCTCTCCGCACGGATTCGTCGATTCGATGAGACCGACATTGGGGGTGGGCTGGTCGCGGTTGATCCGGTCGATGAAGACGATTCCGGGCTCGCCGTTGCGCCAGGCGCGCTCAACGATCATGTGAAAAACCTTCGATGCCTTGAGGGACCCGGAGGCCGTCTTTGTGCGCGGATTGATCAGGTCATACTCGGTGTCTTTCTTGAGGGCTTCCATGAAAACGTCGGTGACGGCGACCGAAATGTTGAAGTTCGTCAGACTGGTGCTGTCTTCCTTTGATTTGATGAACTCGATGATATCGGGATGATCGATGCGCAGAATGCCCATGTTCGCGCCGCGACGGGCCCCGCCCTGCTTGATCGTATCCGTGGCGACGTTGAACACCTTCATGAACGAGATGGGGCCCGAGCTGACGCCGCTCGTGCTTGCCACGGCATCGTTGGCCGGGCGCAGGCGCGAAAAGCTGAACCCTGTACCGCCGCCGGACTTGTGGATGAGCGCGGCCTGTTTGATGGCGTCAAAGATCCCATCCATCGAGTCCTCGACCGGAAGGACGAAACAGGCGGAAAGCTGGCCAAGGGGTTTTCCCGCATTCATGAGCGTCGGGCTGTTCGGCAGAAAATCGAGACTGGTCATCAGATCGAAAAAGAGGGGTTCAAGCTGCTCCGGTTTGAACGGTGAGCCGGGAAAGTGCTCTTCAGCGGAAGCAATTGCTTTTGCAACGCGGCGGAAGAGTTGTTCGATCGTTTCCGTCGGCTGGCCGTCCGGGCCGCGCGTAAGATACCGTTTCGCCAGGACTTTCTGCGCATTGGCTGAAAACCGGGTCAAGAAACTGGATGAAGTGGTGGCTGCCATTGAAGGTCTCCTGTCAGGCGTTGAAGGGTCGAACCATGCCGAAAAATCAGCGTGAAATGGATTCCAGGATGTTCCTGAGCTCGGAAACGGGAACCGGTACGCTTTCTACTTTTCCGAGCGATATGGGCAGAATAAGACGTATCGAGTCTTTCTGACGTTTCTTGTCATGCTCTATAGCTTCGGCTATTTGTTCCGGCGTCCATTCGCGCGGCACGGTGACGGGAAGACCGAACTCCTTCAAAAGGTCGATGAGACCTTCCGAGTAATCCTCCTTCAGCAGACCGCGAAGCCGTGATACCGCAAGCGCCGTCAGCATGCCCAGCGCGACGGCTTCCCCATGATGCAGGCGGCGGTAGGCACCCAGCAGTTCATAGGCATGACCAAAGGTGTGGCCGAAGTTCAGGAGTGCCCTGTTGCCGGTCAGGTCCAGTTCATCCTGTTCGATGAAGGTCCTCTTGATATGCAGGGAGCGTCGCACAAGCCGTTGGAGAAGCGGCAGGTCGCGGGCTTTCACGGCGGAACGGTTCTTCTGAATGAATTTGTAATAGGCCGCGTCCGCGATGACTCCATGCTTGATTGCCTCGACAAGCCCGTAGGAAAGCTGTGTGAGAGGAAGCGTGCGGAGAGCGGAGACGTCGATTCCGATCAGAGCAGGCTGATGGAACGAACCGACAAGGTTTTTCCCCTGCGCAAGATTCACCGCGTTTTTGCCGCCCAGCGACGCATCGATCATCGCGAGCAGGGTCGTTGGCAACAGCACGAGGGGCAGACCGCGCATGAAAATCGATGCGGCGAAGCCGGTCAGATCCCCGATGACTCCGCCGCCAAGCGCGATGACCGGGCTTTTTCGATCGAGACCGGCCTCGATGAATTTCGGGAAAAGAGTCTGGACGGTTTCGAGCGTTTTGTATGTCTCGCCGTCGGGAAGAATCGCTTCGGAAGCTTCAAAGCCGCGCGTGCGCAGCTCGGCGATCAGCGGCTGAAGATACCAGCGCGCGACCGTCTCGTTCGTAACCACCATGCATCTCTTGTGAAGCCCCAGTCGCGACATGCGGCCGATGATTTCCGCGAGAATGTCGTGGCCGAGAAGAATGTCATGGGAACTCGTGCGGGTGAACGAAAGTTTCTGTGTTTCCATATGTTTGTGCAGCCTCTACATACTCCATGGAACGGGTTCAGCGCAAGCATCCCCGTTCTCTCGAATTGCACGCCACCAGGGATATCACAAGGCTGTTTCGCTGAAATCACGTGCCATCAGTCGAAAGAGAGAGCCGTTCTCCGGGATGACTGCTATATTGCATCGTATAATATGAGCTTGGGAGAGAAAAACTGAAGGGCGTTGCGACGCAGGACAGCGGCCATTTCTTCGGGATCGGCGCGGCGAACTTCGCAGAGTTTACGAAAGGTATGCTCGAGAAACGAGGGGTCGTTGCGCTTGCCTCGGCAGGGAACCGGTGCCAGATACGGGCAGTCGGTTTCGAGATGGATGCTTTTGTCGGGCAGAAAACGGAAGATGGTGCGTGTCTCCTCGCTTTTGGGATAGGTGAGGGGGCCGCCGATCGAGAACGAAAACCCCGAATCGAGGGCGCGCCTGGCAAGGTCCAGGGTTCCAGAAAAACAGTGAAGCAGAACGCGCGGCGGTTTCGGCTCCCCGGCGATAAAGCTGAAGAAGTCCTCGTATGCTTCACGGATATGGATGGCTGCAGGCATGCCCAGCTCAGCTGCGAGGCGCCATTGAGCTAGAAACACCTCTTTTTGCACATCTTTCGGCGAAAAGTCGTAATGATAATCGAGTCCGATCTCGCCGATGCCTGCCGTGCGCGGATGAGCGAGCAGCTGCCGGAGTTCGGCGAGCGAAGAGGCATGCCATTTTTTTGCGTCATGCGGGTGAAATCCCGCCAATGCCCAGAAGTTCGGCTCCTTTTCCGCCATCTCAACCGCCTGCCGGCTTGTTTCGAGATCGGTGCCGGCATTGATGACCGCGGCCGGCCTGCATTCGCGGATTCTCGCCATGACGACATCGAAGTCGTCGGCAAAAGCCTTGTCCTGAAGATGTGCGTGCGTGTCGACGAGACCGAACATAGAAAAAACTCCCTGTGGTTTACATAATATGCTCCGGCGGAGCGACGGTTCCGGACTTCAGCGACAGCCTGACCAGAGCACAGAAGAAAACCGCCCGGAGGTGAGTGGTTCACGGACCGGGCGGCTTTGAACAGAATTCGGCTTATTTCACCCGGCAGCCCACCTGGGCGGGCTTCTCTGGCTGAACAAGCGCCAGGCCGCCATCAGCGGTCTGCGCGGCGAGAATCATTCCATGAGAAACGATTCCGCGGATTTTCGCAGGCTTGAGATTCTTCACCAGAACGACCTGCTTCCCGATCAGCTCTTCCGGCTTGTAATGAAGGGCGATTCCGGCGACGAGCTGACGGGTTTCGGTTCCGAGGTCGACGGTCAATCGGAGAAGCTTGTCTGCATTTTCGACTTTCTCGGCGGTAACGACCGTGGCCACGGCCAGCTCCGTCTTCATGAATGCGTCATACTCAATCAACCCGTCGCCCGAAGCTGCGCCCGGAGCAGAAACGTTCTGCGCCGCGACCCCGGCAGCGCCGGCTTTTTCCCCGCCTTTCGGGCCCTGAGGTGCGGAAGCGGCTTTTTCGCCCTTCTTGAGAGCCTCGATACGAGCGGTCTCGATGCGCGGGAAGAGCGGACTCGGCTCGTTGCAGGGGGTTCCGTCGGGTAACTGACCCCATTCGACCAGGTGCAGCGGCGTAAACGAGGTTCCCAGGCCGAGTTGTTCGAGGAATTTCGGGGCCAGATGCGGCATGAATGGCTGTACAAGATGGGTTACCAGCCGCACGCCCTCGCCGACCGTGTAGAAAACCTCATCGAGAGCCGTCGTATTCCCGGCTTTGGCGAGAGCCCACGGCGCCGTTTCATCAACATACTTATTGAGCCGCCGGATCAGGTTCCAGGTGCCTTCGAGAGCCTGATGGAACAGCATGTTGTTCATTGCCGCGTGGTAATCGGGCAGAAGGGCTTTTGCGAGGGCGACGACTTCCAGGGTCTGGGGAAGTTTTGGTTCGGCCTTATGGAAGATTCCTTCGCGGTTTTTCCGCATCATCGGCAGCATGCGGTTGCAGAGGTTGCCGTAATCGTTTGCAAGATCGGCATTGTACCGGTTGATAAACGACTCTTCGGAAAACTGCGCATCGGCCCCGAAAACCATTTCCCTGAAAAGATAGAATCTGAACGGGTCGAGACCGTATTTTTCGACCAGATCGAGCGGGTTGATGACGTTTCCGACCGACTTTGACATCTTGCCGCCCGAGGATATCCACCAGCCGTGAGCAAACAGCATCTTCGGCAGCGGCAGATCGAGTGCCATGAGCATCGTCGACCAGTACACCGCATGGGTGGTCAGAATATCCTTGCCGACCAGATGCACGCTTGCCGGCCAGAACTTCTTGAATTTGTCGGGCTGATCGGGATACCCGATCGCCGTGATGTAATTGAGGAGCGCATCAAACCAGACATAGGTGACATACTCGGTGTCGAAGGGCAGCTCAATTCCCCAGGAAAGCCGCTTCTTCGGCCGCGAGATGCAGAGATCGCCGAGGGGCTGGGCGAGGAAGCCGAGAACCTCGTTGCGCCTGTTTTCCGGCCGGATATACCCGGGATTCGCGTGAATATACTCGATCAGCTTCTGCTGATACTTCGACATGCGGAAAAAATAATTCTTCTCGGTGATCTCATCGACTGGACGTTTGCAGTCCGGACAGACCTTTTCCGGGACTTCTTTCTCGGTCCAGAAGCGTTCGCAGGGGGTGCAGTACCAGCCCTGATAGTGATCTTCATAAATCTCGCCGCGTTCCTTTAACAGGGAAAGGGCGTTCTGAACGCCTTTTTTGTGCCTTGCTTCGGTGGTGCGGATGAAGTCGTCATTCGTGATGTCGAGCTTTTTCCAGAGTGCCTGGAACTTTGCAACGAGGCCGTCCGTGTGCTGGAGAGGCGTGATTCCCTTTGCTTTGGCGGCCTGCTCGACCTTTTGACCATGCTCATCGGAACCGGTTAAAAAATACACTTCACGTCCCATGAGGCGGTTATAACGGCTCGCGGTGTCTGCCGCAAGCGTGGTGAACGCGTGTCCGATATGGAGTTCTGCGTTGGCATAATAAATCGGCGTCGTAATGTAAAAAGGATGTTGGGGATTCATCGGTTCACCTCGATGGTTATATGTGGCATGTACACATGAAAGATATAAATATAATATTGCATCTTATTATTTTGTGGCGGAGATCGAGACGCTGGCTGTTGGCGGGTGTACGACAGCCCTGTTGCGGCCGCCGGCTTTCGCGATGTCCAGAGCGGACAGCGAGAGATTGATCAGTTGTCCGGCATCGGGAGCGGTCTCGGGGTACGCGGCGATCCCGGCAG
>CAZQYQ010000273.1:0-6422 GCA_964597625.1 uncultured bacterium
CCATCTTGACGGTCCAGTCGAGGTTCGCTTCGATCGGGGTGGTGCCGTCATGAATGTCGTTGCCGTACAGCATGAGCCGCGCTTCGAGCCGCAGCGTGTCGCGCGCGCCCAGGCCGATCGGCTTGATGCCGTATTCCTTGCCCGCTTCCATCAGGGCGTTCCAGACTTCGGCGCTCCGCTCGGCGGGGTAATACAGCTCGAAACCATCTTCACCGGTGTAGCCGGTGCGGCTGATGATCGTCGGAATGCCGTTGACCTTGCCGTCGGTGAACCAGTAGAACTTGATCGCCTTGAGATTCTGGCGGGTCAGCTTCTGCAGGATCTCCTGGGCCTTCGGCCCCTGAATCGCGATCAGGCCGGTGATGGCCGAATGATTCTCAAACTGCACGTCGCCGGAAAGCTGCGAGCTGATCCAGTCGAAATCCTTTTCGATATTCGCCGCATTCACGACCAGGAGAAACTTTTCGGGGTTCCAGCGATACACCAGCAGATCATCGACGATCGAGCCATCGGAACGGCACATCAGGGTATACGCGATCTGACGGTCGGAAATCGCCTCCGCATCCTGGCAGACGATCTTCTGAACGTTCGCCATGGCGTCCGGCCCGGCCAGCCAGAACTCGCCCATGTGGAACAGGTCGAAAAGTCCGGCCTTGGTGCGCACAGCCTCGTGCTCTTCGATGATCGATGCATACTGAACAGGCATATACCAGCCGCCGAAATCGATCATTCTCGCTCCAAGAGCCTCATGAACGGGACACAACGGGGTCTTGTTCATCCTTCCCTCCTTGCGGGTTCAAAACAGACCGGTAATCCGGCCTGCGTTATCCACATCAATTCGCTCCGCCGCGGGTTGCTTCGGCAGCCCCGGCATCGTCATGATCTCCCCGGCCAGCGCGACCACGAAGCCCGCGCCCGACGCCAGCCTTGCTTCGCGCACCGTCACCTTGAAGCCGCGCGGTCTCCCGAGCAGCCCCCGGTCATCGGACAGCGAGTGCTGGGTTTTCGCCATGCAGACCGGAAGATTGCCGCAGCCCATCTGCTCGAACAGGGCCAGCGATTTGCGCGCCGGTTCCAGTATTTCGACGGCCGCGGCGCCGTAACAGCTTCGCGCGACGACGTTGATTTTCTCGACCAGGGGCATTTCAAGCGGGTACAGGGTCTGGAAGGTATTTTCGCGGCCCCGCAGAATCTCATCGACCTTGCGGGCCAGCTCCAGGCTGCCTTCGCCGCCGTCTTTGAAAGCCGTGGAAACGGCCGCGACGCCGCCGGCTTCCTCGACGGCTTTTTTCAGCCATTCGATTTCATCGTCGGTATCGCTGGGAAAGCGGTTTATCGCCACGACATACGGCAGATTGAACATGTTTATGTTCTCGATATGTTTCGCGAGGTTCTCGAACCCCCGGCTCATCTCGGCCTTGTGCTCCTGCGCCAGATCGGCTTTCGCCACGCCTCCATGCACCTTCAGGGCCCGCACGGTCGCGACGATGACGACGGCCTGCGGGTTCAGTCCGCCGATCCGGCACTTGATATCGAAAAACTTTTCGGCCCCGAGTTCGGTCGCAAACCCGGCCTCCGTCAGGACGACATCGCCGAGCTTGAGTGCAAGCCGGGTTGCCATGAGGCTGTTGCAGCCATGCGCAAGATTCGCGAACGGGCCTCCGTGAATGAAGGCGGGCGTCCCTTCCCCCGTCTGAACGAGGTTCGGCTTGATCGCATCGCGAAGGATCGCAGCCATGGCGCCCTGGGCGTGGAGGTCTCGCGCGAAAACGGGGGTGCCGTTCACGGCGAATCCGACCAGGATATTTCCAAGACGCTTTTTGAGATCGGCGATATCCGACGACAGACAGAGAATCGCCATCACTTCCGAAGCCGCCGTGATATCGAAGCCGGTCTCGCGCACCCAGCCGCTCGATGTGCCGCCCAGGCCGGTCACGATGGTGCGGAGCGCCCGGTCGTTCATGTCCATCACGCGCCGGAACTGGATTCTGCGCGGGTCGAGGCCGAGCACATTTCCCTGCATCATGTGGTTGTCGGTCATCGCCGCGAGCAGATTGTGAGCGGCCGAAACGGCATGCATGTCGCCCGTGAAATGGAGGTTGATGTCCTCCATCGGAACGACCTGCGCCCGGCCGCCACCCGCAGCTCCGCCCTTGACGCCGAACACCGGCCCCATCGACGGCTCGCGCAGGCAGACAACGGGCTGTCTGCCGATGATTTTCAGCGCATCGGCGAGGCCGATCGTCATCGTCGTCTTCCCTTCGCCGGCCGGCGTCGGCGTCATGGCAGTGACAAGAACCAGTTTCGCATCCGGCTTTTTGGATATTCGTTCCAGAACGCCGAGAGCGATTTTTGCTTTCTGATACCCGAACGGCTCGATCTCGCCCTGGCCCAGACCGAGATCTGAAGCCAGGACGGTGATCGGGCGGGGAAGGGGACCCGTCGCGGAGCGCTTCGGGACCTTCAGCGAATCGTGATTCATTTAACGAAGTAGGTCAGAAGCGCCTTCATGCCCGCCCCCGGTTCTTTCTGGAACCCGAGCCGGACCAGCGCCATCTCGAGCAGGCCGACCGTTGCGATGATTTCCCGTTCGGAAATCGTGCCGATCGTCGTGATGCGGAATACCTTGTCGGCGATCTCGCCCTGGCCACCCGCGATCAGTACGCCGTATTTCTCGCGAATCTCGCTCACGATCTGCTTCGGATGGATTCCGGCAGGCGTGTTGATGACGGTCAGAACATCCGAACGTGCATTCGCCTGAGTGAAAATCGTCAGGCCCATCGCTTTCAGCGCCGTGCGCAGGCCTTCCGCCAGGCGATGATAATGCGCGATGACATTGTCGAGACCAATGCGTTCGATCTTGTTGAGCGCCGCCTGCAGCTGATACATGACCGATATCGCCGGGGTCCAGGGATACGCCGGAATCGCAAGCTCCTGGTTCTTCTTATACTGTTTGAGATCGAAATAGAAACCGTGGCAATCGACGTTCGCGAGCTTTTCCATCGCGCGCTTCGAGAGGGCGATCATGCCGACGCCCGGAGGGGTCAGAAACCCCTTCTGCGAGGCGGAAAGGGCGACATCGACGTGCCAGCCGTCCATGTCGAACGGCAGCGCGGCGATACCGGAAACGCCGTCGGTAATGAACAGCTTGTTGCGTTCGTGAAGCAGCTTTCCGATGGATTTCAGATCATTGTGAACCCCGGTCGAGGTTTCATTGAACGTGACGGTGACACCGGTAATCGACGGGTGCGCGTCGAGCATGCGCTCGATGTCTTCGACTTTCGCGCGGTGTCCCCACTGGTATTTGAGCGGAATGACATTCAGTTTGAAGGCTTTCGCGATCTGCGTGAACCGTTCGCCGAACGAACCCGTCTCAACCGTCAGAATCGTTTCGCCCTGGTTGAACATGTTGGCGATGGCGGTTTCCATGACGCCCGTGCCGGATGACAGCGTCAGATAGAGTTCGCCTTTGGTTTTGAAAATCTTTTTCAGCCGGTCGACACAGTCCGTATAGATCGGCGAAAAATCCGTCGTCCGATGGTGGCGAAGGGGCCGTGCACCGGCCAACAGGATCTCGGAATCGAGTTCAACCGGTCCCGGGGTCATCAGAAGCACGTCATGATCCATGAATACGTCTCCTTTTTTTCACTTTCCCTGTCATCGTTCAATATCTTGTCTGAGAGCTGCCGGCGAAGGCCGGCGAACGAAAATCCTGCAATATTCTACTATATACATTATATGCTATAGTATAAGGGCCACCCGAACCAGATACCCGTTTTGCTTTCCGATGCTGAAACCATTTTCCCAGACCACGGACATTATTTTTTCAGAATCAGGTTTCTGGCTTTGAGGGTATTCGCCAGGAGCATCGCGATCGTCATCGGACCGACCCCGCCCGGCACCGGCGTGATATACGAGGCCCGTTCCGAGGCCGCCTCAAACTCGACATCACCCACCAGCCGGGAAGACCCCGGCTTATCGGGATTGGGCACGGAGTTCGTCCCGACATCGATCACGACGGCGTCCTCTTTGATCCAGGAGCCTGGAATGAACTGCGGCTTTCCGATCGCCGAGCACAGAATATCGGCCCTGCAGACTTCTTCCTGGAGATCCCGGGTTTTCGAGTGTGCGACGGTGACGGTCGCGTTCATCTGCATCAGCATTGTAGCCAGCGGCTTCCCGACGAGATGGCTTCGGCCGACAACCAGCGCCCGCGCGCCGGTGACATCGATCCCGATCCGCTTGATGATTTCGATAACCCCGAGAGGCGTGCAGGGAGCCAGGCATGTGCTTCCTGCGAAGAGGCGGCCGGCGTTCATCGGATGCAGGCCGTCGACATCCTTCAACGGGTCGATCGCCTCAATGACCGCGAGCTCGTTGATATGCTTTGGAAGGGGCATCTGAACGAGGATTCCATGTATATTCGGAAGGGAATTCAGCTCTTTGATCTTGGCGATCAGTACGCTCTGTTCCGTGGCAGCCGGCAGCCGGATTTCCTTCGATGTGAAGCCGACCGCTTCACAGGCCCTCTTCTTCTGGTTTACATAAACAACCGAAGCAGGATCGTCTCCGATGAGGAGGACGACCAGACCCGGAATATGTTCGTGACGGGCGGAAAACCCCTGGACTTCCCGACGGATCTCATCACGAATCGCCTGTGAAATCGCAATTCCATCAATGATAGTTGCCACGTGAACCTCTTCCTGATGCAAGTGAAGGAGACAAAACAGGTGAGAGTATACTCCCCCCTGTTTCTGTTGGCAAGGAACCCGGGCGGGAATGTCATTCCCCGCTTGTCACCCGGGTTACAAAATTTTCTGAACGGCTTCCTCGACGGCTTTAATCGTTGGTGCGACGGGATTCGGCAACTGGCAGACGGAAATGGCGGATTCGATATCCTTGAGGCCGTTTCCGGTGATGAGCACGACGGCGGTTTCCTGCGAACCGATTCTGCCGGCAGACGCATCTTTCTTGAATCCCGCATACGCGGTAACGGCTGCGGGTTCGCCGAATACGGCGGTCGTTCGCGGCAGATCGACCAGAGCGGCCCTGATCTCGTCATCCGTGACGGAAATGCAGTCGCCCTTCGACTCCTTCAGGCCGCGAAGCGCCTTGAGCCTGTTTCTCGGAACGCCTACCGCGATCGAGTCGGCAATCGTATTGCCGTTCTGCGGGGTGAACTTCCCCGTTTTGAAGGCGATTTCGACCGGGTTGCAGCCTGCAGCCTGAACCCCGATGATGCGGGGCAGTTTTTCGATCGCCCCGATCTTCATGAGATCGTAAAAGCCCTTGTAAATGCCGGATGTGATGCACCCATCGCCGATCGAGACATACACCCGGTCCGGGATCTGATAGCCATTCTGTTCCCAGATTTCGTATGCAACGGTTTTTTTGCCTTCGACAAGGTAGGGGTTATACGCGCAGTTTCGGATATAAAAGCCGAATTTTTTCGCAGCTTCGATGGAAAGCTCGAAGGCTTTGTCATACGTATCATCGACGATGATGGTGTTCGCGCCGTACACGAGCAGCTGGGCGATTTTCGCTTTCGGGGCGCGTTTCGGAACAAAGATGAAGGTCTTGATCCCGAGGGAGGCGGCAAACCCGGCAAGAGAGCTGGCAGCATTCCCGGTCGATGCCGCACAGATGGCCTTGGCGCCGGCTTCAATGGCCTTGGATACACCGATCGCGCTTGCCCGGTCTTTCAGTGAAGCCGTCGGGTTCCGGCCGTCATCTTTTATGTAAACCTTCGCGATATCGAACTTCTTTTCGAGGTTCCGGGACCGGTAGAGGGGAGTCATCCCGACTTCCAGAGGCGAAATCGGGGTGTTTTTTTCGAGAGGAAGAAGTTCGCGGTACCGCCAGAGGCTGTTTACATGGTTTTTCTTCAGGATTTCCGCGTAATCAGGCATGTTCGGATACTCATAGATGATATCCAGGATTCCATCCGTCCCGCACTTGTCGCACACATACCGGTCGGGCGCCGGCGGAAACTCCGCTCCGCACACCATGCACTTCATGCTGATGATCTTCATCTCTTGTCTCCATTGCTGTCGATCTGATTTCAAGCTCTGCCTGGCAGGCTCATCACAAAAACCGGAAAACACCTTACTCTCAAGCAACATGATTTTCCACTGCGATATTTTCCTCTTCACCGAAACCCGGAATTTCAGAAGTTGTTTACATAATATATATTATCGGCCCTTTTCTCAATTGAACGCACGGGCAACGGGATTGTTCGGGCATGTGTTGTGGATTCTCCTCGCATTGGCTATACTGAGCAAGACCGTTGCGTCGAGTATTGAGAGGATTCTGAGACATTCATGCTTAAACCGTCCCCGGAAACCCTTGCCACCCTTGGAAACATCTCCGAGGCGGAATACCACCAGATGGCAACGATCTGCATTTCCGATCTTCATGCGAAA
>CAZQYQ010000274.1:0-6396 GCA_964597625.1 uncultured bacterium
TTCATTTTTTTCTGCGGGCCGATTCGATATGGCCGCGGCCGAAGCCGCCGACAGCCGCATCCAGCAGCGCCTTGAAAAGCGAAATCCATGCCCAGGGTGATCCGGCGCGTGCAAAGATGCGTATCAATTTCCAGAGATGAAACGCATAAAATTTCGGAAGATCGGCAACGGTTCCATGCTTCCACCAGAACAAGAGTTTATTTCTTGAAGTATAATAGATCATCATCGGGCTGTGCTGACCGACGACCTGCGATACCTTGTGATACAGCCTGGCGGCGGGAATCATCCAGATTTCGCAGCCGGCGCGCAGCATGCGGTGACACCAGTCGACTTCGTCGTGGTAGATGAAAAACCGTTCGTCGAACATGCCCAGCCGTTCCATCACACTGCGCCGAACCATCAGGGCACATCCGTGAATGTAATCGACTTTTCGCGGCCTGTTTCCGCCGGACCATTTTTTGCCGCGCAGAATCGGTGGAAACCACATCAGGTCGGTGAAAATACGCCCTCCGGCCGCCCAGACGACGTCGCGCGGGTCATGATACAAGATCAGGGGGCCGCATGCGCCCGCCGAGGGCGTTGCATCCATGAATGCCGCGAGACGGTTCACGCAGTCCGGCTCCAGATCGATATCATTGTTGACGAACAGGACATACCCGATCGCCGGATCCTTCAGGAGCAACTCGGCGCCGCGGTTATTCGCCGCGCAGAAGCCGTTGTTTGAAGGAAGTCCGAGGACCTCAACCTCCGGGTATGCCTCTCTGACCGCTTCGCAGGTGCCGTCGGTGCTTCCGTTATCGACGAGGACGATGCGCGGCTTCGGCCCGTCAAGCCTTCGCAGGGCATCGAGACCCTCGAAGGTCATCTGCTTCTGATTCCAGGTGAGCATGACGATTCCAACTCGATTGGGAATTGTGCCTGCAGCGGGGTGGTTCATGCTGGCGGGTAACCTCGTGGCTCGATGAATTGGATCACAGGTAGGTTATACCCCGTTGCCGCTCACCAGGCAAGTGAGGCGAGGCGAAACACGTTATGAAATGAAATCGTCGGTGTGCTATACTGGCACCTCAACCAGGTCGCTGCGGAAGACACAGAACAGCGATACTCAACATCACGGGAGATGCCAAACGATGTTCGGACACCCAGCCGGATTATTCCTTCTATTCACGGTTGAAATGTGGGAGCGGTTCAGCTACTACGGGATGCGTGCCATTTTCACGCTGTTCATGATCAAGGCGCTGATGTTTGACAAGGCGCTTGCATCTGACATCTACGGCAGTTATACCGGCCTCGTCTACCTGACCCCTCTTCTGGGCGGTTATTTATCTGACCGGTATCTCGGGAACCGCCGTTCGATTCTGATGGGTGGTCTCATGATGGCGGTCGGCCAGTTTCTTCTCTTCGGGAGCGCTGTCCTGTATCAGACGCCGGAATCGGCAAAATGGCTGTTTTACTCCGGCCTCGGCATCCTGATTTTCGGAAACGGGTTCTTCAAGCCCAATATCTCGACGATGGTCGGCCAGCTTTACCCGGTCGGCGACAAGCGCGTCGACTCGGCATTCACGATCTTTTACATGGGCATCAACCTCGGCGCCTTGTTCTCTCCGCTCGTGTGCGGCACTCTCGGCGACACCGGCAATCCGGCCGACTTCAAATACGGCTTCCTCGCCGCCGGCATCGGGATGCTCGTGGGTGTTCTGGTCATGCTGTTCTTCCAGAAAAAATATCTTGTAACGCCAGAAGGCAAGCCAATCGGCATGCCGGTACCGAAAAAAACCGATGAAGAAAAGGCAGCTCAGACCGCCGACTTTACGGGCGGTCAGATGGTATTCTGGGGCGTCGTTCTCGTCGGTCTGTTCGTTCTCTTCAACTTCGTTTTCAAGACCGGCGTCGTCGGTGCGCTGATCTATGCCGCGATGGTTGTCGTTCCAGGCATGATCCTCTCTGACAAATCGATGACGGATGTCGAAAAAGAGCGCATCTGGGTCATATTCATTCTCGTTTTCTTCGTCATTTTCTTCTGGTCCGCGTTCGAACAGGCCGGCGCTTCGCTGACCTACTTCGCTGAAGAACAGACCGACCGCACGCTGTTCGGCTGGACGATGCCCGCAAGCTACTTCCAGTCGGTCAACCCCGTTGCCATCATTGTCTTCGCGAACCTCTTCACGATGCTGTGGCTGGGCCTCGGCCGCCGCAACATGGAGCCGTCCTCGCCTCTGAAAATGGCAATCGGTCTGATGCTGCTCTCGATCTCCTACTTCCTGATCGCGTTTGGTGTGAAAGGAGTCGATGCAAGCACGAAGATCAGCATGTTCTGGCTCCTGAGTCTGTATCTCATCCAGACCTTCGGCGAACTCTGTCTGTCGCCCATTGGCCTTTCGATGGTCTCGAAGCTTGCACCGGCCAAGTTCGCCTCTCTGCTCATGGGCACCTGGTTCCTCTCGAGCGCGGCCGCGAACAAGTTTGCCGGTATGCTGAGCGGGCTGTATCCCCCCGGAGCCGGCGAGTTCAAAGCGGCGGCAGAGAAGGGCATCGCCAATCTCCCCGATATTCTTGCCGGAAAAGCCGTTGCAACCGCCGAGCAGATCCAGACGCTCACGGATATCGGCATCCGGCATGTGTATCCGTCCTTCGTCGGCTTTCAGATCACGAATCTGCATGAGTTCTTCATGATCTTCGCGATCATGTCGGGGCTCTCTTCCATCTTCCTGTTCTTCCTGTATCGCAAGCTTTCCAAGATGATGCACGGCGTGAACTGATTTTCTCGTGGTCATCAGAGAAGACCCTCGGGCTGTGGCCCGGGGGTCTTTATTCGTGGTATGATTTTCGCCAATGCACCGGGAGGCTCACATGAAAATACTGATTGCCAATCCGCCCTGGAGAAAGAACGAATTGTACGGGCTGCGTTCCGGGTGCAGATTTCCCTATATGACGGACGAGCTCACCCGCGAAGGCGTCCCGGCCTGGATTCCGTTCCCTTTTACGCTGGCACAGGCGGCCGCGCTGCTCGAAAAAAACGGGTTCGAAGTCGAACTCTGGGATTGCATCGCGGCCGGAATCGGATTCGATGAATTTTACAGGCGCGCCGAAGCCTTCAATCCCGATCTGTACATTCAGGAAACGGCCGCGCCGAGCTATCCGAACGACCGCGCGATTTTTGAGAAGCTGCGCGGCATGCTTCCCGCTGCCTATCTGGCGACCGCCGGAGACATGCTGACAGGCTGGGGCGTCCGCATGCTTGAAGAGAACCGGTTTATCGACGGCGGGCTCACCTTCGAATGGGAAGAAACAGCCCTGGAACTTGCGCAAAAGCTTCGGGACCGTGTTCCCCTGGCCGGAACAAAAGGCCTGTATCACCGCATCGATGGGCGCATCATCGCGGAGGAGCGCCGCCGCGAGCCGGATGTGAGAACGCTTCCGTGGGCTGCCAGAGAAAAGCTTCCGATGCTTCGGTACAATGACGATTTCGCGTTTCTGCCGGTTCCGAATCTTCAGATGTATACCGAGCGGGGGTGCCCGTATAAATGCTCGTTTTGCGTCTGGGTGAAGGCGCGGTATGGGGGCTGCTCGGTCCGGTTCCGCGATCCGGCCGATGTTGCCGATGAGATGGCGTGGTGCCTTAAACGCTGGCCGTTCAAGGCCGTCTACTTCGACGACGATACGTTCAACATCAGCAAGCCGCATGTCCTGCAGCTTTGCGAGGAAATCAAGAAGCGGAACATTACCATTCCCTGGGCGGCGATGTGCCGTGCTGACCGGTTCGACCGGGAAACGCTCGAAGAGTGCAGAAAAGCCGGTCTCTTCGCCGTGAAATACGGCATCGAATCAGCGGATCAGAGCATCATCGACGGCATTCACAAGAACCTCAATCTGGAAACAGCCGAACAGGTGATCGCCATGACGCGGGAGCTTGGGATCAAGGTCCATTTGACGCTGGTTCTCGGCCTGCCGGGCGAAACGGAACAGACGATTAAAAAAACCTGGCGGTTCGTGAAGCGTGTGAAGGCCGATTACATGCAGTTCTCGCTTTCGACCCCCTACCCCGGCACCGAGTTGTATGAGCAGGCGGCAAAAAAAGGCTGGATCGAAGCCATCGACTGGAGCAGCTTCAATGCCGACTCACAGGCCTCGATGCGCACCGATGCCCTGACCCGGGAACAGCTCGAATCCTGGATTCGAACGCTGAACCTGAGAAGAATGGCGCTTCAGCTGATCAACAACCCGATCGACTGCCTGAAAATGTACGGCAGAAAAATGCTGAACAGCCCCAAAAAAATCGCCAACATCGCCCGCTCCATTCTCCACCGGTAAAAGAGGACGAACGCGTTTTTCTGCTATCTGTGACGGCCGATCAGAGGCTGGATGGCTCCGGTTTCTGCATCAGCCATCATATATATCGATGAATACATATTCGCAGAGGCGCAGGAGTGATTGGGGATGATTCGGAACCGATCGCCGATCCGGGGATGCGTGGTGCCTGGTTCGAGCGGGACAATCCCGTGTTCTTCCGACAGGCGGGTGATGATCCACTCGTTGACGAGAGTTCCATCAGCGGTGAGAAAGATGCCGTATCCTCTCAGCAGCTCGACGCCGTGGGCGCCTTTGTCGAGCCCCAGCGCTTTGCTGCCCGCATCGACGACGAAATGATCCCCGTAGACGGCAACGACGGTCGTGAGAACCGTGAATGCGCAGTCTTCGGGGCGGGCAACGCCGAGACCGATCTGGATGGCATCGTTATAGACGTAGTTCCCGGGCCTGGCCTCGGTTACACCGGGCATGAGAGCGGAAATACGCCACGTCGGAGTCGAACCGACGCTCACGTTCGGGCATCTGATGCCGGCTTCCCGAATCATGCGGGCGGCATCGATGACGGCTCTTCCCTCGGATTCCGAAACGGACCGGATTTCAGCGGGAGTTTTCGACGCATAAACATGTCCGGCATGGGTGAAAACGCCGTCAAGGGCGAGGAACGCTGATTTCGATACGATCCGGGCCAGTTCGACCACGGACGGCCCGGGCGGCAGGCCGCAGCGATGATGGCCGCTGTCGATCTCGATTCTGACCTTGAGGGGTTCCGGGAGGCCGATCGATTCGAGAATCGACAGATGGCCGGGGTTATCGATGGAAACGATTACCGTCGCGAGCCGGCAGAGCTTTTTCAATACATCGCATTTCGGGCCCCCGACGATCGGGTACGCGATAAAGATGTCTTGAAAGCCGGCTTCGGCGAATTCGATCGCTTCATCGATGGTCGCACACGTTATTCCCGCGGCGCCGGCATCCCGTTGCAGACAAGCGATGTTGGGGCATTTGTGCGTTTTGATGTGCGGCCTGAGAGAGAGCCCGTGGTGTTCCGCAAACGAAGCGGCATCACGAATGTTGCGCCCGAGGATCTTTGAATCCACGAGCGCAACAGGGGTGATGCGATTGAAGCAGGAATTCATCGATGGATATCAGGCAAGCGCCTGAATATCTTTTATTATATTTTTGATTTCCTTCTCTTCGGGGGAACGGGCCAGGTAGGCAATATTGCCCATGACCTGCGCCAGAACGGGTGCGACCTCCGTCCACATCACGATATTGCTGCCGAATTTTTCAAGAATTTCCTCGTGGGTGAAACGGTAGTTCTTCCCGTATTTGCGGGCGATATGGGCACAATGGAACTTCCGCTCGACGTTGGTGGTAAAGCCGCTGCCCTGAACGACAACATCCGCCCAGAGCCGGTACACGTCTATATCCGACGTGTAGTTCATCATGTCGGTTGTGAAGCCTCCGGGCGGGCGGCAGTTGAGTTCGAGAGGAATGTATTCGCCGTCGGATTTACGCCTGAAGAACTCGAAATGGAAGAATTTCTCCCGGATGTCGAATGCCTTCACGCATCTGAAACCGTAGTCGCGAAGCTTTTCGGGAATTTGACGCAGCGAGTAATACCAGAGATCGTCATTGAGGGCGACGGCTTCATAACAGCCAAAATCCGAATGATGCGAAGTATAGTAGACAATTTCGTTGTCGTGATTCGTAATCCCGTCAAACGTGAAAAGTTCTCCGTCGATGAACTCTTCCAGGAAATAATCACAATTCATCTTTTCCCTGATGAACTCTTCGAGCTCCTGCGTGTTGGCGATCTTATAGGTGGATGCTGCTCCAACACCGATGTCCGGCTTGGCGATCATCGGGAATCCGACTTTTTTCGCGAACGACCGGGCATGGTCGGGATCTTTGTAGACCTCTCCGCGGACACAGGGAATGCCGGCTTTCCGGAATACTTCCTTCATCAGCGACTTGCGTTTGATGGTCTGGGTTGCCAGGCGCTTGGGCCCGAAAATATTGAAATCTTCGCGCAGGGCTCCTTCAAGAAGAAGCCAGTGTTCGTTATGCGACTCGACACGATCAATC
>CAZQYQ010000275.1:0-6343 GCA_964597625.1 uncultured bacterium
GCCGGTTCGGGAGTGGAACCTGGGCTGTTCTTGCTGACAGTTCGTGGTTCCAGAACGACCAGATCGCGCAGAATCTCCCATTTCTTCGCAACCTGCTTTCGCTGCTTTCCTCCGGCACGAGCAACCGCCACCCGTGGGTGCCGCTGCTGGCAATTCTGATCTCGCTTCTGGGGCTGGCACGGCATTACAGAATCGTCGGGAAACCGGCTCTTCCGGCTGGTCTGATCATCGGACTTGCGTTCTCTTTGTGGGCCGAGCGGCAGATGATTCCGAACACTCCGCTTCTGAAGAGACCTCCGGCGGTTGTCCTGCTCCCGGAAAGCGGCGATCACCAGCTGTCATCAGTGCAATCCGAATCGTTTTACACCAATATCGACACTCTCTGTTCGATTCTTCTGGAGGGTGGCTGGGAACCCAGCATACAAACTGCTGTTGAACAGATTCCGGCATCCCACTCCCTCTGGATTCTGCCGCCGGCGGACAAACCGGCATCAAAGGCGGTTCTTCACCGGCTCGACAACCTCCTGGACTCGGGTGCAAATCTCCTGCTGTGGGTCGATGGCCATTCAGATGCCGGAAAAGCCATGCTGCGGCAGTATGGATTCGCCGCTCCCGTCGGGAATGAACGCATGCTGCCCTGGACCGCGAATGCCCTCGGCTTCCCCGAACGTGCCGATCCCGGCCCGCATCAGCTCTCTTCGGCAGGCTCAATGCCCGCTGAAATTGCCTCGGGACCGCTCTGGAGCGACCAGCCATACCCGATACTCAATGGCAATGTCTGGTATCGCAGAAGCGACGGCCTCGCCGTTATTTCCCAACGTTCCTACAAAAAAGGCTCCGTCATTGCCGTGAGTGATCCGTCATTTTTCTGCAACAGCGCCCTGCATGTTCCTGATGCGCTTGAAGACCCGGCGAAACGGAGATTTTTGAATTCGCTCCTGCGGTTCCTTCTTCCCCGGAACGTCATCAGGGGCAATCACGAAAGTGAGGCCGCCAGATGAAATTTCGCCCCTGGTTCTGGGCCCTGTTCGCGGTTATCTGCGTACAGATAAGCACATGGCCGCCACTGCATGGGTTCGCGACGGATCAATGGCTGCTGCTTCTCTGCGAAATCGCGGCCGCGGGAATGCTGATCGGACGTCCTCGCGGTCCGGGGCTTTCCATTACTCTGGCGGTCGGGGCAATCACCTGGCGGTTCTGGAGCATCCTTGTGCCGTGGGCCTGGGGCCTTTCAGATCTCCTGCATCTTGCCGGCAGTTCGATCGCAAAAGCCTTTCTTCCTTTCGCCGGAATTGCTCCCGAGGGTCTCCGGTTTGGCGAAACGCTCGTTGCCGCCGACCCTTCAAAGACTCTTGCATTTCCGCTTCTGCTCTTCTGGCTTTTTCTGCTTGCAGACAGGCTTCAGGACGAAGGGCCGATCAGCACTCTCCGGAGATCCGTTTCGTCGGGCGCCCTGCTGTTTCTTTTTGCAGCAGGCCGCTGGCCCCTTTGGGCCGCATTCCTGGCGACCGTTCATCCTGATCTTGTCTCGAATGGCTGGCAGGTGTTCTGGGGGGCGGGCCTGGTGGTGAACCTGGCCCTGGCACCCCTCGTTTTGTCGCCATTCTTTGGAGCGTCGGATTCCGGCGGGGATCAACCAGGGGAATCCCCGGGGGTGGCAGGAGGGTCATCCGTTCCCGGAGCTACGGGCATCGAATTCCGCCTCTGGCTCATCACGCTGATACTAGCGGTAGCTGCACTTCCAGCCTCGAACGGACTCATCGGCAGCGCAAGGCGCTCTCTGGCGATCGATACCACCCATTCAGCCTGGGAACCCCTTCCCCCCATGCCTGTTGATGAAAAAACGGATCAGATGCTGGCGGAAAACAATTACGCTCCATGGCTCAAGGCGCTCAGCCTCGCGGCACCGGTAACCGTCATAAGCAGTGATTCAGCTTTTGTGCGGCAGGCAGGCAGGCCTGATCTCGCCTGTCCCTGGAAGGGGATTTCCCGTTTTCTTTCCGATGCGTCATCCACCCCGGATCTCCTGATCGAAAAATGCCCTACCGAACCGTATTCGGCTTCGGAGACCGCCGCAATCATGGAATGGGTCGCCTCCGGCGGCATGTTGCTGGCGATCGGCGAGCACACCGATGTATTCTTCATCAACAGCCATCTCAATTCCCTTCTTGCCTCGACCGGGGTTGAACTTCGCGCAGATGGCATTTGCGACCACAAAGGGCGCTGGCTTGTCACTGGCGGTCCTCTGCATGCCCCGCTCCCATGGGCACCCCGCGCCGGTCCCTGGATGTGGGCGACCGGAGCATCGATCCGTGGAAGCCTTACCCAGCTTCCGCTTGCCGTTTCTTCTCCTGATGCCTTTTCTGATCGCTGGCAGCCAACGAACAGAAACTTTTTCGGAAATCTTTCTCCTGATCTTTCGCATGCCTACGGGCCGTTCGTTCTATCAACCTGCATCCAATACGGGAACGGGCTCGTCCTCGTTCATGGCGACTCGACGAATTTCAACGCGGAAATGCTTTCTTCGCCCGGCAAACTCGGCTGGTCAGAAAGAATCGTCAGAACCTGTCTCATCGATCCTCAGATCGCCCTTGCTCTCTTCCTGATCGAGTTGATTCTGGCAGCCGTTTCGCTTCTTGCGATCGGTTCCTGCAAACGTGTTGGCCGGGATACTCTCGGAGCTATCGTCGCACTCATCCTGAGCTTCTGGTGCCTGGGCAACCTCTGGTTCGCCCTTACCTCGCTGCCGAGCGATATGACGTTGACATCCCGACCCCGCATCGCCATCGACGCCTCTTCCAGCCCCGGGATCGGGGTATCCTACGGACATCAGCAATCCGTCACGGCTCCCGATTCCCTTGCGCCGACACTCGTTCGTCTGCAGAATGCCGGGCTCGGTCTGTTCACCGTCACCGGCCCGCTGCTCAAGGTCATCCAGCCGAATGTAGACGGAATCCTGATCGCGGAACCCCTTCTCGCCTGCGATGCAGAGACCCTTACAGCGTTGCGGACATGGGTTTCCTCGGGCGGCCATCTGTTCCTGTTCGCCCGACGGCAGCTCGGCGGTCCGGCCAGGTCCATCGCCCTTGCGCTCGGGCTTGCCGAGACTCGAAACGAAGCGGAGCAGACACGATTCCCGAATATCATTTCCAGATCCTGCTCGACGCCTCTGAACACGGCCGAGATTCCAGCCGTACGGCACCGTTGCGGAAAAGGCACGATAACGATTTTCGAACAGTGGGAAACAGCTTCAACGGCGACGGATTCCGCCATCGCCGCCGCAACCACCATCGAACGTTCATTTCTCTCCACGCCCCAGTAAGGATGGAGTGCATTTTCTTTTTGGAGGAATCTGGACTAGAATCGCTTCATGGTACCCCCTTCACCGCAAGTTCGTTCAGAAAGGCCCTGGTTCCTCAGGGCAGATATCGCCGTTCGGCGTGCTCATCGGAATTCCCTCTTCGTGCGAAACCTGTCGGAGGATGAGAGACCCATGCGAGTCTGTCGAATAGCGAACGGGCCGCCCGTAAACGGCGTATCAGGCAACCTGACGAGAATGGCATTCACCATCCTCTTCTGTGTTCTGATGTCGCAGGGAGCGGTTTGCGAGGAACAATGGCCGATCCGGGGAGCCATTCAGATCGGGGCACAGTTTCATGACTTTCAGAATTATTCGAAAGTGCCATATCTGCATGGAGGGCTCGACATGCGTGCCCCCGCTGGTTCCGTCGTCTACACGCCGGTTTCCGGAACGATCACGATATCGAGTTACAAGATCGAAGCGTCTCTCATCCCTCTCAAATTCGTCTATGTGAGAACTCCGTTCAAGCCAGGCACCGATCTCACGAGCAAATATATAGAGATTTGTATAAAAACAGTGGATGGGACGAGCTGGTGTTTCAGGCATCTCGATCCGGGTTCGATTCCCTATCATCTTCTGGCAAAGGCAGAGAACAGGGAACCATTGGCGGCAGGCGACAATATCGGAAACATCGTCCCCTGGTCCGAGTCGGTTCTTCCCGTAACGGAAAAATACGACCACATTCATCTCGAAATCATCGCTTCAGACGGTTCGTATCTGAATCCGGCCGAACTTCTTCAAAGAGCTCCTGATACCCTGCCCCCGGTGATTCACGGCATATGGGCCGTGCCGAACGAGGAGACAACCGTGTTCAGCACCCCTCAGAACAGGCCTGCCCTGCGGGGAGATGTCGATTTCGTCATGGCCGTCACCGATTCGATCTCAGGCAGCCGGTATGTCTACTCGCCGTATCTCGTCAAAGCCGGGCTGCGCAGCATCAACGGATCAGCCACCGTCGTTATTCCGATGGCTGATGTGTACAGATTCGACCGACTTCCGATAAAAGGCGACAGAACCCAGCTCGCAACCGTCATTTACAAGGAACGCATCAAAACTCCGACCGGAAATATCGAATCGAATGGAAGTGGCGGACCGAGATTTTTCCTCATGAATCTGACCAACGGAAACCCCTCGCTGGGGTATAAATCTGAATATGCTCTTCGCACGACCGATCTTCCGGACGGGGTGTATGCTCTTGATGTTGAAGCTTCAGACCTTGGCGGAAATACCGCTTCCCGAACGTTCGAATTCACGGTGAACAACCACAGCCGCTGATACGACCCCAGGCCGCGACGTCAGTCGCCGAGTTCGACGGTAAATTTCGTTCCACCCAGGGTGATCGTGTCACCGCTGTTGATCGATACGGCGGAATTGATCCGGGAGCCGTTCACCTCCGTCAGGTTCGATGTCGTTTGTGGAATCGCAACGATCTTGCCGGCTTCACGTTTTACAAGAAGATGTTTCCGGCTCACTTCGGCGGCAGTCATGAGAATATTGCATTCATTCGTGCGCCCAATAAGAATCTCACTACCGCGGGCCTCGAATTCCCTTCCCGTGCCATCACGAAGTTTGAGATGCAACAAAGGTTCGGCACTTGCCAGACTTTTTCCAGACAACCCGGCCCGTACAACGGTTTTTCCCGATGAATCCCCCGGTGAATCCTGATGAGGCGTTGCCACGGCGATGGGGGCCACTTTCACGGCGGGTGTATCAGAGATGAGCGTGCGGTTCGCCCCGGGCACATTCATTTCGACCGTCCTGCTTTCCGGAACGGAGCCCTCGGGCATGCCGGCTTCATTCGTTTGCCTGGAACCGTCAGGAGCCGAAGACGGCGTGACGACCTCCACGGCTACCGGTACGATGGCCGGCGCGGTATCGCTACCGGCAGGGGATTGGCTGCCGGAAGAGGGCTTGGGGAAATACTGCTCTCTGGCCTTTTGAAGCTCTTCAAAATTTAAAAACAGAGAGCGGGTCGACATCAGCCCGGGGTGCTTTTTCTGATACCGCCAGAAGATGAATGCAAGTGCCAGAAGCAGAATTCCTCCGACCAGGATATGCCAGTGATCCCTTTTTTCTTCGCCAACGGCCACGAATGCAACAGTCATTTTTCTGCTTTCCGAACCTGAAACGAGCACAAATTCCGCTGCTGAAGCGTTTGGAAATGGCAGAAACTTGATCTGAAAGCTGCCGGATTTTCCCGTTTCCGGGAGTATTTCAAGCATCGTATCGTCGCGCTGCTGCACTTCGGGAGTCGGCAGAACAAGCCCCATATACTGGACCTTCGCCTGTTCGAAGGTGAGCCGTGAAAGGCTTCCAGGGACGGGCGGAACGGACACATCCAGAACAAAAAGGCTTCCCGGCTCAGACTGCGCCGGACCGGCAATGTTCTGCGCCTTGAGCAGGCACGCCGAAAAATGAACCGCCAATATTATTGCTATCGATATAATTATATGCGGTCGCAAAGCGCGTGTATGCATTTTTCCAGTCCTCTTCCCCCTGCCGATTCGGTCTTCATATTCTTTTATGTATTGTATGGCACCATATTTCCATTACTGTCCCGGCTGCCAGCCGGGGAACCATTCAATCAGCTCCTGGACGCTTGCCTTATGGCTTCGCCGGCCGCCGAAGATGCTTTTGATGAAGTTTCGCTTTGCCCGTTTTTTCGCCCTGGACAGGATCACCTTTGACATCAGCTCCGGATGATCCCAGGAGCCGCTCACGGTGAGATCGAGATAGGGCAGCCCGGTTTCCCTGTCCTGCACGACTCTCGTCATGGAACCCATTTTACGGCCGAGTTTGGTGCGCCGCAACGGTTGCGGGTTGAAGACGATTTTTCCGGCAAGTTCCAGCTTGAGGGGATCAAACCCGCTGTCGCTGATCTCAAGGCGCATGTCAGGCCCTGCAAAAAGAGCATCAGCCACTCTGACCCGTCCGCGTTCCATCGTTTCTCCTTCGCTGCTGACATACAGATTCAGTTTGCTT
>CAZQYQ010000276.1:0-6289 GCA_964597625.1 uncultured bacterium
GAAACCGTCGCCGCGATGAACGAGATCGCCTCGAAGATTTCCATCATCGAGGAAATCGCCCGCCAGACGAATCTGCTCGCCCTGAACGCCGCGATCGAAGCGGCCCGCGCGGGCGAACACGGAAAGGGCTTCGCGGTCGTCGCGTCCGAAGTCCGCAAGCTCGCGGAACGCAGCCAGCTCGCGGCCGGCGAGATCGGCGATCTGTCGGCTTCCAGCGTGAACATCGCCGGGCAGGCGGGGGAGATGCTTAATAAAATAGTTCCTAATATTCAGAAAACCGCCGAACTCGTCCAGGAGATCAGCGCGGCATCCCACGAGCAGACGACCGGCGTCGAACAGATCAACAAGGCTATTCAGCAGCTCGACCAGGTCATCCAGCAGAACGCCGGCGCCTCCGAAGAACTCGCCTCCACCGCGGAAGAAATGACCTCGCAAGCCGAGCAGATGCGCACGGTCATCTCCTTCTTCAAGACCGGCGGTGGAAGAGCGATGGCAACAGATGTCCGGACCACTCCAAAACTCGAACAGAAAACGCTCCGGCCGGTATTTGAAAAGCCGCGCAAGCTGTTCGGAAAGCAGAAAAAAATCCGCCCGACGACCGGTTTAAACGCGGGAAACGGTGGAACCGGCGAAAGCCATCCTTCCCAGGGGGAAGCTGCCGGTGTCGAGATCGTCATGACGGATACCGATCCTCACGACGTGGATTTCGAGCAGTATTGACCGGAACCGTCGAGGAAGGAGAACGACATGGATGCTCAGCAGGCAGGATCTCAAACGTCCCCCATCCAGTATCTGACATTCAGACTCGCGGAAGAAATCTATGCGGTCGACGTGGCGAAGGTTCGTGAGATCCTCGACTACTCTCCGATCACAAAGGTTCCGCAGACGCCTGAGTTCATGAGGGGAGTCATCAACCTCAGAGGCAGCGTCGTGCCAGTGGTCGATATGCGGCTCAAATTTGGCATGTCGCCGACGGTGAAATCGGTCAATACCTGCATTGTCGTAGTTGAAGTGCTTCTTGAGGGCGAACCTACGACTATCGGCGCTCTCGCCGACTCGGTCCAGGAGGTGATCGAGCTGGAACCCTCCCAGCTTGAGCAGCCGCCCCGCATGGGCACGCACCTGAACGTCGAGTTTCTCAAAAGCATGGGAAAGATCGGTGACCGGTTCGTCATGGTCCTGGATATCGACAGGGTCTTTTCCACCGTCGAGATCATCGACGTTCAGGATGCCCTGCAGGACCGGGAAAAGACCGTCGAAGCCTGATGACAGGCAAAGGTTTCTATGATGCAGAACGTGATGGCCAATCAGCAGACCTCCTCGAGTGATATGCTCCGGCTCTCACCCAGGGAATTCGGAGAACTGAGCCGGTTCATTACCTCACGCTGGGGAATCCAGCTTCCGCCATCCAAGAAAATTCTTCTGGAAGGACGGCTTCGGAACAGGATCAGATCTCTCCGGATGTCGTCCTTCCAGGACTATTGCGAATATCTCTTCAGCCCCCAGGGCATGGAATGCGAGCCCCTGGAAATGATCGATGTGGTCACCACCAACAAGACGGATTTCTTCCGGGAACCGGATCATTTCAGCTATCTGATGGACAACGCCCTCGTTACACTGGCCGGATCCGGTGTCGGAAGGATGGGGTCCCCGCTGTCGGTCTGGAGCGCAGGGTGCTCGAGCGGCGAAGAGCCCTGGACGCTTGCCATGGTGATTTCCGCCTTCGGAGCAGACAACCCCGGCTTCCGTTTTAATATTGTAGCAACAGATATATCGTCTCGCGTGTTGCAGAAAGCCGGCAGCGCGGTTTACTCCGAATCCCAGATCGAGCCAGTTCCGCTTGCCTTCCGGCACAGATTTCTGCTGAAAAGCCGCGATGCATCAAAAAAACTTGTCAGAATCCACCCCGCTCTCAGAAAGCTGGTCGAGTTCAAACGGGTGAATCTGATGGTGCCGGGTACGGAAATGAAAGCGAAATTTCATGTGATCTTCTGCAGAAACGTCATCATTTATTTCAACAGACAGACACAGGAACGAGTTCTTGAAGAGCTGTGCAATCATCTCCATCCATCAGGGTTCCTGTTTCTCGGCCACTCTGAGGCGATTACCGGATTATCACTTCCCCTGACACCCGTTGCTCCGGCGGTCTATCGGAAAATGGGAGAAGACTGAATTCGAGAATAGGTATGGAACACAAAATTAAAGTATTGATCGTCGACGACTCTGCGGTGGTGCGGAAAGCGTTGGCGGGTCTCCTGGCAGCCGATCCTGAAATTGAAGTGATCGGAACAGCCTCCGATCCTTTCCTGGCAGCGCAGAAAATCGCCGTTCAGGTTCCCGATGTCATGCTTCTCGATATCGAAATGCCGAAAATGGATGGACTGACATTTCTGAAGAAGATCATGGCTCAGCACCCCTTTCCGGTCGTGATCTGTTCCAGCCTGGTTGACGGCCAGTGCGAGACGACGCTGGGGGCTCTCGATTACGGGGCCGTCGAAGTGATAGCGAAACCGCGTCTCGGCACAAAGGAGTTCTTCGAGGAAGCCCGCATCCGGATCATCGATATTGTCAAAGCCGCATCGAAGGTCCGGCAAATGCGCAGGTGCGCCACTCGTGTTGCTCCGAAGCTGACTGCGGATGTGATTATGAAGAAGATGCCTCCGCTCTCTCTGATGAAAACGACGGACCGCGTGGTCGTCGTGGGTGCTTCGACCGGCGGCACGGAGGCACTCAGGGTATTTCTGCAGGCACTTCCGCTTGATTGCCCGGGGATGGTCATTGTTCAGCACATGCCGGAAAAGTTCACGGCCTCGTTTGCCAAACGTCTCGATGCTCTGTGCAAAGTCACCGTGAAGGAAGCGGCCAACGGAGACACTCTCATGCGTGGGCATGTCCTCATTGCCCCTGGAAACAAGCATCTGCTGCTGAAAAGCTCGGGGGCGAAATATCACGTCGAAGTCCGTGACGGTCCGCTCGTGTCACGGCACCGGCCGTCCGTCGACGTATTGTTCCGATCCGCGGCTCATTATGCCGGGCAAAATGCCGTTGCCGTCATCATGACGGGAATGGGTGACGATGGCGCGCGTGGAATACGTGAAATGAAAGATGCCGGCGCTTTGACCATCGCTCAGGATGAAGCGACGTCGGTTGTGTTCGGCATGCCCCAGGAAGCAATCAAGACCGGCGGCATAGATGAGGTTCTGCCGCTCGAAATGATTGCCCCCGAAGTATTGCGGCTCTGTCCATGAGATTTCATTCATCTGGGGGAACGTATGTCATATAAAACATTTTCGATCGATTTCGCCCGGCCGACGATCAGAATCGATTCCGGCGAGTATACGGCATCCGGAGAGCCCGCAGTTCTCGAAACACTTCTCGGCTCCTGTGTCGCCGCATGTCTGTTCGACCCCGTGACGAGAATCGGCGGGATGAATCACATTCTTCTTCCCGGGGATGATGCCGTGGAAATACAGGAAAATCCGCGATATGGGGGGGCTGCGATGGAACTTCTGGTCCGGCAGATGGAAAATCTGGGAGCCATTCGAAGCAGACTACAGGCAAAAATATTCGGAGGCGCTCACGTCCTCTCTTCCGTCGAATTCAGATTTGGTCCCGGTCCGAAAAATGTCGCACAGGTCCTGGAGTATCTCGCGCGGTATTCCATTCCGGTTATCAGTCACGATACCGGTGGCGTTATGCCCCGCATTCTGCATTTCGTCTCTGACACGTTCAAAATCTACGTTAAGAAAATTCAGCCGACAATCTGAACGTTTTCCGGAGGTTGATATGAATGAAGAACTGAAATCAGTCTTTCTTGAAGGAGCCATGGACAATCTCAACGAGCTTGAAGAGGCCTTGCTCAAGCTGAATTCCGAGGCCGACAACCACGATGAGATAGACCGCGTTTTCCGGGCCATGCATACGATCAAAGGCTCGGCCGCAATGGTCGGAATCGATACCGTCGCTGAGTTTGCCCATAAGCTCGAAACCGAACTTCAGCATGTGCGCGCCGGCGAAGCGCCTGTCACGAAAGCCCTCATCGACTTCACCCTTGCGGCTCGCGACCAGATTCTGGCAATGATCGAGGAGTTTTTCGATGGCACGAAGGCCGATAGTTCCAGGTGTGAGGAGATCCTTTCCGGAATCCGGAAGGAAACGCAGGACTGCGCAGGCCTGTCTCAGAAGAAGTCCACGCTGATGAATGACTGCCTGACCGCACTTGCGATTTCCATGGAGTCCTGGACCGAATCTCAGCCGGTTACCGCGACGATGTCGCGGCCCTGGACAGAAGCTCTTGAAGTGGTGAAGAGCTGCAAAATGGAGTGCATCACGGAGTTTTTAACCGGGTTCGAATCCTTCTTTTCACGGCTGTCGATGAAGGAAACACCCCTGCCGGCAGGCGCTCTTCAGATCGGGAAAAAAGCCGCTGCCGAGGCGTTGAAGATGCTTGCGGATGCTGATGAAGAGAAAGATCCCGCGACGCTGGATCCGCTCGAGGTGGTCGCATCGCTCCAAAATGCGATGAATCTCCGTGCGGAGATTGAACGTCTTTCGACTGCCAGTGCCTCCGGCATGCGGGCCGCCGGGGAACAGCAGTTCAGAATACGGATCTATGGGGCAAAAGACGCATACCAGGATGAACTTGAGGAAGTGCTCCTCGGAAAGCTCCGTGAACAGGGTTCGTGCTCAATCCTCAACATCCTGCATCATCCCGTTCTCACGACGAAACAGGAGCAGCTGACAGCATGAGTAACATGGAAGAGATCCTGCTTGACGTCATCTTGACCACGGGCATCTCCGAAAGCGAGATTCGGGAAAAGCTTGCTCCGTTTCTCGATGGAAACCGGCTTGCAATCGAAGCCATTTCGAAGCCCCCTTCTGCCATCGAAGACAAGGTGCCACTTCTGGGCGAGCTGCTTGTCGCGGATGGCGCTCTCTCGAGCGAGGAGCTGGGAAAAGCGCTCAAGGACCAGAAGCCGATCGGGGAGCGCCTCGTGGATGCGGGAATGGTCACGCGCGAGAAAGTCGAGGCGGCTCTTTCCGAGCAGGTGCGAAAACGCGAACAGATCGAGAAACGCGCAAAGAGTGATGGAGCGTCCAGCATCCGCGTGAGTTCCTTCAAGCTGGACAAGCTCGTGAATCTCGTCGGTGAACTCGTAACCGTGCAGGAACGCCTCACCCAGATCTCCGGTCTTATCAGGAAAACCAAGCCGAATCAGCTGCCGACGCTTCTGCACAAATACGACATCGGACGGGTGGCGGAAGAAGTCAGCCGGCTGACGAACGGGCTGCGCGATAATGCCCTGAGCATCCGTATGCTGCCGATTGAAGCCACGTTCAGCAAGTTCAAACGTCTTGTGCATGATCTGTCGGCTTCTCTCTCGAAAGATATCGAGCTGACGATGAGCGGCGAAGAAACAGAAATCGACAAGACGGTCATAGACCGCCTCGATGAGCCACTGATGCACTTGATTCGCAACAGCGCGGACCACGGGATCGAATTGCCGGACGACAGGATTCTTGCCGGAAAGTCGCCTCGTGGAACCATTCATCTCGCTGCCGAGCACCTCGGCGGAAACGTCGTGATTCACATCGAAGACGACGGGGCCGGCCTGAACAGGGAGGCAATCGTCAAAAAGGCCGTCGAGAAACACCTTATCGCTCCCGGTGCCGAGCTGAGCGAACGTGAAGTGTTTCAGCTCATCTTCCTGCCAGGCTTTTCCACCTCGGCAGCCGTCACCAGCATTTCCGGCCGCGGAGTCGGCATGGATGTGGTCAAGAAAGCGATCGACGATCTTCGCGGCACGATCGATGTCACAAGCACTTCCGGGAAGGGCATGCGCGTCGATATCACGCTTCCCCTCACCCTCGCCATCATCGATGGACTTCTGGTGAACATCGGGAACCAGGCATTCATCATCCCCGTGACCGTGGTGGAGGAGTGCATCGTTCTGAAAGCATCGGAACGGAAGGAACACGGACATCGCAAACTGGCGCCCCTGCGTGGCACACTGGTGCCGTATCTCGAGCTTCGTAACCGTTTCGGCATCCAGGGGAAAAGGCCCGACATCGAGCAGATCGTCATTGCCCGGATTCGCGGCGAGCGCATCGGGTTGGTTGTCGATTCGGTCGTCGGCGAACACAAGACCGTCATCAAACCCCTGGGAAAAGTGTACAGAAACATCACCGAATGTTCGGGTGCGACAGTCCTGGGCGATGGTTCTATTGCATTGATTATTGATACGGGCCGGTTGATCGGCAAGAACGCGGAACACACCCACTGAGCCGG
>CAZQYQ010000277.1:0-6289 GCA_964597625.1 uncultured bacterium
GGCCGAAGGCACCGTGACGGCAGGCGGCGAAACGCGCCCTCTTCCCAGACCCTTTTTCGTGCTCGCGACGCAGAACCCGATCGAGATGGAAGGTACGTACCCGCTTCCCGAGGCGCAGGTGGACAGGTTCCTGTTCAAGGTTCTCGTCGAACTGCCCTCGAAGGAGATGCTTGAAAGCATTCTCGACCGCACGACCGGCAACGAGGAAATCCGGCTTGAGCCCCAGATGACCGCCGATGAGATCGTGACGGCCATGCGGCATGTGCGCGACGTGCCGATTGCCGGGCATCTCCGGGAGGCCCTCGCTTCGCTCATCATGGCGACGCAGCCGAAATCCGCCGGCGCCGCGCCGATCGTCAAGCGGTATGTGGCGTATGGAAGCTCACCGCGCGGTCTGCAGTCGGTCGCGCTGGCCGCGAAAGCCCTCGCCTTTCTGCGCGGCCACAACCACGTGTCGTTCGAAGAGATAAAAACCGTTGCCAAGCCGGCCCTGCGGCACAGGCTGATTCTGAATTTCGAAGGCGAAGCCGAGGGCGTCAGCACCGACGAAATCATCGACAAGATTCTCTCTCAGCTCGAATCCGGTCTTACGATTTCAAAAACACTCTAGCGTCTCCGCCGCAGAGGTTTCCCAACGGGATCAATGCCGGGTGTCGAACCTGCGATACCGGTCCCACATGAGGTTCGCTTCGCGCATCGACTGGGCTTTCATGTAGAAGGCTTTCGCCCGCAGATAGAACCGTTTGGCTTCCGCCTCTTCGCCGCGCAGGGCATGGTCATCCGCCAGTGCCGCGAACTTGCGTGCCAGCTGCAGATGCATGTCGCCGGCCGCATCCGGGGAGTCGCCGGTTTTCCCGGCTTCGCGCGTCGAAAGACTGAAGACTCCCGAACGGCGCAGGGCGATGTCGATCACATACAGGATCAGCGCGAGCAGTGCCGGCCACGGCCAGACGGCGGTGCTGACGGTGATTTCCCCACCGCCGCCCGTCATCGGCTGGGGAAGGGGCATTCCTGGCTCGACCAGCTCGCCGCCGCTTTCGTCGGCGATCTGTGAAAGCAGCTCTGCATCGGATTCGATCGGGTCATACTCGGTTGAGGTGTTGACCCCGAAAAAGGCTGTACCGATCTCATGCTGGTTGGGGCCGATCAGCCTCGCGAGATAGCCGTCCGGCGGCAGATCACGGCAGGCCACTTCCCATCGGCCGTCCGGACGAAGCTGCGGCGTGAGAAGGCGCCTTCCGTTTTGCGAATCCGATAGTTCGACGCCTGACAGGGCTTTCCCGGCTTCCGCTGTCAACCCGATGGAAAGCTCGATTTCGGTTCCCCGCTGGGCGACGGCCACGTCGAACCGCTCCTTTGAAGACTCTGAGAGCTCTTTCATCGTTTGCCGGATAAGCTTGCCGAGTCCGTTCCACTTCGCCCAGGCAGGGGTCCAGCCTCCCTTCAGATCAGGCGTGAATCCGGCTGAGCGGCCGAGCCCGAACCGCCAGCTCGCAAGAATGGGGTCTCCGCGGTTGCTGACGATGTGGATGGTCGATGCGGGTTTTCGCACGGTCACCACATACCCGGAAAGCTCCGGAATTTCTGTCGCCGTCAGCCCGCGGGCGATCCCGGTTGGTTCCTGAAGAACCGGCGTGAATGTTTCGGTCACGATCGGCGGCCCCGAGAGGCGCTGGAACTCTTTCTGAAACAGTTCCGGAAGCTTGTCGAACTGGCTGCTCTCGTAGAACTGGCCGCCCGTCTCGCGGGCGATGGTTTCGAGATTGTTCAGGTCCACGTCATGGCCGGCGGCAATGGTCGTGACAGGGATGCCGTAGTCCCTGAAGGCCGGCAGCAGCGCCTGCACTTCATCGAAATCGGATGGAACGCCGTCAGACATCATCAGAATCGTTTTCTGGCTGAACGGCTGGTCCCGCAGGGCTGTCAGTGCCTCGACAAGGGGCAGGGAAAAAATGGTACCACCGAAGGCATAATAATTGTCGAGCAGCTGACAGACCGCTTCAGGGTCGGTGAGCTGTTTCAGGGGCAGAATCCAGTAGGGGGTGTGGTTGAAAAGAATGATCCCGATATACTGGCCGCGGCACTGCCTGATGATGCTCTTGGTCGCCTCGACTAGATACGGCCAGCCGTAAGCAGCCATGCTGCCGGAACAATCGAGAACGAGCACGAGGGCGAGCGGTTGATTGATGGTGCGGCGCGGCATCCGCACGGGAAGAGCTTCTTCGATCGGCGTATCGGTGTAATTGCCCGGTCCGAAGGATTGGGGCCCGCCGATCATCAGCAGGCCGGCGCCCGATTTGACATGGTCGCGAATCGCGATGATTTCCGAGGGTTTGAACAGAGAGCGGGGCAGATCGTTCAGGACGACGCACGGGCTGGATTTCACGAAGGCCGGCAGATCCACCGGCCAGGAGCCGGGGCAGGCGGAGACAAACTCGATCTTTTCAGTTGCCAGCAGTTCGCGAAAGAATCTGCCTTCGTGAACCGAGTTGTCGAACACGGCGATTCGGGGAGCAGGCCTGATCGTCACGGCCTGTCGCCGGAAAATCGGGCTCCCGCCGTCTCCGGGACGGGAAATCTGAAGGGTTATCAGCAGGGATCCGGGGCGTGAAGGCTTCAGAACGCTGTGGATCGAGGACAGACCGGCGGGAACCGATGCCGTCTGCTTCTGGACCGTTCCATCGGTTGCCTGGACCAGCATGTCGATGAGACCGCCCGTTTCGTGCCGCACCAGGGCCTGCAGGGCGAGTTCCTCTCCGGCGTAGCTTCGCTCGGGCAGCGACAGCCTGACGAGCTGAAGGTCTGAATCCTGTTTCCGGCGCTCCATGCGGACGACCGTGACAGGGACATTGCTTTGCCTGAGATTGTCCAGCGCGTCGGAGAGCGAATCGTGGGTGTCCTGACCGTCGCTGCACAGGATGATCCTTCCGCGCTGTCCGGCGGGAATCTCATTCAACGCAGCCTGCAGCGCGCTTCCCATGTCGGTGTCTGATGTATTCTTGATGCTATTGCAAAATGCCTCGATAGCGGAATCCGGTGCATCCGCGAGCGCAAGAAACTCGCCCGGAGGAATGGACTTCGTGGAGCCGGCAAAGGAGATCACAACGGGATCGCAGCCCGGAGGAAGCTCGCGTGCCTGCCTGGAAAGGCTGCGAAAGGTGTCGGCTCTGGACGCGGGGTCGGCCGATGCGGATGCGTCGACCAGATAGACAAGCCTGAAGGCATTCTGGATCGTTCTTCCCGGAAGCCTGGGATCGGTGAGCGCAAAGACCAGGAGCGCGATGATGATGAGTTTCAGAGACAGAAGCACGCGCTTGCCGAACGCGGAAATCAGGAGCGGGGTTTTGATCCAGAGCCGTACAAGAAAAAAGAGGGGAAGAAACAGCAGCAGCGCATCAGGATTCGAGGGCATGTTCCCGGTTCCTCCCCTGTCTCAGTTTCGGCGTAAAAACAGATACCACTCGCCGAGCACGAACGCACAGGCGAGTCCCAGGAACCAGCGCCACGGAGACGCCTGTTCCATCGAGGAGCGATAGACCGCCAGCCTGGAGGCTGTCGGCTGCTGACCCCGGGCCGGCGCGATGAAGGCCTCCGCGGCGGACGGGAGATTGATCGCGACCCGGGCATCCGGTTTTCCGGGCGGCGTGTGAAACCCGGCGATACGGGGCGGTTCCGCCCCCTTCCAGAGAGCTTTCAGGCTGGTGCTGCCGACCGGATGCCAGATTCTCGGAAACTCGTCGCGCAGAAGACCTGCAACGACGTTGTACAGCAGCACCGGGAGAAAAATCGAGTCCCGGAATGCCGGGTCGTCCGGATTTATAGCTATGTATATTTTTGGAACCGGGAGGCCGTGCCGGGTCGAAATTTCCTGGCTCAGAAGAGTTCCCGAAATCGATCGGACGATCGGAACACCCGGCAGTTGATCGGGCTTCAGCGCTTCAAGCGGGGCCGCATCCCAGTCGAGATACCGGGTGAGAGGGTGCTCGGCGGGCCAGGGGAGAATCTCGCCCTGGCCGACGCGCTCCGGTCCCGGCCGGAAAACCGCGGCTGGAATCGCCCGGGCGGAATCGGGCAGAATGCCTGCGGCGAGCGCGCCGGAAAGTGTTCCCGATGCGCCTGCCTGGCCGGAGGCAACGACGTCGATCAGTGGAAACGCTTTTCCGAGGCGGAAGAGCGACGATGAGGGGGGCGCGTAAACGGCAAGCCGTGGCTTCCATGACGGGATCGACAGATACCAGACGTCATCGGCCGGGTTTGCATTATCGACGTCGGGGGCGGTCACGATCAGCTTGTGCCGGTCTCCGGAAAGGTCCGGCAGCCGCACGCTGGTTTCTTTCCCCGGGCTCAGATGCGCCTGGCACGGAAAACCCTCCTGCGACGGGCCTTCGGGACGTATCGAAACGGATACCAGGCGTTCACCCGTATTCATCAGCATCAGGGATACCCGCAGCTTGTCGGTCCCGGGCAGCGGTTCTGCATCCGCCCCGGTTATCGCGATATTGGCGGCTTTCGCGCCGAAGGTTTCCACGGAGAGAGCGGTGCGCGGCAGGAATCCCGCCGGAACGAAGATATCGAGTGTATCTGTAAGAATATATATTTCGTCGGGTGCAAGGCCTTCGAGGTCGAGTATGCCCCGCATGACGTGCTCAGGCGTCGGTGTGGAGGTCGATTCCGGCTGAATGGCTTCAAGGGCCCTGAGGACCGACGGGATATCATCCGTGGGGCGGGCTGCGGGTCTCAGGGAGTCGCCGAGCGTGTACAGACCGACTTTTCCGGAAGCTTCGCGGATCAGACGTCGCGCCCGCTCCCGGGCTGCAGAAAATCTGTTGGGAATGAAGTCGCAGGTCTGCATCGAGTTGGATATATCTATGAGTATAATACGTGTGAGATTGTTGTTTCGCATCAGCAGCGGCCTTGCGAGAGCGAAGACGGCAAGGCTGATCGCGAATATCTGGAAAAACAGAAAGATCGAGTTCTGGAACCGCTGGATGAACGAGTTCGGTTTGATGCGTTCGAGAACCAGCCGCCAGATACGCGTCGATGGAATTGCGTGCCTTCTGGGACGTATTTTCAGAAAATACAGGGCGATCACCGGAAGCAGCATCAGCAGCCACCAGAGAAAACCGGGTGCGAGGAACAGGGAAGCGTTCATGAGGCTCCGGTCGCCTCGAAAAGCCTCAGGATGGCCGACTCGAACGGGGTCGATGTCAGGCACCGTTGGTACCGCATCTGGTGAGTTGACAGAAACTGCTGGAGCTCGTCGAACGTTTCCTTGAGTATTTCCTCATACAGCGCCAATGCCTGGCCGTTGACCGTGAGACTGACCTTGTTCTGATCCTCCGAGTCGATCAGATCGACCAGTCCTGCGATATCCGGGTTGACTTCTTCCGGGGTCAGCACCTGAACGAGAGTCGTTTCGAACTTGCGGTGGGCAAGCCGCTTCAGGCCGGTGTACAGATCCTCGCCGAGCCATGCGTCGGTTATCACGAATACGACTCCGGGCCGGCGCGTGCGGGACAGAAAGCGCGTCACGACATCCTCAAACGAGCCGTTCCCGCCGCCGCTCTGCCGCTGTTCGAGAAAGCCCAGCAGCCGGTGAATGTGGCTGCGCCTGAAGCCTGCTTCGAACGGCTCCGCGAGGCTGCCGGCGAACGTGTGAATGCGAACGGCATCATGGTGCTGAAGACCGATCCATGATATAGAACCAGCTATCTTTCTGGCGTAATCGAATTTTGACGGCGTTCCGGCGGTCATGGATGCGGAGGCATCGACCAGAATCGAGACGGCAAGATCTTCCTCGTTATGAAATTTTTTGATGTACAGCTTCTCGAGCCTCGCATACAGGTTCCAGTCGATGAACCGGAGATCGTCCCCGGGCATGTATTCCTTATACTCGGCGAACTCGGCTGATGAGCCGCGATTGGGACTGCGCCTGTGCCCGATCTTTTCACCCCGGAAATGCCGTTTGGTGATGATCGATAACAGGCGCAGGCTGCGGAAAAACTTGAGATCGAAAAGCATCAGCGACCGGCCTGTCGTGCGTAGAATTCCTGCAGAAACGTTCTGAACTGGTCGGGAATCCGGTGTCGGGCCGAGAACTCCTCGATCTCGCGGCCGCGTGCCGCGCGAAGCTGCTCAAGCTGCCTGCGGTTCTCTCCAAAATCCGCCGGAGGATCCCCCCGGGGCGTGAAATCGGGAAGCAGCCCGGCCGTTGAGGCTGTCCCGGAGAGTGGTTTGAAGTCGGCAGGAGTTCCGTTCTGATCGACAGGTTTCGAACGGCCCTTTTTCA
>CAZQYQ010000278.1:0-6231 GCA_964597625.1 uncultured bacterium
GTGAAGATGCTTGCGGATGAAAACAGCGCAAAAGACCCGGCAATCATGGATCCACTCGAGGTGATCGCCTCGCTCCAGAATGCGATGAACCTGCGTGCGGAGGTTGACCGCCTTTCTGCCGCATCCATCTCCCAAGCGGAAAGCGCTGAGGAAAACCAGTTCAGAATACGAATATATATAACAAATAATATATACAGAAGCGAACTCGGGGAAACAATTCTCGACAAACTCCGTGAGCAGGGCCCATGCACGATCATGAGCATCATGCACAACCCTGTTTCCGGGGCGAAACAGGAGCAGCGGACAGCATGAGCAACCGGGAAGAGATGCTGCTTGACGTCATTTTAACCACCGGCATCACCGAGAGCGAGCTCCGTGAAAAACTTGCGCCGCTTCTCGACGGAAATCGTCTTGCAATCGAAGCGGCTTCGAAGGAACACACCTCTCCGGACGACAAGGTGCCACTCCTGGGCGAGCTGCTTGTCACGAAAGGTTCTCTCTCAGAGGAGGAACTCGGAAACGTCCTCAAGGAACAGAAGCCGCTCGGGGAACGACTCGTGGATGCGGGAGTGGTAACGCGCGAGCATGTCGAGTCAGCCCTTTCCGAACAGTCGCGAAAACGCGAGCAGATCGAGAGACGCGCGAAGAGCAACGGATCAGCCAGTATCCGCGTGACGTCCTTCAAACTGGACCATCTTGTGAATCTCGTCGGCGAACTAGTGACCGTGCAGGAACGCCTCACCCAGATCGCCGGTCTGATCAGGAAAACCCGGCCGAATCAGCTGCCGGCACTGCTGCATAAATACGATATCGGGCAGATTGCCGAGGAGGTAAGCCGGCTGACGAACGGCCTGCGCGATAATGCGCTGAGCATCCGCATGCTTCCGATTGAAGCCACATTCAGCAAATTCAAACGCCTCGTGCATGATTTGTCGACATCCCTCTCCAAAGAAATCGAGCTGACGATGAGCGGCTCAGAAACGGAAATCGATAAGACGGTCATCGACCGTCTCGACGAGCCGCTGATGCATCTGATCCGCAACAGCGCGGACCACGGAATCGAGTCGCCGGACGACCGGATTCTTGCGGGAAAGTCGCCCGGCGGAACGATCCACCTTGCCGCCGAGCACGTCGGTGGAAACGTCCTGATTCACGTCGAAGACGACGGTGCAGGCCTGGACCGGAATGCGATTCTCAAAAAGGCCATCGAGAAGCATCTCATTTCGCCCGAGGCGGAATTGACCGACCGCGAAGTCTTTCAGCTCATTTTCCTGCCGGGCTTTTCCACCGCGGCAAGCGTGACCAGTATTTCCGGCCGGGGTGTCGGCATGGATGTGGTCAAGATAGCGGTGGACGATCTTCGCGGAACAATCGATGTCACAAGCACTCCCGGCAGGGGCACGCGTGTCGATATCACGCTTCCTCTTACACTCGCCATCATCGACGGGCTTCTGGTGAATATCGGAACTCAGGCATTCATCATTCCGGTGAGCGTTGTTGAAGAATGCACGGTGCTGAAAGCATCTGAACGGAAGGATTACGGCCATCGACAACTCGTCCCTGTTCGAGGCACGCTGGTGCCCTATTTCGAACTTCGTGAACGCTTCGGGATTCGCGGAAAAAGGCCCGATATCGAGCAGATCGTCATTGCCCGTGTCCGTGGCCAGCGCATCGGCCTTGTCGTCGACTCGGTCATCGGCGAGCACAAAACCGTCATCAAACCGCTCGGGAAAATCTACAGAAATGGTACCGAGTGTTCTGGCGCGACCGTTCTCGGCGACGGATCTATTGCGCTCATTATAGATGTTGGCCGTTTAGCCGGCAGAAACACAGAATATGCCCACTGACACGGGATGCAGATCCCTACTGTTCCCCGCAGGGCCCTGGCCCGAATCTTCTTGGGTCTGGTGGTTTACCAGGCATTGATCGATGCTGCCACAGGTTCCGGCGTTGCGACGGGATAAAATGCGGCTGGCCTTGCATAGAAATCATCATTTTATAGCTCTAGGTTTTTATCATGGAAGCTTGTTCATGGCATCAGTCGCATGAACCGGTATCAGTCTTGTGAGCGAGACTCCAAAACAACAGCCCCCGGACATCCGGGGGCTGTTGCACAAGGGCTGTGAGATATGTTGAACAGGGCTATTTCAGCGAACCAGCTCTCTCATTCCAATCCCTCATTCAGCATGTCACCCAGGAATTCAGGTGACGGTGTCAGGCCACGCTCTTGCCCATTTCGTAGGCCTCGCGCATGGCCGGGGTGCCTTCGACGTCGCCGATTTTCCAGACGCCCGTGCCGGAGATAACGCCTGCGATCCGGGCATCGGTGAGGCAGTCGGTGAAGGCCCTGAAGCCTTCAATGGTCCGGCCCGTCGATGTCCGGTCCGAGTCGGCCGCCGTCGCGATGAAGTAGAACGACTTGCCCTGGATCTCGGTGTAGCGGGCGACCGTCCGGTCGATCAGCGTCTTGATCTGCCCGTCCATCGTATAGAAATACACAGGGGTCGCCATAACGATGACGTCGGCCCCGATCATCTTCCCGAGAATCTCGGCCATGTCGTCCTTTTGCGGACAGGCTCCGCCGTGGCTCTGGCAATGTTCGCAGGCCGTGCAGAAGCCGATCCGCCTGTCCCGCAGGAAGATCTTTTCCGTTTGGTTCCCCGCTTCCCGCGCCCCTTTGATGAACACGTCGCACAACAAATCCGAGTTGCCGCCCTTCCGCGGACTGGCGGAAAGAACCAGTATGTTTTTGCTCATATATATCTCTCCGATTATTATTATTCCCGCGCCGCCGTCACACGATGAAACGGCCCTGGGACACGTTCCTACCCTTCGAGGGCGGCAACGACATCCTTGAGTTTCTCGGGAATGGGAATGTGCTGGGGGCATTTGACGGCGCATTTGCCGCATTTGACGCACTTGCTGGCCTTCCCGTCACCGACATACATCTTGTACTGGAATCTGGCAGTTCCGATGTCCTCGAACATGGCGGCGTTGTTCAGCATGCTGAAACAGCCGGGAATGTTCACGCCGACGGGACAGGGCATGCAGTATTTGCAGCCGGTGCAGTCCACTTTCATCCGGGCACGATACTCTTTCCGGACGGCTTCGATGGTGTTGCGTTCCTGCTCCGAAAGGGAGTTCGGAAGGCCCGTCCCGGCAATTTTCAGGTTCTCGCGCAGATGCGTTTCCTGGTTCATGCCGCTCAGAACCACGCTCACGCCCGGCTGGTTCCAGACGTGTCGGAACGCCCAGGCAGCGGGGGAACGCCGGGTTCCGGCCTCGTCCCAGATCCTTTGGATCACCGGAGGGATGTTGCCGGTCAGGCTGCCGCCCCGGAGCGGCTCCATGACGGTCACGCCGAGCCCCTTCCCGGCGGCATATTCCAGGCCGGCCCGCCCCGCCTGATACTCCTCGTCCATGAAGTTATACTGGATCTGACAAAACGACCAGGGATACGCATCCACCACTTCCCTGAACAGCGGAAGCTCGTCATGGAAGGAGAAGCCCGCATATCGGATGCGCCCGTCTTTGAGCGCCGCGTCGAGGAATTCGAACACGCGGGCGTTCTTCAGGTTGCCCCAGAACTGCTTCATGACACAATGAACGAGATAGAAGTCGATATGGTCGGTCTGAAGCCGGGTGAGCTGCTCGTTCAGGTATTTGTCGCAGTCCTCGCGGGTCTGGATCGCCCAGCTCGGAAGCTTGGTGGCCAGGTACACCTTGTCGCGTTTTCCGCCCCGGAGATACGTTCCGACAAACGGTTCGCTCTGGCCGGCAGTGAAGGGAACGGCCGCGTGATACGGGTATGCTGTGTCGACGTAGTTGACGCCGTTGTCGATGGCGATATCCAGCAGCCTCGAGGCCGCGGCCTCGTCGATGGTTTCCGGCTTTTTTGGATCGATCAGCGGCAGACGCATACAGCCGAAACCGAGAATGGATACCGAGAGCCCCGTTTTTCCGAACATTCGATACAGCATAAGATACTCCCTTCGTTCGATCACATCCTTCAGGTCTGATACCGCAAGTCTGTTTCCCTGGTCCGTTCGCGCCAGGCACAAGCCTCGCACACCCCTTTGACGAGCTCAGGGGGAACAGCGGACATCACGGAGGGCTCATTAGTCCAGGGGAATCAATTCATACTGGTCGTTGCCCATGCCCAGCTCTTTCATGTAGGTCAGCTGGCGCAGTCCTTTGCGGGATTCGATGCGTTCCTTCAGGTCGCAAAGCTCCGCCTGAGGAAGCTTGTACACCATGTCGATCGAGGCCTGGTCGACCGCCAGAAGGTCCGTGGAAGCCAGAATGCCCAGATTGCGTGCTTTGACCGGTGCGGCCTTGACGCCGGCACAGTCACAGTCCACCGACATGTTGCGCAGAACATTGATGTAAACGATACGCTTTCCGAAATGGTCTACGGTGGCCTTTGCCGATTCCACCATGTTCTCCATGAATTCTTCGCCCTTCAGCCAGGATTCGTAATCCTGATTGTCCGGCGCAGCATGGATCAGCTTTTTGCCGACCGGGCCGTCGGCGCAGCCGATGGCGATGTTCTTCATCGAGCCTCCGAAGCCGCCCATGGCATGGCCCTTGAAATGGGTGAGCACGAGCATCGAGTCGTAGTTGAGCAGGTTCTTGCCGACCGACATTTCCTTGAAATGCTTCCCGCCCTTGATGGGAAGCATGACCGCGCCGTCTTCATCCATGATATCCACCGGGCAGAACGTCCAGCCGTTCGTTTTGATGGTTTCCCGGTGCTGGGCCGTGGTTTTCCGGGCGCCGGGATACAGCGTGTTGGTCTCGACCAGGTTGCTGTTGGGAATATGCTGCTGCAAGGTTTTCACCATGATCCGGGGCAGGATGTTGGGCCCGTTCGGCTCGCCCGTATGAATCTTGATAGCGACTTTGCCGCCGATCTCCTGGCTGATCTTGTCGTAGATCTTCACCAGTGCGCTCGGCCCGATGACCCGGGTGAAATAGACGACGGATTTTCCGGTTTGTACCGGCGTCTTCTCTCCCTCGGACATCTGAGCCCAGCTTGTACCGACACAGAACAAGACACCCAGGACGATCAGAACCAATACATTACCCAGACGTTTCACTATTCATACTCCTATATATATTTTTACTAGAATATTTTTGGAAAGGCCGTCGGAAATTTCAGCCGTTGCACATATCTACCACACGGTACCACCCTATTGGAATCACCCCCGGTTCGCCCCCTGGCGATGTACGGCATAGCGGATCCAGAGCGTGCCGCCGGCGCGGGTTTCGACGCTTTTCAAGGTGAGCCCGACGCCCGTTTCCTTTGTGGCGCGGATACCGTCGAAAACAGTGGGAATGTCATGCCTGCCGTCGATGGTCGGGGCGAGCAGCAAACTCACCTCATCGACGAGACCGGCTTCGAGGAATCCCCCATTGATATGACCGCCGCCTTCGAGGAGCAGTCTGCGAATTCCGAAGTGTTCACGGAGGAGGTCCGCCGCTCGGGCAAGATCGATCGCCGGGCTGCCCGAAACGATATAGGAGATGCCCGTGTCACGAAGCATGGCGAGGTAGTCTTCCGGAACCCGTTCACTCACGAGGCAGATGAGATGCGCTCCGTCGATCTCGTCCGACGACCACCCGAGCTTGCCGAGGGTATCGACCGAGATGACATACGAGTCAGCCCGGCGGGCAACATAAACGGGTTGCGGTCCCGCCGGCCTGTTCGCTGTCGAAGAGAACGGCTTCTCATCCGCAAAATGCAACTGCATCGTGGTGCGGCCGCAAAGCCAGGCATCCCCTTCCAGCGTCGCGCCCGTGATTTCGTATTCGTCCTCGCCCGTCATTCCTTCGAGGGCAGCACAGTCGATCCTGCCGTCCACGGTCGATACCATGTGGCAGATGATATATGGCTTCATATTTTCTCCTTCACGCAGTTCCGAGATTTCCCAGAGCCGGGCGACCCTGCTATGAGAAGGGTATCTCCGGAGCAGCCGACCAGATAGACCATTGCTGCCAGATTCTTGCCTGATCGTCCAGGAAACACCGCCGGCGGTTTTCCATGCATCATGAGTCAGACGTCGCCGGTCAGCGCCGGGGATGAACCTTCAGGCACGGGGCAGTCTTGCCGGCACCGATCTTGGTTGTACACTGCCCCACGCAGGCATACAGGACCATCATGGCCAGATAATCGATGATGAATCCAGCAACGGAATCACCCGCCCTGAAGAAGTCGAAAGAGTAGTACAT
>CAZQYQ010000279.1:0-6125 GCA_964597625.1 uncultured bacterium
TAATGTTCCATGTGTTTTGAGTGAAAGGACATTCTGATTGATGGTGAGAGACATAGTGATTCCTCCTTGAATCGTTTCCGGGACATCCTTGCCCCGGCTTTCCCACTGAATTTTACTGCAACCCGGTGATCATTCCCTTCTCTATCTTTATCCCATCCCCCTTTCGATTCAACTTGACAGAGCTATCCGTATCTCTAGTAGGTTTATCGTCTTAACCCGTCAGATTACTTCACCTTGTTTTGGTGACTTTATGCAGATGGCACCGAATTATCAGATCATTTCATTCAATTTCGCATCAACATAACTCATTTTCAGTTATTTTCGTTTACTTCAGCAACTGGAGAATTCCCTGGGGAGCCAGGTTCGCCTGGGCCAGCATGGCGGTTCCTGACTGCGAAACGATCTGGTCTCTCGTAAACTCGATCATTTCCTGGGCCATATCGACATCGCGGAGTCTCGACTCGGCTGACGTCAGATTTCCATGAATATTTCTCAGGTTATTGATCGCATACTCCAGGCGATTCTGGAATGATCCAAGTTTGGCTCTTTCTGAGGAAACGGTATCGATGGCTTTGTTCAATCGAACAATGGCCTTTTCAGCGCCGGCAATGGTTGTCATGTCGAGATTGTCGACTCCGAGAGCAGCCGCGGTCATGTCACCGATCGAGATCTTCATGTTCTGGCCCTGATCCGCACCGATCTGAAACTGAGGAGTTTTATCCACAACATGCAGGCGAAAATTTTTGTCCCCTGAGCCAACCGATGAAGAAGCCGCAAGACCGAATCTGTTTTGAAAATCCGTGCTGTTCATGGAAACAGACACGTTACTGAGCGTGGTACCGGCAGTCGTCGTTTCTTTTCCGACCAGGAGGGATGTGAATGCCAGCCCGCCATTTGCAGCATCGAGCCGCACCATGACGGTGGCAGCATTGAGAGCGTCGTTGACAACGGCCTGCCACTCGTCGAATCTCTGCATATCTGAAGCTGTTTCGCTCTGAACGGTTTCAAAGATGGCGGTGGCAACACCAATTCCATCCGAGATACTGAATGACACCGTATAAGGCGCCACCGCAGCATACCGACTGAACCCGTATACGGACCTGGTCGAATCTTTTGAACTCTGAACGAAGCCGCTGTAAATCCCGTTGCTGAATCCGAGCGACCCCGAAGCGGAAGCATCGGAGATGACAAGCGCCGAAGAGGTATTCGAGTCCGTCGGTTCGAACAGAATTCGAAGCTCGCCATCAGCGACGATCGTCCGGATACCGGACATTTGACCGTATCCGGCTGCCGTGTTCGTCAGCTGTTTCTCGATCGATCTTGCAAGGCCTTCCATCGTCCAGTCTCCCTGGAAAATGCTTACCGTGAATTCGGCCCCCCCGGCAGAAACGGTGAAGCTTGCATTCGGAGACACCGTCAGCCCGGATTCCAGACCGCCAAAACCTGAGACCTGCGCAGCCTGGGATGTGAATTCGAGATCGATTCCATCCAGAAGTCCGGATGCGCGGTTGTTATCCGTGCGCACCTGGCTGAGGTTTCCGAACGAGTCCCGGCAGGTGAGTTCCGTCAGGTTATTCTTCGAATCACGAATAACGCTCATTCCAACCGAGTTCAGCAGCCCCTGATCGGCTGAGAATGCGATGTTTCCTTCTTCCCCGATGCTGCCCGAAATGACCTGGAGGTATCCGCCCAGGTTCGCCATGCCAGTTTGCGCCGTATTGATGACGCCGACTTTCGAGCCGGTCAGCTTCAATCCGGAATCACTGATCAGTGCCTCCTGGATCTCGGCCGCCAGCTTGTCGAGCGTCATCTGCCCATCGACGACGATCTCGGCATTCCTTGAGTTTCCACTGATGGTGAGCTTCTGCGGAATCCCAAGGGTGAATACGCCGTTTGCATCGTAAAACTGAGCAACGCTCTGGAGCTGAGTCGAACCGTCGGCAAGAACAGAGCCGTCACCGACAACGGTGAAAATCTGGGAACGCTGCAGCTGAGAGATGCCCCCGGTGATCAGCGCAATGCTGACATCGTAATCTCCGCTGCCGTTTCCCGTGCCGGTAACTAGCCCTTTCACGGCCATCGAACTGGCGCTGATGAGGGCGGTCTGACTGCCATCGAGCAGTTTTTTTGTATTGAATTCCGTGTTCCGGGCGATCCGGTTCAGATCGTCACGGAGCTGATTCACCTCTTTCTGGATCTCGAGACGGTCATTGCTGGTGAGAGTATCGTTGCCCGACTGGAGTGCCAGCTCCCGCATACGCTGCAGGATGCTGTGCGATTCATTGAGCGCGCCCTCTGCCGACTGGATCATGGAGATCCCGTCCTGAGCATTGAGCACGGCCCGCGACAAACCCCGGATCTGACGGCGTAACTTCTCGCTGATGGCGAGACCGGCGGCGTCATCGGCCGCGCGGTTGATGCGCAGACCCGAACTGAGTTTCTCAATAGACTTTTCCAGCCGGTCGGATGTGCTGACCAGCGCGCTGTGAGTCTTGATCGAGGTAACGTTTTGGTTGATGCGAAGAGATGACATATTGATTCCTCCTTGAATCAGAATGAGCCGCGCGTCCTTGCGCAACATTCACATCAGTGTCGCAGATTGCGACTTATATGAGCGGCTTCTTCTTCGGAGAACCTCCTCTGGTTCAGATTCAAGAAGGCATCATTCAGGCCTTCGTCTCTCATGGCATCGTCATTTCCATCTGTGAAGCAACACACCGGAATTGCCTGCCCAGAAGGCTTAAAATGCCGTATCCAGGCAGATACCACCTCTTTTCACGACAATCAGCCTGATTATCGCCTGCTTTCGCCGCTCAGGGGATCTTCAGGTGGTAGTGAAGAGTGATTGGAAGCCAAGAAAAAGGCCCCCGGTTCGGGGGCCTTGCGAGGACAGAATGATAGATAACTATCTATATTTATTTGAGCAGTTGGAGAACGCCCTGAGGAACGAGATTGGCCTGGGCAAGCATCGCCGTTCCGGACTGAGTGACGATCTGATCGCGGGTGAATTCGATCATCTCCATCGCCATGTCGGCATCGCGGATGCGGGATTCAGCCGAGGTCATATTGCTCTCGCTCGTGCGGAGGTTGTTGATTGCGTATTCCAGGCGGTTCTGGAATGCCCCAATCTTTGAACGTTCAGAAGAAACTTTGTCGATTGCCTTGTTGATCTTGGCGAGAGACCGCTGAGCCCCGGCAATCGAGGTCATGTCGAGGTTGTCCACGCCAAGAGCCTTGGCCGACATGTTTCCGATCGAGATGCTCATCGACTGGCCCTGATCAGCGCCGATCTGGAACCCGGGCTGGTTCGAAACGACATGGAGCCTGAAGTTCGCATCGCCGGCTCCCTTCGAGGATGAGGAAGCGGCAAAGCCGAATTTTGACTGCGCACCTGTCGTGTTGACCGACAGAGAGACCATGCTGGCGGTCGAACCGGCTGTCGTATTCACCTGGCCGACATGAAGAGAGGTGAATGCTAGTGAGTTGCCCGCCTGATCCAGGCGCACATCCACGCTCTGGGTCACCATGGTGAGGTTGACCGAGTTCTGAAGGGTCGAGAACCGTTTCATATCGGCGGTAGTCGTCTGCGACATGGTCGTGTATGCAGTAAACACATAGCTCGTATTATCATCGCCGATCGTGAAGGCCTGCCCCGAGGCGACCTGATTCGCATACATGCTGAGGCCCAGAATTTGAGCCGTGGTGTCTTTGGTGGCCTGTGTGAATCCGCCAAAGCTGCCGTTCTGGATGCCGAGAGTCGTAGCCGAGCTTGCCACAGAGATATCGATGGTGCTGGCAGCGGAGTTGGTGGGCGCGAAGGAGATGCGAAGCTGACCATCAACAACGGCCGTGGTCAGGCCGACTATCGTGGCACTCGCCGCAGTTGCAACGGCACGGGCAATCTGATCCATGGACCAGTCACCGGCAGCCAGGGAGATGGCCGCTGAGCCGCCGCCTTTAGCCGCACCGCCACCGACGGAAATATTGAACGTTTGCGCAACGGCGAAGTTCAGACCCATTTCAAGACCGCCAAGGCCGGCAACCTGAGCCGCCTGAGAGCTGAACTGAAGATCGATGCCGTTCAGGAGGCCGCTTGCCGTATCGCCATTCGTATTGATGGTCGATGTATTGCCAAACGCATCGCGCGCCATGACTTCGACGAGATTATCTTTCGCTTCGCGGGAGACGCTCAGACCGAGGGCATTGATCAAGGTCTGATCACCTGAGAATGAGAGACGACCATTTTCACCGACGGCACCGGAAGTAACCTGGAAATAGCCGCCCATTTCCGCAACGCCGGTCTGGGCCGTACCGATGAAGCCGGCCTTCGAGCCCTTGATGTTCAAACCGGAAGTTCCGGTAATGGCACTCTGGATCGCCGAGCTGAGCTGGTCGACGGTCATCTGACCGTTCACAACGAGTTCGGAAGTGTCAGCATTGCCGTTTACAACAAGTTTCTGGGAAATGCCGATCGCGAAAACACCGTTGGCATCATAGAACTGAGCTATGCTCTGGAGCTGAGAACTCCCCTGAGCGAGGCTTCCCGTTCCGGCGATGGTGAAAGTCTGGGAGCGCTGCATTTCGGAAACGCCACCGGTCAGCAGAGCAATGCTGAGCTGGTAGTCTCCGCCCGTAGGGGTACCGGTAACGATACCGGTGGCGCTTTGCGTGGTCGCTGAAACGAGAGCCGACTGGCTTCCGTCGAGCAGTTTCTTGGTATTGAACTCGGTATTCGACGAAATGCGGTTGATGTCGTCGCGAAGCTGGTTGACTTCCTTCTGGATCTCCAACCGGTCGCCACTGGTCAACGTGTCGTTGCTGGCCTGAACCGCCAGTTCGCGCATACGCTGAAGGATGCTGTGAGATTCGTTGAGAGAGCCTTCTGCCGTCTGGATCATCGAGACGCCATCCTGAGCATTCAAAATCGCTCTGGAAAGGCCCTTGACCTGGCGGCGCAACTTTTCACTGATCGCCAGACCGGCAGCATCATCAGATGCCCGGTTGATTCTCAGACCCGAACTCAGCTTTTCAATGGACTTCTCGAGCCGGGATGAAGTTGAGGCAAGAGTGGAGTGGGTTTTGAGAGAAAGAACGTTCTGATTAATGGTTAATGACATATGGATTCCTCCTTGAACGTTTACCGGAACATCCTTGTTCCGGGTCGGGCAGTGCCCGCGTGCGTCACTCGATCACGTCTTTTCGATATCTGCCGATCTGCCGGTTCGGCGGTTCTACCCTCCTTTTTTCATTTTCGACTTCGGGCCGGGTCACTTTTTGCCGATACCTAGTCTTTTCCCTACTTCGATTATCGTCTTAAATAGCTAAAAACCAGAGGCGAGTACGGCAAAAATCCGGTCACCCTGACGGATGGCCGGATCTCAGAACGATTTTTACTCTAACTTCAACTTGTTATTGAGATTTTACTTTAACTTTCGCCCTTGTTCATCTTCAAATTTTGCTTATTATCTGAATAGCTTGCGAATCGAGCGATTCCGGGTGGCGGTAGCGATATTCTTTACGTCGTGCTTTTCCACAATGTCTCTCCTTTTTACCTGAGCAGGTCGAGCACACGCTGGGAGGTCGTGTTGGCCTGAGCAAGCATGGCGTTGCTGGACTGCTGCAGGACCTGATATTTTGTAAGTTCAATGACTTCCCGGGCCATATCGACATCGCGAATTCTCGAATCCGAAGCCGACATATTTTCAAGTCCAACGCGCAGGCTGTTGGTGGTGTAGGTCATGCGATTTTCGATTGCGCCAAGCTTCGCGCGTTCCGAAGAGATGCGCTGCAGGGCCTTATCGATGATACCGATGGCTTCCGTTGAGGATTTCACGGTCGTGAGGTCGAGATCCATGATTCCAAGAGCCTTGGCATCGGTTCGAATGATATTGGATTTCGCGACATGCCCCTGGTTTGGCCCGATCTGGAACTGGATCGCCGCATCCTTCACATGCATTTTGAAGGAGTAGTTGCCCTCTCCGTTCGAGTATGTCTGAGGGGTGATATCGAATATTGATTTCAGAGTGTTTACAGAGGTGGGGCTGCCAAGCTCGGTCATGGTCACCCGACCCTCTTTGCCTGGGATGGTCGAGAACAAGCGCATGGTCTGCGTCGCCGTATCGATT
>CAZQYQ010000280.1:0-6098 GCA_964597625.1 uncultured bacterium
GTTCGTGCGAGGAAACGAATTCATCAAAAAAGTTCGGCACCTGGCAAAGACTCGGGGCTGGGCATGCGAATGGCATCCCGACCGGGGTAAGGGGAGCCACGGCGTCTTGACTCTTGCTGACAACTGGACGGTCGTTCGCAACCCCCAGGACGAACTGAAAAGCGGAACATTCCATGGCATGTGCAAACAACTCGGAATTCGGCCTGATGAGCTGTGAAGGAGGGCGAGTCATGAAGTTCGCGTATCCGGTCTTTTTGACCCCAGATCCCGACGGAGGCTTCGTCGTCTCATGTCGCGATCTGCCCGAGGCCATCACCCAGGGAGAAACCGAAGCCGACGCCATCGAGAACGCCGAAGGCGCCATCCAGGCAGCAATCGAGTTCCGCATCGAGAAAGAGCTGGAGATTCCGGCCCCCTCCAGGATGAGATCCGGCGAAATCCTTGCGACCGTCCCCGTGCTGACCGCCCTGAAAGCCGCTCTCTTCCGCGCCGTCATCGGGAAGCGTGGCGCCAAGACGGCCCTCGCCCGCTCCCTCGGCATCGACGAGAAAGAAGTCCGCCGAATGCTCGACCCCAGGCACGCAACGAAAGCAACGACCATCGAGCAGGCCCTGGCGACTCTCGGCCTGCGTCCGGTCGTATCACTGGTGAAATCCGCATAAGCCGACTTCACACCGGCAACCAGTTCCATTCCCCGCGCCCGGGCGACCCGGATACGCCGAGGCACTTCCATATAATATGGTAATTACTATTTATATCGCCAATCTCGGATTGGGATTCAGCCAACCCTCCTTTCCGACAATATGATTTTGTTGATGCAAAAATGTCTTTCCCGCTTTTCCTTTCTGACCAGAGCCGCGAGATCCGCACTCAGGGCCGCCTGACCCGCCACGAAGATCGTTGCCTGACGAGGTGCTTTCCATCACCTCGGGTAAAGACACGCCTCGATGGCTCGCATGCATCGTGCAATACCTGAGCGTATCGAAATACGACGGCCCGAATAGAAAATGGGTCGATACATACGTTTTGCCATAATTTCTTGAACTGTAGCAGGTTTTATGTTATTTAGCTGAGAGAACGGGAGCTTCCCCTGCACGGTCGGCCGAAACTCCCCACCGAGGGGCGAGATGCGAGACACGCCGGAAAACGGCGCCTCCGGCCCATCGAGAGGAGGGAACATGCGATACCTCGAACTCATCGCCGAGCTGCGTCCCCAGTCGGCACTGTCCTTTCCGCCGAACCCCGTCAATACCCTGCGCGGGGCACTGGGCTACCAGCTCAAACGCATCGTCTGCTTCCAGCGCAACCGGCCGGAAACCTCCTGCCGAGGCTGTCTTGCGCAGCATACCTGTGCCTATGCCATCACCTTCGAAACCGCGACGTCGCCTTCCTCGAGCATGACGACGGGCGGCGGCGGCGATGCCCCGCACCCCCTCGTTCTCAACGCCGATTTTCAGGGGCCGCGCCAGTTTCAGCCCCATGAAATCGCTCGGTTTCACCTCATCCTTTTCGGGCGGGCGACAGACACTCTGCCCTTTCTCACTCAGGCTCTGCGTGAAGCCGCCGCAGTCGGCCTCGGTCGCGACCGCATCCCATGCACGCTTCACGGCATGACCCAAGTCGGCACCGGCAAATGCCTCTATGACCCCACGGCCCAGACGCTCGCGGCCTATTCCCCGGAAACGCTGTCGGTCGATCAGCCGACCGGCTGGGGCGGCGCACCGCTCGAACTGAGCCTCGCCTTCGAGACTCCAACCTCCTTCAAGGACAAAGCCACCGGCAGAATCGTGAATCAGCCCGATTTCCACCGGATCATCCGCTCCATCCTCCGACGCCTCACGGCCATCGCTCCGGATGACCTCACCGCCGGGCCGCCCTGGAATTTCCGCGAGATCATTGATCGGGCCGAGCAGGTTTCCCTCACGCCTCACTCCCTGTCGACCGTTTTCTGGGAACGCGTCTCCAGCCGCCAGAACCAGCGCGCGACCTGGGGCGGCACAGTCGGAACCGCCCTCTACCGAGGCGATATCCGCCCCTTCCTGCCGCTTCTCCGAGCCGGTGAAATCCTCCGTATCGGCCGCGGCACGATCTTCGGCCAGGGCCGCTACCGGATCACCGGAATCGCCGCGAGCGACATCGTTTCCGCAACGGCGCCATCCCACGCCGGCCAGCTCCGGGGGGGCATCCCGGCATGACGATTCCCCGTGATTTCTACGTCGCGCTCATCGGCGAGCAGACCCTGCCCAACATTCTTCCTGCGATGGCGCTCGAACCGCGCGCCTGGTGGTTCGTCTACTCCGAAGATCGCTTCAAAAATCAGGAAGTCCTTTGGATCATCCGTTTCTGGAAGGAACTGCGCAAAACCAGCAGTCCGCACGTCAAGCTCATCCAGGTCGACCCGTTCTCACCGGATGGCATCTCCCGTGCCCTGCACGACACCTGGGTTTCCGAAGGCCGCCCCAAGGGCATGGTCAACGTCACCGGGGGCACTAAACTCATGTCGCTGGGTGCGTTTTCCTTCGCCGGCCAAACCGGCCAGCCCGTCCTCTACTACCGGGGAAACCGGCTGTATTCCCTGAACCCTGCGGCGCCGTTCCCCGGCGATTCGCTGTCGATTCCGCAACTCTCCCCCCACCAGCTTCTTGCCGCCTACGGCAAATACCCCGACACCACCATACAGCAGCGCGTCCCGACGCCCAGGCATATCAAGGCGGCGCGCCTTCTCGGTGCCCACCCTGCCGCCGCTTCGATCCTGGGGGCCTGGGTCAAGGCAAATACGCCTCCCAAACGCCCTGTCTCCCTCCCGGACGGGAACGACCGGCAGGCGCTCGCCGATGCCAGGCGCCTGTTGCATGCCCAGTGCGATGACAGACTCTTGCACGCGACCTGGGAGGCGACGTCGCCAATCCCCACATTGAAGATTCTCGACAAAGAGCTCTGGGGGGCGAATGTTCTGGGAACCTGGCTTGAAATCTACGTCACGGATGTCGCGCGGCGTATATTCGGCACCGCCAATGTTGCTTCGCAATGCCAGCTCGCCTGGGAGCGCGACCCGACCACGCAGCAACCGCTCCAGGATTCTCCGAAAACCGAGGCTGACGTGCTGATCGCCTATCGAAACCAGCTTTCCTACATCTCCTGCAAGTGCGACGGCCAGGGCGGGAAAAGCACCACCCTCTCGAAGGAACTCCTTGCCATCGACGCCACCGCCCGCGCTCTCGGCGGGGCGCTTGCCAGAAAGATCCTCGTGACCAACGCTGATCTGTCGAAAAAGCTCGAAGTCAAAAAGAAAGCCCGCATCATGCGGATCGACCTGATCGATCGCCATGACCTGCCCACCCTCGATGCCGCTTTGCAACGAATCCTGACGGGAGGAACATCATGAGCTCTCTCATTCTCACGGCCCTCGGAGCCCGTTCCCCGAGTAAAACCACCTATTGCCTCGGGGAACGAACATATACCACCCAATATTGTTGCCTTGCCCTGGCACAGACCATCGAACCCCCTGTCGGCAAAATCCTGGCCCTGCTCACCACCGCCGCCGCTGAAACGAACCGAAAGCCCCTCGTCGACGAAGCGGCCGCCCTTGGCATCACCTGCGAAATCCTGGATATTTCCGAGGGAAAGACCATCGACGAAGTCTGGAGCGTTTTCGACAAGATCATCCAGCGGCTGTCGCCCGCAGTGACCCCACACCGAGTCGTTCTCGACATCACCAACAGTTTCCGGCATCTTCCGCTTCTGTTCTTTGCCTCGCTGTCCTACCTGGAAACAACGCGCAAAGCCGAGCTGGGAGGGATCTTCTATGGGGCTTACGAGCATCGCGACCTGGCAACGAACCGAACCCCCATTTTCGACCTTTCGCCTCTGACGGCGCTGGTCAAGGGCTCCTTCGCCGTGAAATCCTTCATGGAAACCGGCGGCGTCGAAACGCTTGGGGAGTTCCTTCAGGAAATGCCGGGCTTCGACGAGACAACCAGCCGGCGATTCAGCCGGGAGCTGAAGGTCTACCATCCGATGCAGGCGTCGGGGCTCACCCTCGAGGCGGGAAAACAGGCGCGCACTCTCCTGGACCTTTTTCCCCACCTGATCACCGATGATACCCGGTTCATTGCCGGCCGCGAGCTCGCCGAAAAACTGCGCGGTTCCCTCGAACAGATCGCCATGCAGAAGGCCGGTAGAACGTGGAAGAACACGCTCGTCCTCGACCTGCCGGAACTCAGGCGCCAGCTGAACTTCATCCACGACAAGCTCGATCAGGCCGACACTTCCCAGGCGCTGATGCTCCTGCGGGAGTGGGTGATCAACCGGGCCTGGCTGTCGCAGAACCCCGACGGCAACTGGCTCGTGAGCAACGACCGCCGAAACCTCGTCGAGACGCCCCTGTATCGCTCGGCACTGACGTTCGATCAGAAGCAACTCACCGCCGGCAATATATATAGACAATTATGTAATTACAGGAATGAATTCGCTCATGCGGGTTTTCGAAAAGACCCGGTGAAGGTCGAAGGCCGCCTGAACGATGCTCGTGAGATATACGCCCAGTGTCTCGAGCATCTCCATGACGACGCATGGTGGAAGATTCCTGAACTTCCGAAACCGGCCGGGAGACTTCTGATCAGTGGTCTGGGCTCCTCGGCCGGCCTCCTGTATTCCGCTTTTCTGCACACCCGCCCGGACCGGACCGTCGTTCTCACGAGCGAGCAGGTGCGCGATCGGATTCCCGATATCTGCTCCCGCGCCGGAAACGTCGCGCCCGACACGGTGGAGACCCTGATTCTGCAGGAGGTCTTCACCGGCTTCGACGAAACGGGCGGCCTCGTCAAGCGCATGGAGCCGCACCTGCTGGCCGCCTCCGAAATCCTGATCAACCTGACCGGCGGCACCACCTGCATGCAGTGGGTCATGCAGGCCGTCTACGAACGCGCCTGCAGTCTCGGTCTCACCGTCCGCCGCGTCGCCTTCGTCGACCGCCGCCCAACCGCCGAGCAACAGCAGAACCCCTTCGAGCAGGGCGAGCTGATCGAAATAGATTGATGAAAATTGAACCGTGCGATCTTCGCAACCTTTTCTCATTCCGATAACCAATCGCGCCGCAAACGAAAGGATGACCACGATGGATGAAACGTTGTTGAAAGTAGCCCTGGCCGGTTTCCTTCACGACATCGGCAAGTTTGCCCAGCGGGCCGCCGGCGCGGCCGGCATCGACGGGAACCTCGGCATGGGATTTTTCCCCGACCAGGATTTCATCGATCGTCATTCTTCCCTGTATCTTCCGGCATTCGAGGGAAAATACACCCACCAGCACGCCGTCTTCACCGCAGCTTTTCTGGATCACCTCCAAAAACTTCTCCCATCCGTCTTTGAACGCTCGGATTGGGGGCAAGATGACGCGTTTCATTCTCTGGCCGCTGCACACCATAACCCCACAACGGCAGGACAATGGGCGATCGCCATGGGTGACCGCATCAGCAGCGGCTTCGATCGCGACTCGTTCGACACTTACAATCGCTGTGCATCCGGTGAAGAGAGCTTCTTGAAGACGCGCCTGATGTCCATTTTCGAAGGGCTCGTGCTTTCGGAAAAGAAGATGCCGACAAGCGCCGATGAGTTTCATTGCCGGCTTCCGCTGAAAAAGCTGGACCCAACCTCTGCTTTTCCCTCAAAGGCTCAGGAAGTCGTCCCGCCCGATAAAGACAAAGCCGGCAGGGAATACCGCGAGCTGTTCGAACAGTTCGTCTTCGACCTCGAAAAGCTCGAACACCGGAATATCCCACACCTGTGGCTCGAGCATTTCGACAGCCTCTGCAGGCTCTACCTCGCCCAGATTCCTGCCGTCACCGTCGGAAAATACATCCCCGACGTTTCGCTTTACGACCACTCACGGGCGACGGCCGCCCTGGCCGCGGCGATTTACGGCCACCACCGGGATCAGGGCACCTTGACGCCGGAAGCCGTGCAAAGTTACGACACCAAAGCCATCCTCGTCATCCAGGGCAATTTTTACGGCATCCAGGACTTCATCTTTTCCCACGGAGGAAGCACCAACAAAGCCTCGGGAAAGCTCATCAGGGGGCGATCCTTCTACGTTTCCCTCC